>CANLGD010000018.1 GCA_947490145.1 Flavobacteriia bacterium
TACTTAATAAATCTTCTTTTTTCATATTGTGTGTGTTAAAATTACTAAAAAAGTTATTTCCGAAAAAATATTTTGACCTTTTTGGAGGAGGTCAATATTTTTTCAGAATAACTTTTTAGCTTTACACACTTTATGAGATACTACCTTTATTTTGTAATAAATTTTTTATTTATTTTCTCACAATTTTAATCGAACTATCCAATCCAATTTTAATAATTTGAGAAGGTGAAATTTGTTTTTCTGTTAATCTTTCCTTAACTATTTCATCAACTGCATTTTTTAATTCAAAATCAACGTCATCAAAACAAGTTGGGTAAGCCGCTCCAGAAAAATTTGCAGATGTTGAAACTAAAGGTTTTTTTAAAGCCTTAATTAATTTCAGACAAGATGGATCTTTTGTTAATCTAATACCTACAGACCCGTCATCTGCCAAGACTGAAGCTGCCAGACCTTGTGCTTTAGGGTAAATTATCGTTAAAGGTTTGATTGCCAATTCTGCTAATTCATAGCAAACGTCAGAAAATTCAGGAACATATTTTTCCAACATTTGAAAACTATCTACCAAAATAATAAAACTTTTCGTTTCAGGTCTTCTTTTGATTTCCAATAACTTCTGACAAGCTGCTTCATTCGTCGCATCACAACCTAATCCCCAAATTGTATCGGTAGGATACAAAATTGTTCCACCATTTTTTAATGTCTCGACGATATTTTCTAAATTTTCCATAAATTATGTTATTTTAACCCTTTCAGGGTGGGTACCCTGAAGGGGTTGATTTATTATCTTTTTTACTTAAATTGTCAATCATTTAGTAAATCAGGCCTTCTTAATTTTGTTCTTTCTAAAGCTTTCTCTTCGCGCCAAAGATCTATTTTTTTGAAATCTCCTGATAATAAAATATCTGGAACTTTCATTCCATTAAATTCTGGTGGACGCGTATATACCGGTGGAGAAAGTAAATCATCTTGAAAACTATCAGTCAAAGCAGAAGTTTCATCATTTAACACTCCTGGTAAAAGTCGAACAATACTATCTACCAAAACTGCAGCTGCTAATTCTCCACCTGATAACACATAAGAACCAATTGAAATCTCCTTTGTTATGTATTGTTGTCTGACACGTTCATCAACACCTTTATAATGTCCGCACAAAATCATAATATTTTCACCTAAAGAAAGGTTGTTCGACATTCTTTGATCTAAAATTTCACCATCAGGTGTCATATAAATGATTTCATCGTATTTTCTCTCTGCTTTCAATTTTTCAATTAAAACTGCAATAGGTTCAATTGACATTACCATTCCGGCACCTCCACCATATTGATAATCATCAACATTTTTATGCTTTGAAGTTGAATAATCGCGAATATTGTGCAAATTTATTTCAACTAAACCTTTTTCTTGGGCGCGCTTCATGATAGAGTCAGAAAATGGTCCTTGAAGTAAAGCTGGCAAAATTGTTAAAATATCAATACGCATGATGCAAATATAGATAAAATTGATGACTCTTGTAAATCCGATTAAAACTTAAAATTCAAAAAAATAGTCATAAAACTAAAGCTTAGAATAAGAAAAATTCTAAATTTGTATCAATGAGATTTAAAAACAACATTTTACTTTTAATAATTCTACTAACAGCTACTATTTTGCGATTTTGGCACTATTCTGAAATCCCGTTTACAAATGATGAATTTAGTGCGTTATTCAGAACTCATTACGACAGTTTTTCAGAATTAATTAGTAAAGGAATTTTAATAGACGGTCACCCAGCTGGCATCCAAGTTTTTATTTATTATTGGGTGAAAGTTTTTGGTTATTCAGAAATGAGTGTCAAATTTCCATTTATAATTTTTGGAATTTTAGCCATTTTAGCCTTATATAAAATTGCCAAATTATGGTATAATGAAACAGTAGCATTAATTTGCGCATCCTTTTTAGCAAGTATACAGTATTCAGTAATGTACAGCCAAATTGCTCGTCCTTATATCAGTGGTTTATTTTTCACTTTATTAATGGTTTATTTTCTGACCAAAATAGTTCTACAAAAAGAAAATAAAAAATACTCAAATTATATTTTCTTTATTATTTCCACTTCACTTTGTACTTACAACCATCATTTTAGTCTTTTATTTGCTTTAATTGTAGGAATAAGTGGACTTTTTTTTATCAAAAGAAATCAACTTCTCCCCTATTTACTTTCTGGCACTTTAATTTTTGTGCTTTACATTCCGCACTTACCAATTTTTTTCTATCAACTAAAAGTTGGTGGTGTTGAAGGATGGCTAGGAAAACCAAACAATGATTATCTAATTGTTTATCTAAAATATATTTTCCAATATTCATTTTATGTTTATATTCTTGTTCTATGTTTAATCATTTGGGGCTTACTTCAATTGAAAAAAAATACTAAATTTATTAATAAAAAATATTTTATTCTTTCTCTTATTTGGTTTTTACTTCCATTTTTAATCGGATTTTTCTACTCAAGGTATGTAAATAGTGTTATCCAATTCTCCGTTTTAATTTTTAATTTTCCTTTTCTACTTTTTGTATTATTTGGTCATATTAAAGAACAAAAAGTGAAAATTAATGCTTTAATTGTGGGAATTATTTTATCGACAAATGTCCTGGTATTAGTTTTCCAAAGAAAACATTTTGAAATTTTTTACAATTCGCCTCAAGAACAATTCATCAAAGAAATTAAAAAAAATGATTTTAAAAATAAAAAAACGATCATTTTAATTTATGACTATAACAGAAAGATTTCTTTACATTATATCAAAAAGTATAAAATAAAATCAGAAATTATTTGTTTTGATAAATTTTTAAATGAAGGAGAATTTCTTCATTTTTTAGAGCACAACAAATCAAAGTATGATAATATTTATTTTGCTGGATTATCAGAATCAAACCCATTGATTTTGCCAATAATTACAGATTTTTTCCGTGAATTGAGTTGGCAAAAAAATTACAATGGTGGAACTTCCTATTTGTTCAAAAAAGGAAAAATAAATCAGATAAAAATGATTGATAAATTAAATTTCGAGTCAAATAATAAAAGTAAAAACTGGACTTCAATTTCTAAGCAAAATTACATCGACACACTTTCTTTTTCTGGTGAAAAATCCTATTTGATTGACTCTCTTTCTGAGTGGTCAATCACTTTTAAGAAAAAATTAAGTGAATTTGAAAAAAATAAAAACGATTTAATCGAAATTTCTGTAAAAACATATCTTCAGGGAAATTTAAAAGATGCCATTTTAGTTGCAAGTTTAGAAACGAAAGACAGCTCTTTTTATTGGGGAGGAACACCTTTTGAGATTTTTAAAATTGAAAATAAAACTTCAAAAGGAAATTTTAAATGGATTACAATTCATCATACTTTTAAACTGAAGGAAGAATATTTAAAAAATAAAGATTTAAGATTAAAAGTATTTATCTGGAATAAAGGGAAAAATAACATTCTTATTGACGATTTTGAAATCAAATTAAGAAATGGAAATCCTCTTCTTTATGGTTTGTTTGAATCCTTTTAAAAAATTTAATCTATTTTTGAAACATGAAAAACCTATTATTTATAATCCTATTTTTACCAACTTTTATTTTCTCTCAATTTTCAGGAAATCAAACTCCTACTTATAAAAAATTGGTTCAATTCTATGATTCTTTAGCTCAAAAAAAGCAAGTTGAATTGTACAACATGGGAATTTCTGACTGCGGATTGCCAATTTATTTATGTGTTTTAAACGGAGAAAATGATTCATTGAAAACCTTCCAAAATTTTAAAAATCAGACGAACATTCTTATAAATAACGGAATTCATCCTGGCGAACCAGATGGAATAAATGCTTGCGGAAAAATCACCTTGGATTATGTGAATAAAGATTTGAAAATCGACAAAAATCTAACTTTTTCTTTCATTTTGTGCTACAATGTTGACGGAATGATGAATCGTTGTTCAAGCAGTAGAGCGAATCAAAATGGCCCAGAAGAATATGGTTTCCGTGGAAATGCACAAAATTTAGATTTAAACCGGGATTTTATAAAAATGGATTCCGAAAACGCTTTTACTTTTGTGAAAATTTTTCAAGCTATTAATCCTGATATTTTTATTGATACACATGTTAGTAATGGTGCTGATTATCAATATACCTTGACATTAATTCATTCTATAAAAAAACGATTAGAACTTCCTTTTCAAATTTTGACTTACAAACATTTTGTTCCAGAAATGGAATCAGCAATGCAAAAATATCAAATTGATTTATTTCCTTATGTTGAATCAGTCGAGGAAATTCCTGATAAAGGAATCGCAGCTTTTAATGATTTGCCGCGATATGCAATGGGTTACGCTTCACTTTTCCCATGTATTTCAGTAACGACAGAAACGCATATGTTAAAACCTTTTCCGCAGCGAGTTGAGGCTACTTATTTGTATTTAAAAGAACTGATTTTGTGGACAAAAAAGAATAGTAAAACACTTAAAAACGTTCGTCGTCAAGAGTTAGAATCTCTTCAAAAAAACCAATTTTATCTCTACAATTTTCAACAAACGACAGAAAAAGACAGTGTACTCTTTAAAGGCTTTGAACACGGTTATAAAAAAAGTGATGTCACTGGTTTAGATCGCTTATATTATGATAGAACAAAACCTTTTGAACGTAAAATTCCATATTTTAACAAATACCAAGCTCAAGATTCTGCAAAAATTCCACAGTTTTATGTTGTTGGGTTGCAATGTAAAGAAGTTATTTCTCGCCTAAAACAAAATAAAATCGAAATGCGCCAATTAACGCAAGATTCACTTATTAATCTGAGCTTTTTTCAAGTGGAAGATTACAAAAATGGATTAAAACCTTACGAAGGACATTTTTTACATAAAGAGATGAAAATCAAAGAAAAAGAGTCAAAAATTCAACTTAAAAAAGGCGATTATTTGATTTCTACAAAGCAAGAAAAAAAGAAATTTATCTGTTCGGTTTTAGAACCCGAAACAGAAGATAGCTATTTTGCTTGGAATTTTTTCGATTCCTATCTCCAAGAAAAAGAATATTTTTCTGATTATGTTTTTGAAGATTTAGCAGTAGAAATTTTGACAGAAAGTCCAGAATTACATTCACTTTTTGATGAAAAAAAGAAAAATGATTCAAAATTCAGAGAAAGTCAGTGGGAACAATTGTATTTTATTTATCAAAATAGCATTTATTTTGAGGAGAGTTTTATGAGATTACCAGTCTTTAAAGTTTATTAAAAATAGTTATCAACAACTTTATTTCTCACTAAAAAAAATCTTATTTTTGCATTCAATATGAGTGATTACATTGTTTCCGCACGAAAATATAGACCGCAAACGTTTGAAACTGTTGTTGGACAGAAATCCATTACAACAACTTTAAAAAATGCAATCAAAAATGATCATTTAGCTCAAGCGTTTTTATTTTGTGGATCTCGTGGTGTAGGTAAAACAACAACCGCCCGTATTCTAGCAAAAACAATCAACTGTTTTAACATAACAGAGCAAATTGAAGCCTGCGATTCGTGTGATTCATGTAATTCTTTCAACGAAGGAGCTTCTTTAAATGTATATGAACTAGATGCTGCCTCTAATAACTCAGTTGAAGATATTCGAAGTTTAATTGACCAAGTTAGAATTGCCCCACAGATTGGAACGCACAAAGTGTATATCATTGATGAGGTTCACATGCTTTCAAACAATGCTTTCAATGCTTTTTTGAAAACATTAGAAGAACCTCCAGCACATGCAATTTTTATCCTTGCAACGACTGAAAAACATAAAATTATTCCCACGATTCTCTCTCGTTGTCAGATTTTTGATTTTTCAAGAATTAAAGTAAAAGATATTGCAGAACATTTAACTTATATTGCCACGAAGGAAGGAATTAATGCTGAAGCTGAAGGAATTCATTTAATTGCTCAAAAAGCAGACGGAGCCTTACGTGATGCGCTTTCAATTTTTGACCAAATTGTAAGTTTTGCGGGAAATAATTTGACTTACAAAGCAGTAATCGACAATTTAAACATTTTAGATTACGAATATTATTTCCGAATTGTTGAACAAACAAACAAAGAAGATATTCCCTCTGCCCTACTTTTATTCAATGACATAATTGAAAAAGGTTTTGATGGTCATCATTTTTTGAACGGTTTAGCTGAGCATTATAGAAATTTATTGGTTTGCAAAGATCCAAGAACTGCTAAATTACTAGAAGTTGGTGAATCTGTTCAAAATCGTTTCATTGAACAAGCAAAAATTATTGAATCAATCTCAATCATTAAAGCTCTTACGTTGCTTAGCAAAGCAGATGTTGAATATAAATCTTCTAAAAATCATCGATTACTAGTTGAATTAGCTTTAATGCAACTTTGCTCATTGAAAAATGAGTTAGAAAAAAAAAATCCCTAACTGAAAAAGTTGTCATAATTCCATTTGCAGGTCAATCAATTAGAACTGCTGGAAGTTCGATACAAAATAAACCTATTGTTCAACAGCAAAGACCTGTTTTCGCTGCAAAAGTAGAACCTAAAACTACTTCTGTTCCGATGGGAAATCTGAATACCCAGAATATTTCTATCAATCAAATTCTAAAAAAAAATCAGGAAAAAACAGAGGAAAAAGGTTCAATTTATGTTGATAGACCAGAAAAACCTTTCAGTTTTGACCAGGTGAAAATGATTTGGAAACAACTAGCTTTCAAAATGAAAGAAAATGGAATGGATACCGTTTATTTTGCTCTTTCAAAAAGAAATCCTCAGGTTTTTAACGAAATTGAAATTCACCATGAATGTGATAATCAAATTCAAATTGACATCATTCAAAATAACATTACCGATATTTTAGATTTCGTTCGAGATAAATTACAAAACTACACGGTTTCCGTTGTTTTTAAAGTAATTGAAAATCAGGAAGAAAACAATAAATTATTGACAGGAAAAGATAAATTTAATGTTCTTTCAAAAAAGAATGCAAATTTATTTTCGCTTCAAAAGACCTTTAATTTGGATATTGATTATTGAAAAAATGAAGAATCTAGAGTAAAGAATTAAAAAAATAATCAAAAAGTAACTCTAAACTGAAGAGTTACATCACTTTTTCTGTTTCCATTAATTGCCTCTGCACCAGAGCTTATTGTTGTTCTGTTCGAGTAAATAAAAGTCCCATATCTTAACCACAAATCACATCTTCTTAGGAAAGAATAACGTAAAGTTATGTAAGCACGACTTCCTTGGTAATAATAAGCTGGAACAGAAAATACATAAAGTGCATTTGTTTCAAAAGTATATAATCGTGTGTCATAAGAATCTGTATCAAAAAGCGCATATCTTAATGCCACATCAAAGTGAGAACTTTTTGGTTTAATTAATAAATCTTGGGTAAAAATCATACCTTGTTCAGGTTTATTGCTAGGTCTATTAATTGTAACATACTCAATTCTACTTTTAATTTGTAAGGCCTCTGTAACTTGATATGAAAAATTCAAACGATAATTACGTTGAATTACATCTTCCAATTGAGTCACAGCACCAAAAACATCTCGGCTATTTTTCTGTCTCATTTGCTGTCTAAATCGACCATAAACCTCCATTATTTTATTTGGTTTAAAACTAATTTGGTTTAAAAATTCGTAGCCATTTGTGGGAGCTTCAACCAAATATTTCATCCAAGGCGCTTTAAATAAATCCATGTAAGTATTCATCGTCCAAGCACTTGCTAACTTTGTTCTTAAACCGAAATAAATCCCAGATTCATTTTGAGTGTTACTTCCTTCAGCAAAACCATTATTATACAAGGTTTGGTAAGCTTTCCCATAATTTCTGTACAAAACACTTAAACTTGCTTTACTATCCAAAGCAATAATTAAGCCTTGTAAAAACGCATAATCTTTTGAATAAGAAGTTCTAGAAACTTCTCCAAAAAGATTTATATTTTTCCAGACATAGCTATAATCAGCGCTTAAAGAAGTCATCCCTTTACCTCTAAAATCAAACTGATTATATGGTTGAATTGCTTTTGAAAAATTTTTATCATAAGACTGGCTAATTGCTGCAAGACCGAATTTTAGACTTTTAAATTTATAATTCATATTTGCTCCAAAAATCCGTTCAGTTAAAGCATCTTTCTTTTGAACTTGAGAAGTTGTTTTGTGAAAACCAGATAAATCAATACTAGAGACAAATTCCAAATCATCCGCTAAGGAATCCTCAATAATAGATGCATCCACTTTTTTAACAGATCCAAATAAAGTTAAACCCAAATCTTTATATGCTAAATCAATAGCAGCACCTCGTAAAAATCTATTTTCATCAACAGAAGTATATGGTCTTAAAGCTTGCGCATTTTTCTTAATATTTGCAACATCGGCAGTTTTTCCGAAAGCGTAGCCAGACCATAAATTTAGCGCTTGACCAATTTGAATTTGGTAATCTCCCAAGGCAATCGCCTTAACATATTTCCCTCCTTTGTAAAAAGCATGGAATGAATAAAAATCAAATCCATTTTTTTGTGAACCTCTAAAAAATTCTTCTCCTGGATCTTTATCCGCAGTAATTCCCATACTAAGATTCGTTCTGTAAGAATAACGTAATCTGGTGTAATAATGATCACTATTTCCTAAATAATAACTGTTACTTTGCGCTTTCACAGAATCTGGAACGTCAGCATAGCCAGCTTTTTTTTCAGGCACCGTTTGGTACCTCAAAAAAACTTCAAACTTGCCATATTTGAGTGCTTCCGCAAGTGAAACATGTAATTGATCCAATTTATCATCAATTCTCACAAAAGGTAAAACTGTTTGAATTGTCTGTAAATCCCAATATCTTAAAGCTTGTAATTCATAAATAGTTAAGAATTTTCCAAATTGTCTTAAATGAATAAAAACATCATTAATTTGCACCTCTGATAAAAAACCAAGAGATTCAAGGGTTTCAACATCGGTATTGTTTAAATTAATTTTATTGTCATAATAATAATTTAGTTGCTCCATTAGATTGGTTAAATCCAAATCTTCCGTTTCTAATTGTTCTGATATTAGCTCAATTCTTTGCTGAACGATTTCACTTTTGGTTTGTGAAAAACTTGCTAAAACAGAAAATGAACAAATTATAAGGAGTAAAAATTTATTCATTTGTTTTCTTTTTTAAATCAACAGTAATTCCAATGTGTGGAGACCATCCTAAAAGTTGATGATAAGCAGTTCCAAAATCTAATTTCAAGCCATTTAAAAAAGTAAAACCTGTTCCAAAAGTAATTTCAATTGGATTTCCAGCTACTCCAGCGCGCAAGAAAAATTTATCTGAAATTTGGTATTCCAATGCACCTTTTGGCCTTAATTTAGATTCAATTTGTTTTTCTGCTTCTGCTAAAATTGAAACTTTTGATGACACTTTGTATGATAATCCTACTCGCAAATAGGTTGTAAATCTGTCGTCTTGGTATACTGAAAGTTTAGCATTATTCAAATTAAAAACTGAAAAACCAACATTCACCTTTTCATTAATTTTTGCTAACATACCAAACTCTCCTGAAACAGTGCCTTTTTGTCCATAATTAAAAATTCTTAGAGATTGATAATTTAATTGAACACCAGCTGAAATATTTTCTGATAATTGTAAACTGTATCCCAAACCTACTCGTGAGGTTCTGTATAAACTTTGTCCGTACAGTTGCCCTCCAAATGAAAGAACACCTTTTTTTATTGGATGTGCAACCGCAAAACCTTGCCCCTGTAATTCCCGCAAAAGGAATCTATTTTCATAAGATATTCCTACTGAGGTCTTGTTTAGTGAAGCAAGAGCGCCAGGATTGTGATGATAAGCCCAAACATCAGAAATACAAGTGCTTGCATTGACTAAAGACATTGATCTGGCACCAACGGCCTGCCAACCTTGAGCGAAAAAAGTTGAAAAAGAAAAAAGTATAATGGTTGTGTGTAAAATTTTTAGCATGACGTAAATATAATATTTTATTTTATTAATCTTATAACTTCTTGGCAAATATTTTTATTTGAATACATGTTATAATTAACAAAAAACCAATTTTCCCCATCATTTTCAGATATTGCAACAAATTTAATTGAATCAATTTTATTTTCACCTTCAAATAAAAATTCTTTTTTCAAAGAGTATAAAGTATGAATTTCACTTTCATTTGTTTCAATTTGCAAAATTTTAGGATCAGAAAAAATCAATTCTTCCTCTTTCTCATTCGGATTAAAAACATACTTAAAAAAGTCGTTTCCCTTATTTTTAATATATCTTAAAAATGCTGGATGACACATCGAAACTTGATGCAAAATTGTCTTATTACTCAATGATTGCATGTACAAACCAAGACTCTTATTCAATTTCTGCTCTTGATTCGCACTAAGTGTACAAGCAGAAAAGATCAATAAACTTAATAAAAAGCAAAAAATAAATGATTCTCTTTTCTTCATAAGATTTCGAATTTAGGTAAAATTTCAAAAAAAACAAAAAAATGTTAAAAAAATTGATAAAAATCATATTTTTTTAAGTAATTTAAGAGGAAATTTAACCCTATAAATTAACACTTTAAAACCATGAAAAATATTCTAATTACAACTGACTTTTCAGATAACGCCTTAGATGCTGCAAAGTTTGGAATTGAATTGGGACATAAATTCCATTCAAAAATTCACTTTTTACACGTTTATTCTCTACCAATTGTAAATAGTGAAAGTCCAGAAATGATTGATTTTTCTTTTTATCAGCAGATTAAAACGGAACAATTAGATAAATTAATTAATGGAATTGATACAAAATTCTTAAAGACCTACAATCACTGCTTACCCGGATTTTCCCTTGCTACGGAAATAAATAACTTCTGCAATGACAATGAAATAGACTTAATAATAATGGGTTTGACTGGAGCTAGTAAAATAGATCAGCTTTTTTTAGGCGGAAATACACAACATGTCTTAACTTCCTCAAAGGTGCCTGTCTTAGGGATTCCAAAAGATTTTGTTTTTCCGAGAGAAGTAAAAATTGGTTTTGCTTTCGATGGGAAAAAAATAAAGCAAACAAAAAATATTGAAATTTTTAGAGAAATTGTCAAAAACATAAATGCCTTTAATGTTCAAACTAAAATTCATGCAGTGCATGTTTCTGAAGAAAATAAAATTGACGAAATTTATACTGACTTGAAGAATATTATTCCTTTTGATGAGTTTGATTTGCAGATTGAGATAAATTCTCATGTAAATGATGGCATCTTAGAATTTATAGCAAATAATCACATCGATTTATTGGCTATAATTCCAAGAAAACATAGCTTTTTTGACAGACTTTTTCATGAAAGTTATTCAAAGGCAATTGCAAATTATTCTGCAATACCGATTTTGACTTTGCCAGAATAATTTACGCTAAAAATCAAAGCAATTGATTTTCAATTAAATAATCCGCTATTTTAAGTTTAAATTTTTTTGAATTTAAATCCCCTAGTTTATCTATTAAAGGATTAAAAATATAATTCTCAGGGAATGCACTAATACTTTTAAAAGGAATTAAGCTAACTTCTCCATGATCATTTTGTGACCAAATTTTCAAACGATTAAAAAAATCAATATTCAATTCTTTTCCTAAATCTTTCACTAATTTCACAGATTTATCAATTGAGCATCCAGAAGCGTTTGCTCGAGATAAATCAACAGCAAAAGCAATAAAATATGGATTTAAAACTTCAGCTACTGCCATTAAATCAGCTCCATGGGATACCCAATCAGAAGCAAATGATTTTAATTGTTCATTTAACCACTGAATTTCCGTAGCATTTAAAGCTCTACTAGATTGGTAAAGCCACAATTTAGAGTTTGGACTTAAGTCTGATATATTCATTTTATTTTTTTTAGACGCTAAGTTAGAAATGCTTTTAACTGAGTTCACAAGATTTTTTTCAGATTACATGGAAAGAAAAAGATCACAATTGAAATCTTATTTTTATGATAAATTAGTGGGTATAAAAATTATTCATTTCTCAAGGCTGTCATGACTTATAATTCATTTAAAGATCGGCAGCTGTTGCAATTAATTCTGCCACATCTAGCACTTGAATTTCACCTTCCTTATTGAAATTTTTCACACCATCAGTCATCATAGTATTGCAAAAAGGACATCCTGTTGCAATGATTTCTGCTTTCGTTTCCAATGCGTCTTCTGTTCTTTCAATATTGATTTCTTTCTTCCCTTTTTCCGCCTCTTTAAACATTTGAGCTCCACCCGCGCCGCAACACAAACCATTTGTTTTGCAGCGTTTCATTTCGATTAATTCTACATCCAATTTTTCAACCAATTCTCTTGGTGCTTCATATACATTATTTGCTCGACCTAAATAACATGGATCGTGGAAGGTGATTTTTTTACCTTTAAAAACCCCACCATCTTTGATGGCAAGTTTGCCAGTATTTATCAAATCTTGAATTAGTTGCGTATGGTGAATCACTTCGTAATTTCCACCTAATTCAGGATATTCATTTTTTAAGGTATTGAAGCAATGTGGGCAAGCAGTTACTATTTTTTTGACCTCGTATCCATCTAAAACTTGAATATTCATCATGGCTTGCATTTGAAAAGTGAATTCATTTCCAGCACGTTTTGCAGGATCACCAGTACAACTTTCTTCTGTACCTAAAACAGCAAATTTTACATCACATGCATTTAAAATTTTAACAACAGCTTTCGTGATTTTTTTTGCTCTATCATCAAAACTTCCTGAACAACCAACCCAAAATAAAATATCTGGGGTTTCTCCAGAGGCCATCATTTGAGCCATTGTTGGTACTATTAATCTTTGATTATTGATTGTTGATTGTTGAATATCGTCCATAATTATTATTTTTTAATGCTAACGAAGCTATTTTTCTTGATGAAACAAAAATTGAGGTAAGCTCATTTGCTTCTTTTAAAATTGGAATTATTTTCTCTTCTTGAATTAATTTTTTATCTATTATTAACTGTAACCAAAATTCTGATTCATCCAGACTCTTCAACAACTATGAATATTTTAGCGGTAAACCTAGGTTTTGATTGTGCATGACAAGTTGCTCTACAATTGGCAGCAACCGAAGTTGAATATCTTATTAATTGTCCTTTTGTATGATTACCTAAAAAGTTATTTAGCAGCAAAGAACAAACATCGATGCAATGAAATGAGAATTTTTTACTTCTAATTATTAAATCTTCACTATTCATATTCTATATGTAATTCATCAACCAACATTCGCAAATCAGCAATCCTTTATTTTTCAAAAACTTCAATTTTTACATTTCTTTCTACTAAATCAGTAAATTTTCCTTGGTAGCGAGTTGCTCGCACCATGTGATTATCAATCCAATGGTAATTTCCACCTCGAGGTTTTCCCATTAACATACTGTGGTATTTGAAACCGTTATCAGCTAACCATTTTTCTGTAACCTCCCGATGCGCTTCAGTTCTTGAAGTAAAAAAACAAATTATATGTCCTTCATCGTACCATTTATTCAAGGTAACTAAAGCATCAGGATATAATTTTGCTATAGCCATTCTTTCTGGTTCTTCATTTGGGATATCATCGCAAATTGTGCCATCAATGTCAATTAAATAATTCTTTATATCTTCTGGTAAAATTGGACTAATATGATGTCCGTTTTCTGTTATTTCTATTAATTTTTTTTCTTTCATGACTTCAAATTTTAGCTCGAAAATATGATGAAATCTTCGATTTTTTTTTTAGAATTTATTAAAAAAATTTAGAGGGTATTAAATAAAAAAGAATTCTAATACTCTTGATTATTCAGTTTCAATTCTTAATTTTCTTCCTTCCAGTTAAGTCTATCTGCTGGAGAAAATTGCCAAGGCGCCCCATTATTTTCAATATTCGTGAGCATTCCAGCAAGTTCTGATGGCATTTTGGATTCTTCCATTACCAAAAATCTTCTTAAATCAATGATAATCGAAAGCGGGTCGATATTTATTGGACATTCTTGCACACAAGCATTACACGAAGTGCAAGCCCAAATTTCTTCTTCCGAAATATAATCTCCTAATAAACTTTTTCCATCCACAAAATCTTTTCCATTTTTGCGCAATCCATCACCATATTCAACAAGTCTATCTCTTGTATCCATCATGACTTTTCTTGGAGAAAGTAATTTACCTGTTTGATTTGCTGGACAAACGGAAGAACACCTTCCACATTCAGTGCATGTGTATGAATCTAATAAATTTTTCCAAGTTAAATCAGCAACATCTTTTGCTCCAAATCTTTGTGGTAATCCATCAATCGCAGGAATTGCATAAGGATCAGCACTTGGGTCAAGCATTAGTTTAACTTCAGCAGTTACAGCTTCCATATTGGTAAATTTACCTTTTGCATCTAAATTTGAATAAAATGTATTTGGAAATGCTAAAACGACATGGAAGTGCTTTGAATAAGGCAAATAATTTAAGAATCCAAAAACCATTAAAATATGTCCCCACCAGCCAATTCGTTCAACTAAATGTAATGATTCAATGGATAATCCACCGAAAAGATTCTGTCCGATTAAGCTTGAAATGGCAAAACCAAAACTGCCTGTTCCTTCAAAGTGCGATTGACCTTGCGTATACAAAACCTCATCAGCTCCATTCATCATGAAAATAAAGCAAATCAATATAATTTCTGCAAAAAGAATCAAATTAGCATCTAATTTTGGCCATCCATTTAATTCACTTTTAACAAAGCGAGGAATTTTAAGTAAATTTCTTCTTGCTAAAAAAGCCAAGGTCGCAATAAAAGCTAAAACTGATAAAATTTCAATGAAACTTACCATGAAAGTGTAGAATCCGCCTAAAGATTCTCTAAAAACACGATGTGTTCCAGCTAATCCATCAACGAAAATTTCAATTAATTCAATTTGAGTGATTACAAAAGCTCCATAAATACATAAATGCAATAGTGCAGGAATAGGACGATTGAACATTTTTTTCTGACCGAAAGCAACTAATAAAAGGGTTTTCCATCGTTCAGCTTTTCTATCAGACCGATTAATTTCTCGTCCTAACAAAATATTTGAACGAACTTTCATCATGTTCCATGTGAAAAAACCAGATGCTAAAACGAGTAAAATAGCGAATAAAATAAGAGAAATCATTTTTAAATTATTAAAACTTATATTGAATAATATTACTTAATTGTGTCTAAAATAGTTCTTAACTTCCTTTCTTCATTTGGAGTTAAAGGAACACCCTTAATTCTTGCACCAAGGAAGGAAACATGAATATATCTTTCAGGATGCAGTTTTAAATCAGCTAGTAAATCTTGAACTTCAGCATTTGTTTTCAATATTTCATTGTAGAAAGTTTCATCTTTCACTAATTTACCAAGAGTACCTTTGCCACTTGAAACATCAGCTAAAATTATATTTAGTTTTTGAATTGTTTCGGTAGCATCGCCAACAACCTTTTTGAAATCAACCGTCACCATATCATCAGAAACTTTTTTTACATTTCCGATAATTCCCTTTATTTCGTCATTACTTTTCTTTAAATTTGCTGTAATTGATTCAACATTATTAAAGATTCGATTTAATTGTTGCTTTTCTTCTTTCACTAAATTCTCAACTTCAAATGCAACATTCCCTAAACGTTTGATCGCATTTTTTACTTCCTTCATACTTTGTTCCAGCTCCGATGTCGCAGTTGTGTCCCAAAAAGCAGAAAGAGAAGTTACTGCTTTGTCAACATTTACCATTAAGGTTTGTACTTTCTGTGAAATTGGGTCAGCATAGGATTGCACTTGTGCCATCATATCCGCAGCAACAATTCCAGACATATGTGCCCCAGGTTTATAATAACCACGAGACAAATCTTCTGCCATCGTTATGATAATTCCTTTACTAAACAAATCAATAGAACCAACTTTTATTTCAGAACCTACAGGGATTTTTATGTCCTCATTTTGAATATTAAACTTTATCCTAACCCTTCTACTCGGTTGATTTTTGACAACATATTCTACAGAAATAATTTTCCCAACAGGAACCCCATTTAAAGAAACTGAACTTGCTGGTGCAATTCCGCCGGAGTTAGGAAAATAAGCGTAATAAACTTCATCTCCACCAAAAAAGCTATAACCTTTTAAGAAATTTACTCCTGCAACTAATAGCGCTATCGCTCCAATTGCAATGATTCCCGTTTTTAATTCTCTTGTTATTTTCATATATTTTTTAGTATCTCCAAATCAAGCAAAGATTCAAATTTCAAATTAAAGTATCAAAAGTAATGAAAATAAAAATAAAAGCTTAAAAAAAGTAAAATTATTTGAAGGTTAGTTTTCAAGAAACTAAATTGATTTTCATTTTTTCAACCCTTTCAATGCTTTATCTAAATTTATTCGCTCTCCGTTTTGAAAAGCGATTACGAAAGCATGTTGAAATCCTTTTTCACGCATTTCATTTTTATATGAACTAGCTCCATTGAAATCATTTTCGAACTTTCCAACCGCATACTTAAAAAAATTATCTTGCTTGTATTCAAACACTTCCATTCCTTTAAATCGAGATGTTGTTAAAGAAATTTTGGTATCAGAAGTTTCAATTTGAACCATAAAATAAATAGTTCCAGAATTTTTAACTTTGTCAATTTCTTTATTATCTAAAGTCACTGTTTCCAGGGTTTTGTCTTTAACAACTATATCTTTTTTCACTTCTGTTTCCTTTTCAGTACTTCCTTCTATTTGATTTTTATATTTCTTAAAAGCATCAAACATAGAACCAGCCATTTTATCCTGATTTTCCTTGCTTGCCAAGAATTTTTCCTCTTCAACATTTGTCAAAAAACCTGTCTCAATCAAAACTCCTGGCATTGTTGTTTGCCATAAAACTAAAAATCCCGCTTGTTTCACACCGCGATCGTAACGACCAATTTTTTTGAATTCTTTTTGCAGCAATGAAGCAAATAAAATGGATTGATCTAAAAAAGTTGCCATTTGTAGCTGTCTGATAATCATTGCATCAGCCGTCATATCTTCTAATTTATATTTTTCACCTTTATCGTCCTCAAGTAAAATAGTGCTATTTTCTCTGTCCGCTACTTTTTGTTGGGCGGCAGTCTTGTGTAAACCTAAAGCGTATGTTTCTGAACCAAAAGCACTTGCGGAAGCAGAATTTGCATGAATACATATAAAAAGGTCCGCTTTATTCTTATTTGCATACGAAGCTCTATCTTCTAATTCTACAAAAACATCTTTATCTCTTGTGTAAATTACGTTAATGTTTGGATAAGTTTCCTTTATTTTTGCCCCTAATTTTAAAGCAATATTTAAACAAACAGTTTTCTCATTAGAAGAACCCCCATGACAACCAGGATCTTTTCCTCCATGCCCAGCATCAATGCATACTGTTTTTATTTTTTGTAAATCTAAGTTGGAATTTTGAGAATAAATAGTAGAATTGTAAAATGAAAATCCAAAACAAAAAAGAACAATACCAAAAAATTTGGCACAAAAAATGCAGAAAGCTTTTGAAAATATTTTCTTTTTTATAAAAAACAAGTCGTTAATTTTATAGTTTTGTACTCGAAAAGTCATTGTATAATCAATTATTTAACAAAAATATAGTTAAAATTTGTTCAAAAAACGTTCCATAAATCTATTTATCTTCTATTCATTGTTAATAATGTGTGGAAGTGGATTTTGTTACAGTCAAGATTCAATTCAAATCGAACAAAAAAAAGATACAATTTATACCATTGACAACTCAATTGAAAATATAATAAAAGCGAGTTCAAAGGATTCTATTCGACACGATTATAAAGCGAAAAAATTACACTTATATGGAGAAGCAGTAATTTTTTATGAAGAAATTATCTTAAGTGCTGATTATATTTTAGTTGATTTCAATAAAAATGAAGTTTTTGCTTCTTACACCTTAGATAATGATAGTAATCGCGTTGGTTTACCCAAATTTACTGACGGAAACAACGAAATTATTGCTTCTAAAATCCGCTATAATTTTGATTCCAAAAAAGGATTTATTCAAGAAGTAAAATTAAAGCAAGATGAGAATTATTTATACATGGAAGTTGCTAAACGTCAGGCTAATGAAGAAATTCACTTCAAAAAAGGACGTTTTACTACCTGTGATTTGGAAGAGCCTCATTTTCACTTTCAATTATCAAAAGCAATTTTAATTCCTGAAAAAAGAATCGTTTCTGGACCAATGAATTTATGGGTAAAAGGTGTTCCTACACCACTCGGTTTGCCTTTTATTTTTATTCCTCAAAAAAAACCTGAACAAAAAACCTACGGATTTATTTTCCCGCAATACACCATTCAATCTCCTTACGGAATGGGAATTCAAAACTTGGGTTATTTCGTGCCAGTAAATGATAGTTTACAAACAACTTTTTATGCAAACCTTTATTCCAGAGGAAGTTGGGGCTTAAGTAATCAAACTTCTTATAAGGTTAAATATAAATTTGATGGAAGTTTTAACCTTGGTTTTCAACGTTTAAAAAACGGTTTTCCCGACACAAATAAAATCAATAAATTGAATATTGTTTGGACACATCGACAAGATGCAAAAGCAAATCCTTTGTGGAATTTTTCTTCCAACGTGAATTTTATTTCTGATAATTCGACGAAAACAAATTTAGATCCTTTAAACCCTGATTATTTTAAAAATAGCATCAACTCAGACGTAAATATTAACCGCCTCTTTCCAGGGAAACCAATTACCACTGGAATGAAATTATCCGTAAGACAAAATTCAAACATCAATAATTTTGCCATTACAAGCCCAATTTTCAATTTAAATGTCACCCGATTTTCTCCCTTTGCTTTGTTTAAAAGAGATAAAGTTGCATCAAAAAAATGGTACGAACAAATAGTGATGACCTACAATTTTGAAGCGCAAAACAGGGCTTCTTTTCACGACTCATTAGTTGGACAAAAGAGATATGATTTGGTAAAACAAAGTTTTATGAACGGAATAAATCAATCTTCCACGATGCAATCAACTTTGAGTATTTTTAAAAATACCTTGAAATTAACTCCTTCAGTTACTTACAATAATAAATTCAATTTCCAGCAAATCAGTAAATCATATGATACGATTTTAAACGCTACTCGAACTGATACAATTCGCAAATATGGAATGTCGCAAACCATTTCATTTTCTGCCTCTCTGACGACTGTTCTGTATAATTATTATCGTTTTGTTGGGAAAAACAAACCTTTGATACGACACATAATCACCCCAAATGTCTCTTTCCGTTACAATCCAAATTTGAATAAGTTAATTTCTGATTCTGTCGGAGTCAATAAAAGTTTAGTAAGATATTCGCCATATGAAAGAAGTATTTACCCAGAATCAGCATCAAATTCAAGTGCTTTTTTGTCTTTTGGATTTAACAATACATTTGAGTTGAAACACAAATCTAAAAAAGATACAGTAACTGGTTTCACAAAAACTAGGGTAATTGATGCACTTTCTTTTACTGGAACGTATGATTTCATGAAAGATTCAATGCGATTTAGCAGAATTAATGCAAATTTAAGAATTAATCCTCTTGATTTTTTAAATATTGTGGCTTCAACAAGTTTAAGTCCCTATAATTGGATAGACTCAACCAATATAGAAACCAAAGAATTTGCTTTAAATGAACGAGGACAATTATTTAGAATTTATTCTGCTTCTGTAAATACAAGTTTGATTTTAACAACACCAAAAAGCAGAAAAAAAATCAAAGAAAACTCGATTAATATTGTTGATAATTGGAACTCAGATTTTCAATATTACTCCCTGCATCCTGAATTTTTAGTCGATTTTGAAATTCCTTGGAGAATAACTTTGAGTCATGTATTTGATATAAATCGATCAAGCATGCCGATTTTAATGAAAAGACAATTTAATCAAAATCAAACTATCACTTTTAATTCCGATTTCACTTTCACTAAACGTTGGAAAATAATTTCTGATGTTTATTTTGATTTAAAAAACAAGGAAGTTACCAATTCTAGAATCACCTTAACGAGAGATTTACATTGCTGGAACTTATCTTTCTTTTGGATTCCTATTGGTGGAAATCAAAGTTTCATGTTTCGATTAAATTCAAATTCAAATCTTTTTAAAGATGCAAAAATTGAGCTAAAAAAACCACCAACTTTCTTTTAAACACTTAAAATAGAAAATCATACCTATCAGTTAAAGTTTTATAAATATTAGACAAAAATCTATAAATATTCATTTAAAAAAATCGGCATAAAAAAGAAAGTGTTAATTATACATTTTAATTAAATAGTATTTTCTTTATCTGAAAATTTTCAACCTAAGTCCATATAACAAGCTAGTTGCAGTGCTATTGAATTGATAACATTAGCAGATTATCAATTTAGATTGACTTCCCAGCTGCTCTGCGATCAGAATATAATTTTTAATTGTAAAAAAATAAATGTTTTTAGAAGTAGACAATTTGATTAACCCTAAAATTTCTGTTTTCATTGGGATAGGTGAAATCATAGATGGTAAGCAAACCGCAGTTGGTGGTAAACTCAATTATAATTTCAGTGAAGTTCAAAATGGGGAATACTTTTTAACAATTGAAAAAAATAAAAATAAAAAAACAGTGCTTGCTGGCTTTGTTCATGATTAATTTAAAGTATAAAAACATTTTGAAAAGCAGTTTGAGGAAATTTAAACTGCTTTAATGTTTATTTCTGTTACAATTATTTTATTACCTTTGGTTTGATGAAAAATTCTAATTCAACAGAAAAATTAAATTTAAGCTTTCAAAAAATTATCGTCACTTTTGGAATTTTACTTTTTCTTATCAAAATTTTCGCCTGGTATTTAACGAAATCTGTTGCAATTTACTCAGATGCCTTAGAAAGTATTGTGAATATAATCGGTTCCTTTTTAGGCTTGTATAGTCTCTATTTAGTTACTAAACCAAAAGATTATAATCATCCGAATGGTCATGGAAAAGTAGAATTTCTAACCTCGGGAATTGAAGGGATTTTAATTGCAATTGCTGGAATTATTATTTTAATTGAGGCAATTCAGAATTTATTTCAAAAAACTGCCTTAGAAAAAGTTGATTTCGGGATTTATTTGGTTGCTTTTACAGCTATTGTAAATTTTATTTTAGGGTATTATGCTTTAAAAAAAGGGGAAAAAACACACTCCTTAGTTTTAAAATCCACAGGTAAACACCTTCTTACTGATACTTATTCAACACTTGGAATCATTTTAGGGTTAATTTTAATGTATTTCACGCAAATTTTTTGGATTGATAGTGGGATTGCAATGATTTTTTCTTTCATTATTTTATTTACGGGATACAAAATAATTCGTGATTCAGTTAGTGGAATAATGGATGAAGCAGATGAAAAAATCATCGAAGAATTTATTTTTTTTATAAAAGACAATCGAATTTCAATGTGGATAGATTTACATAATTTGAGAATTATTAAATATGGTTCAAAACTTCACATGGATTTGCACTTGACACTTCCTTATTATCTAACGGTTTTAGAAGCTCATGACGAGATGGAAAAATTAGAAAAACTAATTAATTTGCATTTTTCAGATCGAGTAGAATTGTTTGTACACATTGATCCTTGTCAAAAATTTTCATGCGAAATTTGTTCAATTCAGGATTGCGAAGTCAGAAATCATATACAAATAAAAAAACTTGTATGGAATTTTGAAAACATTTCTTCAAATTTAAAACATCGAATCTAAACTTAAATAATAATTTTTGGTAGTGTCTCATAAGGTATTTAGAACTAAAAATTTTTTAAACAAAAAAATGGTCAAGTAGCTTTTATTCAGGCGCAAACAATCCGCTGTATATTTTATCACATAATGAATTAATAAAAAATAAAGCTGTTAAATTTCCTGCTGGGGCTCATGCGAATGAGAAAACAAATAACTTTTGAACCAAGTAAATTTAAACTAAATTTGGAGATACAATTTATTTGTTTTCTGATAGTTTTGCTGACCAATTTGGTTGATAAAACAGTGAAAAATACAAATACAAACAATTTAAGAAAAGTTTGATTCAAGATAAAGATTTACCAAGTGAAAAAAAAATGATATTTCTAATAAAAAATTACAGAGAATGTTGAGGGAAATTGGAGTCAACGGATGATATTTTAATATTTGGAATAAAAATTAAAAATTACCATAAAAAACATTTATAAACCATTCATCTAAAAAAAAAATCAAGAATAAAATCTTTGAGTATATTTGTTTTACTAAAACTTATGTAAAATTAATGAAGTTATTATTTTTCGTTTTATTTTTTGTCTGTTACTCCAAAACTTTTGCACACAGCTATTTTTTCGCTTTTGCCGAAGTTGAATACAATGTCATGCAAGAAAAACTAGAAGGAACCTTAATTTTTACAAGACATGATTTAGAAGAGGCTTTAATAAAAAAAGGAATAATTTCTTCCACATTTGAGAAACTACAGCACGATTCTTTATCAATTTCAGCAATTGGAAATACCCTTTTTAATGATTTTAAATTTTTCTCAAACCAAATTCCAATTAAATTATCAGCCTTAGATTTCTCGCTCACAAAAAATGGATTAATTGAAATTTATTTTAAAAGTGAAAAAGTTAAATTGAGTCAAAATTTTGAGTTACAGTTTAACTCTCTGATGGATATTTATCCAAAACAGCAAAATAAAATCACATTTATTCAAAACAGTGAAAAGCGTACATATGTTTTTATGAATAATGAAAGTAGAAGAAAAATAACTATTTCAAACTAAATATGAAGAATTTAAAAACACTTATAACATCCATTTTCTCCACTTTATTATTCTGTTCGCAAATTTCTGCTCAGAGTAAATTTGCGCAGTTGGATTTTGAAATACCAACCCCAAACGAGTTTAGAAATGCCTCTGGTGGACCAGGTCATAATTATTATCAGCAAAAAGCAGATTATAAAATTTCTTTAGTTTTGGATGATGCCAAACAAATCATTTCAGGTGAAGAAACGATAACTTATACCAATAATTCCCCAGATAATTTAGAATTTTTGTGGTTGCAATTAGATCAAAATATTTATGCTGAAAACTCTGATTCAAAGCTAATTGAAGTAGAAAAAATGGAAGATTTTCGGAGTATTTCAGATATCAACAGAGAATTTTTTAAATATGATGGAGGTTTTAAAGTTGAATCTGTTAAATCTACAAGCAATCAAAATTTAAAATATTTCATCAACAAAACTATGATGCGCATTGATTTGGAAAAATCTTTAGGAGCAAAACAATCCATTTCTTTTAAAGTAAAATGGTGGTATAACATCAATGATAGATCAAAAGTTGGAGGTCGATCAGGTTTAGAATATTTCAAAGAAGAAAATAATTACATCTATACAATTGCACAGTTTTTTCCAAGAATGTGTGTTTATAACGATGTCGAAGGATGGCAAAACAAACAATTTTTAGGTTCTGGTGAATTTACACTTCCTTTTGGAGATTACGAAGTAAACATTACTGTTCCAGCGGACCATGTCGTTGGTGCAACAGGTGAATTACAAAATGCTGTTGATATTCTGAGTTCAGAACAAAAAAGTAGGTTAAAATCTGCAGCAACTGCGACTTCTCCCGTTTTAATTGTAACCCAAAAAGAAGCGGAAGAAAATGAAAAAGAAGGAACTTCCAAAACGAAAACTTGGAAATTTAAAGCAATAAATGTGCGTGATTTTGCTTTTGCTTCTTCACGAAAATTTATGTGGGACGCACAAGGAGTAAAAATTGGCGACAAAAACATCCTTGCAATGTCCTATTATCCAAAAGAAGGAAATCCACTTTGGGAAAAATACTCGACAAAATTAGTCGTGCATACTTTAAAAACTTATTCCAAATACACTACAAATTATACCTATCCAGTAGCTATTTCTGTTCACACAGATCGAATCGGAATGGAATACCCAATGATTTGTTTTAACGGAGGAAGACCAGAAAAAGATGGAACCTACTCTGAAGACACTAAATATGGAATGTGGGGAGTGATTATTCACGAAGTGGGACACAATTTTTTTCCAATGATTATAAATTCTGACGAAAGACAATGGTCATGGATGGACGAAGGTTTGAATACTTTTGTGCAATATTTGACAGAACAAGAATGGGAACGTGGATATCCATCTAGAAGAGGTCCAGCTCCTTACATTGCCGATTATATGCGTGGAGACAAGAAATTCATTTCTCCAATTATGACAAACTCTGAATCCATTTTTCAATTTGGAAACAATGCTTATGGAAAACCAGCAACCGCATTAAATATTTTACGTGAAACGATTATGGGAAGAGAATTATTCGATTATTCCTTCAAAATGTATTGCGAACGATGGAAATTTAAACACCCAACTCCAGCGGATTTTTTCAGAACGATGGAAGATGCTTCTGCTGTTGACTTAGATTGGTTTTGGAGAGGTTGGTTTTTCTCAACCGATTTCGTCGATATTTCTCTTGATGAAGTAAATCATTTTCAGTTAAACACGGCAAATCCTGACACGGAAAAAGAAATAAAACGACTTGAAAAAGAAAACAAAACTTTATTTATTGGAGAAATTCGCAATAAGACGTCTATACAAGCAACAATTAATGAAAAAGATACAACAATTGATGATTTCTACGCAAAAAGAAATGTCTTTAAATCTGATACCTTAGATAAACTTTTTTATACAGAAAACAAGAAAAAAATGTCTGCCGAAGAATTGGCTTTGTTGAATGCTAACAAACAATTTTATGAATTGAAATTCACTAATAAAGGCGGTTTGGTTTCTCCAATTATCATTCAAGCAAATTTTGAAGACGGAACAAGTCAAGTAACCTATATTCCTGCAGAAATTTGGAGAAAAGAAGAATTTAAAGTTTCAAAAGTAATGATTTACGACAATAAAGTAACTTCATTTCAAATCGACCCATTTTTAGAAACAGCTGATACAGATGTCGATAACAATGCTTGGCCACAAAAAAATGAACCAACACGCTTTGAATTATTTCAACAACAAAGAGAAAAAGAAAATCCAATGCAAAGAGCAAAACGTGCCGAAGAATTGATGAAGGGCAAGTAAAACGGCTTTTAAAATTATTAAAAAAAACCTTTTGTTTTTTTTTCTGTTATACTTTTGTTTTGCAAATAAAAAGCCTGAAAATGAGAAAGTTTTTGACAGCCCAATGGGAAAATATAATAATGGCAAACTACGAAATTGATCCAGCCATTTTAAATACATATTTACCAAAAGGAGTTGAACTGGATTATTTTGAAGGTAAAACTTACGTTAGTCTAGTTGGATTCATGTTTAAAAACACATCCATTTTTAAAATTCCAATACCTATGATGGGCACTTTTGAAGAGGTCAATCTAAGATTTTATGTGAAACGAAAAATAGGAGATGAAATTAGACGTGGGGTAGTTTTCATTAATGAAACCGTTCCAAACAAATTAGTTTCCTACGTCGCAAATAAACTGTATAAAGAACATTACATTGCTGTTCCAACAAAACATAATTGGGACATTCAAGAAGAAAAGAAAGTAATAAAATACGAATGGAAAGTAAACGAAATTTGGAATTCAATTGAAGTAAAAGCTTCATCGAAAAAACAAAAAATGCCTTCTGGAAGTATAGAAGAATATATTTTTGAGCATTATTTTGGATATACAAAAGTAACTAACCAAAGAACTATTGAGTATAAAATAAATCACCCCAGTTGGGAAATTAATTTAATCCAAAATCATAATATTCTATGCGACTTCGGTGCTTTTTATGGTCAAGATTTCAAAATTTTAAACGATAAAAACCCAAATTCAGTCATGCTCGCTGAAGGCTCTAAAATTAGTGTTGATTGGAAACGAATTTCTTTTTAATCCGGAGTTCGATTATTAATTTAGATTGACTTCGTCTCTGCTCAGCTGTCAAAATATAATTTTTAATGGAATAGACCAGGCAGCTTTGTAAGTGAAAGCTCGCTATCAAGAATAAAATCAACGAAAAATATTTCTTTAAAAAAGTATAGTTTATTTTTGGGAAACCTAAAAAATTGATCTTTTTCTTAAAAAAAGCTGAAAATAACCCTTTATTTAACTTCGCTTAGACTTGGTGTTCTTCTCGTTCCCTATTAAAATCTGAACAATTAATAGTCGAACTCAAGTTTTCAATTTAAAACTTAAAAATACATCTCCGATAAAAGTTTTTTCAACAAATTTGAACAATTACTAAAAATCAAGTGTTAAAATAATATACTTTTAAAATAAAGGAAAAAATGTTTAATAAATTCACAATAGCCGATAAATTAATTTTTGGAGCTGCTACACTTTCATTAATCTATTCTGAAATGTTATTTTTCCAGGGTCAAAAAGAAGATGCTCATTTTGTTGGAATTTGGGTTCCCTCAATTTTAGCTTTTGGAATTTATTTAAAACTAATTAAATCTAAATAGTATGTCAGGAACTTTACCGTACTTCGCTGGATTAATAACGATTCTTTTTGGAATTGGCTTTTATTTATCAGTTAAAGATAAATAATTTAAAACCCAAAATTATCAAAGCCAGTTTCACTCAATTTTTTGTAGTTAACCTCGTTAAACATGAAAAACTGAGAAGGTTTGTGCGGAACACCAACTTGTTTTTCATCTAAATTTGTCAAAATATCTAATTTTAATATTTTTCTTCTAAAATTTCTTTTGTCTAAACTTTTATCTAAAATTGCTTCATATAATTTATGCAACTGTCCCAATGTGAATTTTTCTGGTAAAAGATTAAATCCTAAAGGTTGAATTCTGATTTTTTCCTTCAGCTTCCTTAAGGCAGCCTGAAGAATCTCATAATGGTCAAAAGCCAGTAATTTAATATCATTTACAGCATACCAATCAGCTGATTTCGCAAAAGAACTAGCATGAGGAGCATAATCATCCATTTTTACTAATGAATAATATGCAACGGTAATAACTCTAGCTTCAGGTTTTGCGCGAATAGATTTCAACCATTCTTGATCTGATTCTTTACTGATTCTATCAGGATCACCAAAAGCTCCAACTTGCTCAAGGTAAATGTCTTTCAATTCTGTCAACTCATTCAGAACTCTACTTGCTGCCATTTCTAAATTTTCGTTATCATAAATCAAATTACCTGGTAGAGCCAATCGATTAGAATCATTACTTTCAGCACCAATTCCCCTATCAATTAACAGTATGTTCAATTTTTCAAAATCAAAACCAAAAATAACGCAATCGGTTGAAAGGTTTGGATTTAATTCTAAATTAGAGTTTTTTACTTTGATATTATCCATTTTCTCTACTTCGATTTTTTTTTGCTCATGATGTAAATTTATAAAAAAATTATTTTATATTTGCAAAGTGTTATTTTTACACTAAGGTTAATTTTGGACTAGAGTGAGTTAAAAATAAAACTTAAATCGCAAATTTAACACAAAGATAAAAATAAAGACAAAACTAAAACATAAAACTAAAGATTTAAACGCATGTTTTTAATTATAGATAGCGGTTCAACAAAAAGCGACTGGGTTTTACTTGACGATGAAAATAATCAAACTCTTTTTACAACAATGGGATTTAATCCCTATTTTCATAATGAAAAAACAATTATTGATGCCATTTTAGAAAATGAAGGATTAAAAAAATGTGCAAATAAAGTTGTGACAGTTTATTTTTATGGTGCTGGCTGTTCAAGTCCAGAATTAAATTTAATTGTCGAAAATGCTTTCAGAAAAGTATTCACAGAAGCGGATATTTTTGTCGGTCACGACTTAACAGCTTGTGCTTATTCAACTTACCAAGGAAAACCTTCCATTTCTTGTATTATTGGAACAGGTTCAAATTCATGTTTTTTTGATGGTGATAAGGTTTCAGAAGTTATACCAGCATTAGGATATATTCTTGGAGATGAAGGAAGTGGAAGTTATTTTGGAAAACAATTATTATCTAGTTTTTTATACAAAAAATTGCCTAAAAATGTGGAAGAAGATTTTATAAAAGAATTTAAATTAAACAAAGATATAATTGTCGAAAACGTTTACATGAAACCAAATGCAAATGTTTATTTAGCGTCATTTATGAAATTTATTTCCAAACATGCCCAAGAAGATTTTTTTAAAACAATGGTTTATGAAGGAATGAAAAAATTCATTGAAATACACGTTTGTTGCTACAAAAATTACAAATATACTGATGTTCATTTTATCGGATCTTTGGCTTTTATATTCAAAAATGAACTTCAAAAAGCAGCCGATGAACTTGATGTGAAAATTGGACAAATAATACAAAAACCAATTGGCGGATTGGTAAATTACCACTTAAATCATTTGTACTTAGTTAAGCGCTAAGTAAATTTAGACTCATGAAGTCTTAAACCGCGAAGCAGCAACGTAGTTAATCCTGAAGTCTTTTTATCTTAAAATCTATTTTATGAAAATCATCTTTACATTTCTAATTTTAACTTTAAACCAATCACTTTTTGGACAAACTTCAAAAGTTACTCCAGAATGGTCCAAAAACGCTACGATATATGAAGTAAATGTGCGGCAGTTTACCCCTGAAGGAACATTCAAAGCATTTCAAACTCATTTGCCTCGCTTAAAAAAAATGGGGGTAGATATCTTGTGGTTGATGCCAATTAATCCAATTGGTGTAAAAAATAGAAAAGGTTCACTTGGAAGCTACTATGCAATTAGTAATTATAAGGCTGTAAACCCAGAATTTGGTTCAATGACTGATTTCAAAAATTTAGTTTCTGAAGCTCAAAAACTTGGAATGCACGTTATTATTGATTGGGTTGCAAACCATACTTCTCCTGATAATATTTGGGTCGATCAATGTCATCAAAATTGGTACACACTTGATTCTGCTGGCTATTTACAACCTACAATTGGAACAGACTGGTGGGATGTTGCAGATTTGAATTACAACAATCCTGAAATGCGAAAAGAAATGATTGAATCCATGAAATTCTGGTTGAGAGAAGCTAATATTGATGGTTTCAGATGCGATGTTGCTGATTGGGTACCAGTTGATTTTTGGAATCAAGCAAGAATGGAATTAGACAAAGTAAAACCAGTTTTTATGCTTGCCGAAGCTGAAAATCCTGAACATCACAAAGCTGCCTTTGATATGTCTTATGGTTGGGAATTTCATCATTACATGAATAAAATTGCTAAAGGAGAAAAGAATGCTGCATCCATTTATGAATATTTAGATAGTCAGAAAAAATTTCCAAAAGATGCATACAGAATGAATTTCACGTCAAATCACGATGAAAATTCTTGGAATGGAACTGAAATGGAAAGAATGGGTGAATCTCGTTTTTGTTTTGCTGTTTTAGCCGCAACCATGCAAGGAATGCCATTAATTTACAATGGTCAAGAAACGAGTTTAGATAAAAGACTGCGTTTTTTTGACAAAGATACTATTTCATGGAAAAAAATGGATCTAGAAGATTTTTATACAAAATTATTAAATTTAAATAAAAATAACAAAGCACTTTGGAATGGAAATTATGGAGGTGAATTACAAATGCTAACTGACAAATCAAACCCAGATATTTTCGCTTTCGCGAGAGAAAAAGATGGACAAAAAGTCTTATGTATTTTCAATTTATCAAAAACTACGCAAGAATATAAGTATTCTAACAAATTAATCAGCGGAAAATATATAAACTTATTCACAAGTAAAAAAACAAGTTTTAAAGAAACAGGAAAAGTTAAACTAGAACCCTGGGCTTATAGAGTTTTTTACCTATGATCCTGACATAAGACTTCAAGACGATGGAAAAAGACTTGATTTTCTTAGCAACATAATTTACTTTCTTCAAATACATAAATTATCATTCAACATCAATTTAAAGTCTTAAAATCTTAAAGTCTTAAAAATGGAAAAACCAAAACTATCATTCTGGCAAATTTGGAACATGAGTTTCGGATTTTTCGGTATTCAATTTGGATTTGAACTTCAAAACTCAAATATCAGTAGAATTTTTGAAACACTTGGCGCAAACAAAGATGAAATTCCTATTTTATGGATTGCTGCTCCCTTAACAGGACTAATAATCCAGCCAATAATTGGATATTTAAGCGATAGAACTTGGCACCCATTCTGGGGAAGAAGACGACCATTTTTCTTTATTGGAGCAATTTTAGCAACCATATCCTTATTTTTTTTACCAAACTCCCCTACTCTCTGGATTGCGGGAAGTATGCTTTGGATCATGGATGCATCTATAAATATTTCAATGGAACCCTTCAGAGCATTTGTTGGTGATAAACTGCCCTCCGAACAACGAACCAAAGGTTTCGCTATGCAAAGTTTTTTCATTGGGCTTGGTTCGGTCGTTGCAGCAATGCTACCATGGGTTTTTACGAATGTTTTTGGTTTTTCTAATCAAGCTGAAGCCGGTGAAATCCCTGATTCTGTGAAATGGAGCTTTTACATGGGAGGAATAGCTTTTTTCACCTCTGTCATGTACACCGTTTTCACTACAAAAGAAATGCCTCCCGAAGATTTAGAGAAATTTCAAAAAGAAAAAGAATCAGTTACCTTTCTTCAAGGCGTAAAAGAAACTTTTGGTGGAATTTTTCACATGCCAAAAGCTATGAAACAATTGGCTTGGGTACAATTTTTTACTTGGTTTTCACTTTTTGCAATGTGGATTTATAGCACAAATGCTGTAACAAGCAATTTGTACAATATGAAAGTTGACCGAGAAATAGTAAACAAAATGGAAGATAATATTCAAGCAAATCTATCAAAACCTGGTATTTCCATCAAAACAAAACAAGATTTTAAATCTTTGCAAGCTGATATTAATGAAATTAAAGAATTTAGAGCAAATCAAAATCCTACTGTAATCTCATTAAATCTTGCAAATCATTTTGCTGATTCATCTGAAACATTTTTTGACGCTTCCGAAAAGAAAAACTTTGAACGCGTAAAAAAAGAATACAATGATGGAGCAGATTGGCTAAGTATCTGTTCATCAATCAGAAATGGAGTTGCGGCGATTTTTGCTTTCATTATTCCATGGATTGCTTACAAAACCAATCGCAGAAAAACACATACCATTTGTTTGATAATTGGTGGGTTAGGTTTGATGAGTATTTCTGTCATTTCAAACCCAGTATTTTTAGCCATTTCAATGGGAATGGTTGGTATTTCCTGGGCAAGTATTCTTTCAATGCCTTACGCAATTTTAGCTGGATCTTTACCTCCAAACCGCATGGGTTACTTCATGGGTGTTTTTAACTTTTTCATTGTAATTCCGCAAATTGTTGCTGCAACTATTCTAGGATTTTTAACTATGAAATTATTTGGAGCAAATACAATTTATACAATCATGTTTGGGGGATTAACAATGATTATTGCTGGTTTGCTAACATTAAGAGTAAAAGATGACGACGAAAAATAAAGAAATAAAAGGATTAATTTTTGATTTAGATGGTGTTATTGTTAGCACTGAACACAATCATTTTTTAGCTTGGAAAAAAACTGCCGACCAATTGGGTGTGAAATTTTCAGAACATGAAAATGAGAAATTGAAAGGTCTAAGTCGAGCAGATTCATTAAAAGCCATACTTGCAATTGATAATTTAATGATAAGTGAAAAAGAATTTGGCACTTTAATGCTAGACAAAAATGAATTTTATCTTGAGTCAATTAAACTTTTAAATGAATCAAACATTCTAGCAGGTGTAAAAAAATTATTGATTTCAGCAAAAGAACAAGGAATTAAAATGGCAGTTGGTTCATCGAGTAAAAATGCTCCTTTCATTGTGAAACTTCTAGGTTTAGATAATTATTTTGAACTAATTGTGGATGGAAATATGGTGACAAATCCTAAACCTCATCCAGAAGTATTTTTAAATGCTGCAAAAGGAATGAATTTAAAACCAAGCGATTGCATTGTTTTTGAAGATGCAGAAAGTGGAATTAAAGCTGCGCTAGCTGGAGGATTTCATGCAATTGCAGTTGGAAATAAAAATATTGCAGAAATGGCACACGAATATTTAAACGATTTAACAGAATTTAAATTAAATTTATATGCTTAATTTATTTGAAATAGATGAGTGGAAAATAATTGAAAATGGATTTACTCCATCCAAACAAAAACAGGCTGAAAGTATTTTCAGTATTGGAAATGGTTCTTTTGGACAAAGAGCAAATTTTGAAGAAAAATATACTGGGGACAGCTTACAAGGAAGTTATGTAGGTGGAGTTTATTACCCTGATAAAACAAGAGTTGGTTGGTGGAAAAATGGTTACCCTGAATATTTTGCAAAAGTGTTAAATTCATGTAATTGGATTGGAATTAACATAGAAATTGATGGATTTCAACTTGATTTAAATACCTGCGAAGTTAAATCTTTTCACCGCGAACTAAACATGTTTGAAGGGACTTTAAAACGTTCTTTTCGCTGTGTTTTCCAAAACGGAAAAGAAATAGAAGTCAAATCTATTCGCTTTTGTTCCATGGAAAGAGAAGAAATCGGAGCAATATCGTATTCAATTACCCCAATAAATTTTAGTGGTAATGTGAAATTTTCTCCTTATTTGGATTGTAAAGTGATGAATCACGATTCGAACTACGATGAATATTTTTGGGATGAAGATTTTCATAAAATCGGGATTAAAAAAGGAATCGTTTGCGTTAAAACTAAAAAAACAAACTTCCACGTTGCCACTGCTATGCGTATTTCCTTTTGGAAAGAATCAGAATTATTGGACATTCATCCAAATTTAGTTGAAAGAGAATTTTATGTGGAAAATAATTTTGAATATTATCTTGAAAAAGGAGTAACACATACTTTAAAAAAATATGTTTCTGTTTCTTCAACTATAAATCATTCTGAATTTTCGTATGCTACAATTGCTTTAAATCGCGTTACAAAAGCATACATAAATGGTTTTGATATGCTTTTAGCTGAGCACAAAGCTGCTTGGGCAAATATTTGGTCAAATTCTGATATTAAAATCGAAGGAGATAGTGCATCACAGCAAGCAATTCGCTTTAATATTTTTCATTTATTTCAAACATATACGGGAAAAAATAGCAAGTTAAATATTGGACCAAAAGGTTTCACTGGTGAAAAATATGGAGGAGCAACTTACTGGGATACAGAAGCTTACTGCTTACCATTTTACCTAAAAACAGCTGAATCAAAAATTGCAAGACAACTTTTAGTTTACCGTCATAATCATTTGCAAAAAGCGATAGAAAACGCAGAAAAATTAGGTTTTAAAGACGGGGCTGCTCTCTATCCAATGGTTACCATGAATGGCGAAGAATGTCACAATGAATGGGAAATCACCTTTGAAGAAATTCATAGAAACGGAGCAATTGCATTTGGAATTTACAATTATGTTCGACACACTTTAGACGAACAATATTTAGTTGAATATGGTCGTGATGTTTTGGTTGGAATAGCTCGTTTTTGGGCGCAACGCTTCAACTGGTCAGATGACAAAAAATCCTACGTAATGCTTGGTGTTACTGGTCCAAACGAATATGAAAATAATATAAATAATAACTGGTACACAAATTATTTGGCGAAATGGTGTTTAACGTATTCCCTAGAAGTTGAAAATAAATTCGCTAAAGATAATAAAGTTTTACTTCGCTCTGGTGAAGCTGAAAAATGGCAACACATCATTGATAATGTTTATCAACCCAAAAAAGCCAATTCTCGCGTTTACCTGCAACAAGATGGATTTTTGGATAAAGAACAATTAATAGTTTCTGATATCCCCCAAAGTGAATTACCGATAAATCAACATTGGTCCTGGGATCGTATTTTGCGTTCCGTTTTCATTAAACAAGCTGATGTATTGCAAGGAATTTACCTCTTTGAAGATCATTTTGACAAAGAAACCATCAAAGAAAATTTTGAATTTTATGAACCTAAAACTGTTCATGAATCTTCCCTATCACCCTGCGTACATTCAATTTTAGCTGCTACTTTAGGGAATAAAAAAATGGCTTATGACATGTATTTAAGAACTTCTCGTTTGGACCTAGATGACTACAACCATGAAGCAGATGAAGGCCTACACATTACGAGTATGGCGGGCACTTGGATGAGTGTTGTTGAAGGAATGGCTGGTGTACGAATCAATGAAGAAGGACTTTTCATCAATCCAATTATTCCAGAAACTTGGAAAAATTATTCTTTCAATATGTTGTTTCGAGGAAATCCTATGACAATAAAAATTACTCAAAATACCATTGAAATAACTAATAATAGTTCTTCTGAAATTGAAGCAACTTTGTTTTCAGAAAAAATAATAATAAAATCCAAAGAAACTTCAAACTTCTCTTTCAATCTATTCATTTAATTAAAAAATATAAATTATGAAAAATTCTAGCAAATTGTTTTCGAAATATCTTGTAGTAGTTCTTCTATTCTTAAATTGTAATTTAAATTCACAAATTAATAATCCAAAAAAACAAATTGTTTTACAAGGTTTTTGGTGGGATTATTGGAATTCAAATTATCAAAATGGATGGGCAAATTATTTAGCTGAATTAGCTCCAAGGCTAAAAGAAATGGGAATTGACGCAGTCTGGATTCCTCCAACCATCAAAAGTCAGACGCAAAATGGAGTGGGATACTCCCCTTTTGATCATTATGACTTAGGAGACAAGTATCAAAAAGGATTTTTGAAAACTAGAATTGGCGATAAAGATGAATTATTGCGTATGATGGCTGTGATGAAAGCGAATGGAATAGATGTAATTCAGGATTTAGTTTTAAATCACGTCACTGGTGCTGGAAGTTCAACCGGATCTGGTGGTGCTGATGCAACTGCAATGGATGATGGCTCTACTCAAAAGTATAAAAATTTCAGGTACTCTTGTTACTTAACACCTACAAATGGTGAAGCAGCGACAAATTACCTTTTAAAATCTGGTAGATTTAGTAAAAATTGGCAAAACTTTTATCCAAATAATTCAAATGTTTGTTGTTCTAACGAAATCAATTCTCCTTACTGGGGACCAGATATTTCTTACGAAAGTAATGCATTTGGTTTAAGTGGAAATGCTACATATAATCCAAGTCAAAGTACTGATTACATGAGAACAAATACGCGTAATTGGTTGATTTGGTACAAAAAACAAATGGGATGGGATGGTGTTCGTTTAGATGCCATAAAACATTTCCCAAATTATGTGGCAGAAGATTTTTTATGGAACTTACAATATGGAGCTGGCTGGGCTAGCGGTGGTGATGATATGTTTTCTGTTGGAGAATGGGTTGGTGGTTCTTCTGAACTTGATGCATGGTGTTCAGCCGTTCAGGATAGATCTGGTACCTTTGATTTTTCATTGAGAAATGCTTTAACAGGTATTATTGGCGGGAACGGCCTTTTTGATTTAGGTTCGGTTCCAGGATTTCAGCAGTCAAATCGTTCCCGGACTGTTCCTTTTGTAAATAATCATGATACCTACAGGCCAATGCTTGACGCAGCTGGAAATTACACAGGTTGGAACTCATCACAACAATTAGGAACTCAAATAGAGCAAACAGATGCAAGATTTAGCGCAGTTTACGCAATTTCTTTAGCTGTTGATGGAGCTCCAGAAATATTTTTTGAAGATTTATTCAATATTGGATATTTAAGTAATCGTTTTTCACATCATCCAGCAAATGAGAGCGAATTACCAGTTAATAGTGACCTCAAAAACTTAATTTGGTGTCATCAAAATTTGCATTTCAAAGATGGAGCGTATTTAGTTAGACGTCAATCTGCTGATGCTTTGGTAATAGAACGTGGCGGAAAAGCATTGATCGGAATTACAGATAATTACGCAACTTGGCAAGATATCTATGGTGTGCAAACCTCTTGGTCAGATGGAACAGTATTAGTTGATTATTCCGGTGCAAATGGAACAGCAACAAAAACCGTTTATGGTGGAGGATTAGTTGACATCAATATTCCTCCATGCAATGGAACCGCAGGAGCAGGAAGAAAAGGATATTGCGTTTGGGCACCTCAAGGAATTGGCACAAATTATGTTCGGCCTTCAAAAAGAATTACCCAAGAATGGGAAATGGACAATGATTTGGGAGATTCTCATAGCTCATCATTGCAGCAAGGCGGTAAAACTCCAAATAATAGTTTAGATTGTAGAGTTGTCGGAAGAGTTTTTGCACAACAAGGAGAAGTTATTAATGTAATTTTATATCCCCAAGATACTTTAAAATCAATGGAAATTATTTTATTAGATAAAGATTGTAATCCACTTGATTCGATTACTGGTGCTGGAAATTTAAGCCTCACTTACACTCCAACAAGTTCTTCTTGGCATACCATCAGAATTAAAAATGGGACGGCCACTCAAACTGGTCAAAAATGCTGGGTAAAAGCTGAATACCAAGCACCAGAAGTTGTTGCTACAAATGTAACAAAAAACAAATGTGCTTGCACAGCTGCCCCATTGGTGAATGATTTGGAAGAAAATGCAGCTTTAGTTTTTTCAATTACTCCAAATCCTGCCCAAGACATTATTTTAGTTGAAATGCAAAATCCATTTATTGGCAATAACACTTGGGAAATTAAAGATATAAATGGCCGTCTAATGAAAATGGGCAAGGCTGATTTTGGCAAAAATTCTTTTGAAGTAAATGTTAGTGCACTGCCTACAGGAATTTATTTTATAGAAGTTAATCAACAAGAAAATAAATTGGTACAAAAGTTTGTGAAAGAATAAAAAACTATGTTTAAAATTTCTCAAAAACATGTGATTAGAAATTTATAGACTCTAAAAGATAATTAAGCCATTTGTTAATTCAGATGGCTTTTTTTGTGTGTAACAAAATACAAAATTTTCTAAATTTAATATCCTCCTCTGTTTAACCATATAAGAAATATAAGGACATATAAATGTATTAACTTATAAAAGTTCTTTGATTTTTAAATGCTTAAATTTTTCAAAGCATTTTCAATTAATTTAATGCAAGAACATCTTGTGGAGCAGTTTTTCTAGATAATTCAAACTTACCAATTTTGATAAAAAACCCTCCTTGTTTTTTGGAAGAAGCTTTTGCTATTCTAAAATCGACTTTGGTTTTGAATTTTTCAGCAACAATAGTTGTAAAAAATTTTGCAGGATTTTCCATTTTTGAAAATGCTAAATAAGTTTGTTCGTCCTCAATGGTGTTGAGCACACTTTTTTTATTATTTTCAAAAGAAGAAGCAAAAACAGCAGGAAAAATTTCAATTTCTCTCTTTTTAGAATCAACTTCAATTGTTACTTTTCGTACTTTAAGTTCTATCAAAACAAGATAATTACTTTCAAAATTGTTTATGTTATCCAAAGTTTCTCGTTTGCGTTTAATGCCACTTTTTTTAGAAATAATTGGGTGAAAAATTGATTTACAATTTTTATTATAAGAATTAATTAGCTTATTTCTTGGATCATAAATTTTGGTTTTTCGTGAAGCAACTAATTTACTAGAACTTAAATTTGGATTATTAGTTGGTATTGTAAAGAAAATAATTGCTAAAACTGCGGCAATTATCATAAATTTACTGAAAAGTGGAATAACAATTCCACGTTTCAATTTATTTTTTTTAGAATAAACAATTTTTGTATCAGGAATTAAAATTGTTTTTTGGTATAAATTAAATTCTTCTTGAAATTTTTTGTCATTCGTTAAAAAATCTTTTAATTCCTTTTGCTTTGCTGTTTCAAGCTGTTTTTCGATAGATGAAAGCATGAAATTTTCGTAATTTTCTGCAGAAATGGCTTCTGATTTATCGAAAACTTTTAGTTTTTTAATGAAATCATTATCTAAAGATTCTAATGTATTTTCTAAATTAAAACTCATTAAATCCTCATCTTGAATCAAATCAGGATTTTCTGCCAAAAAAATTAAAAAAGCACGATTTTCTGCTTCATTTAAATTTCCTTCTATGAAATCTAAATAAAATGCCTCATAATTTTCTGTGTTAATTAATAAGCTCATACAACTAAATTATGTTCTTTTAAATGTGTTTTTAAACTTTGTCTTGCTCTAAAAATATAAACTTTCACTTGTGATTCAGTCAATGAAGTTATTTCTGCAATTTCTTCATAAGAATATCCTTCATAATCGCGCAGTAAAACAGCGGATTTCTGAATTTCTGGTAATTGATTGAGCGCTTGATCCAACAAAAGTCTTAATTCATTATTGTTACTTTCAGCATCAGCAAATGCATCAGACATCACGCTTTTGTCAACTAAATCAAAATCGACGCTTCTTTTTTCTTTTTTAACTGAATCAATAATTGTGTGATAAGCAGTCGTGAATAAATAAGATTTTATTTTTTCTTGAACTATATCCTCATGTTTTAACCAAACTTTCATGAAGGTTTCTTGAACAACATCTTGTGCCAAAGCCCCATTTTTAATATGCTTCAAAGCAAAGCGATAAATATTATCGGCATATAATTCTACAGCATTATTGTATTCTTTGGCGTTCAATTTAGTAATTCTTGTATTTAAGACTAACAAGTTACAAAAAAGTTACAGCTCAATTTATAATATTCAACTTTTTTATTTATCTTTAGCTTAATATCTTAAACTTTTCTAGTTTTAGAATAAATAAAGTACTGGTTTTCAATATTTTGATATTAAAAATATCAAATATAAAAAAATAAGTTTTATTTTATTATTTAATGCCTTGCTGTATTCTTCTTTTTGGAATGGAGAAGAAAACAGAGAACTATTTATTGAAATTTAACTTTCAGAATTTGAAAATTATTCAACCTTCGGTTCATTAGGTTAAAAATTCATGTCGCATGATTAAATCGGAATCAACTGGTTGAAAATAATTACCGAAGGTTGGTAAATTTTTTATGTTGCTTGCAATCCTATTTTGGACTATGGAATCTATTCAATGTAAGGATCATTTGGTCTTAGGTCAAATAAAAAATAGTAAATTTGTACTTGCAAAATCAAACCAGATGACATTTTTTATTTTAAGTATTTCTTCTTTTCAAGCAATCAATTTTACTTTAATGCTCGTTTTTTTATTCATTGCCTTTAAGTATTTGGAATCTTTTTGGTCTTACAAAATAAGCAAACCTTTCGCTTGGGAAAAAGCAATCAAAGAGAAAAAAATCTCAAGAAAAGTGCTTAAAATCGAAAGAAGGTACAAAGATAAAGTGCGTTTGTATAATTTGTGGTTTCAAATTGAACAGTTAAAAAAAAGGAAAATAAAAGGAGCATTTGCTGAATTGGGCGTCCATCAAGGAGAAACTGCAAAAGCCATTCATTTTATGGATCAAAACAGAAAATTTTACCTTTTTGATACTTTTAAAGGATTTGTTAAAGCAGATTTAGTGCAAGAAAAACAAACTGACGAGCGTTTTTCAACCGACATGTTTGCTGATACAAGTGTTGAAAAAGTAAAAAAGTACATCAATGGAAATGAGCAATTGATTTTCAAAGCTGGCTTTTTTCCGGAAACTATTAAAGGTTTAGAAACCGAAAAATTTGCTTTTGTACACGTTGATTCCGATTTATATGCTCCCACAATTGAAGCATTAAAGTTCTTTTACCCGCGTTTAGCAAAGGGAGGAGTAATTATCATACATGACTATAACCACAATTGGGAAGGTATTCCAAAAGCGATTGAAGAATTTATGCAGAGCATTCCAGAATCTTTGATTGAATTACCTGATTGGCAAGGAAGCGCTATGATTATTAAGAATAGTTGATTTATTTATTTATTTAGATAAATTAAGGTACTTGTTTTCCTTAAAAATAATTTGTATTTTTGGTAAAATAGTAAAAACACGGGAATTCCTTAACATTACCTGTCCACTTGCTTGGCTTTGAAGTTTTGTCTTGCCTGTTTAAAATATTCTATTGATCAATTCGAGGTAAATTAACTTTTTCTTTCACAATGAAACTTGTAGGGAATTGGTTTTCAACGGTTGATTTCACTTTTTCAGCTTCAATTTGTGTTCTGAAATCTCCCACTTTTAAAAAGTAATTTGGAGCATTAAAAACGACATAAGTATCAACTTTAGGATATAAATTCATGAATTTAGAGCGAGCTTCATCCACATTTTGTTTATCAATGTCAAAAAATAACTGAATGCGATAACCTGTAATTTGCGGCGCAATAGCTGGAGAAACAATTGCTCCTTCTTGCTTAATTAACTGATCGATACGAGCATCTTTGATGATTTCTACATTTCCTTTTTGAGAAAGTGAACAAGAAGTTATTAATAAAACTGCGAATAAAAGAAATTGTTTTTTCATCTTAAAAATGTTATTTAGACCATACAAAAGTAAATTTTATTTTAGTTTAAATCAATATTTACTAACATAATTTCAATTTAGACTCTAATCATTACTTTTCTTTTTACTCAAAAGAAAAATAAAACAAGAGAAAACTCTGCACTTATTGATACTAAATTCAAACCACTCGCAATAGTCTTCACTTTGTTTTTTACTGACAGTTAGGTGCCGAAATTTATAGAACAATAAAAAATCTTATTTTAACTTTCAAATCTTTTATGATTTTTTCTTAAATAAATTAAAGTAGGCAATAAATAATATGAATAAATAAGCATGCTAAATCAAATTCTATTCCGAAAATCATTCATGTACCAAAATGATTGTTTTTTGTAAAGCGAGAGAATTGGGAATGGTAATTTTTTCCTTTTCATCATTTTCAAGGTGAATAAAGAAAAAAGTAATGTTGATTAATTTTCCTTCAATGAAAAAATCTTTGTCAACAATTCGAATATGATCTCCTAATTTTATTGGATGACTGAAAAAAATTATGATTCCTGAAGTTATATTGGACAAAATAGACCATTGAGCAAAAAATCCAATTCCTAAAACGGTTATAATGGAAGTGAAAAATAAAAACAATTCTTTTTTGTCAACTCCCCAAATTGTTACAATAAAAATTATTGCTAATAAGAGAAAAATAATGTTCGTTATTTTAACTGTAATTCTTCTCCTTTCAATGGCAACCCCAAATTTGATGGACAATTTTTTGATGGCTCTTTTTACCAAAAATTTGGACACTAACCAACATGCAACAATTATTGAAGTGAGAAAAATTTGATGTTCACATCCTTTGAAATATTCAAACATAGCTTTTATTTTTTATCAAAAGTTAACCTAAAAATCCGCTTAGTTCCAGCAACGTCAGATTTTTTTTCATTTTTTGCATCTCCAGAAACCATTTTCATCACGATATTAATCATTTTATCCGATTCGTTCTTCGCTATTTTTTTCTTTCGAAGACAAACTTGAGTAACTTTTTTCATAATCGAAGTAATGGCAGCGTTAGAGCCTGCTTTGCAGCAGATTCTGGTAATCTAACTTTTTTAATTAATCATTTTCTAACAAACCCTACAAAGCATTGTCTCTCTATGTATTATTTTTTTTGAGAAAGTAAACTAGCAGTTTATTTTAATTCCGAATTGTCTTTAGATTTCATACTTGAAATGAAGAAATCAAAACAGCCGCAGTTTGATTTAGAAATACCTGTTTTGTTTAAAATTCCTTGAAAACTTAAGCGCAAAATACAAAATTTACTCATACAATAAATATTTTGCTCTAATTTTTCTAAATTCTTGAATTCCAGGTCTCCAAGACTGACGAATATCTTTTGCGCTCCAACCTTCATAGACTTGTCTTCTTAATTCGGATGTTCCTGCAAGTCGATCAAAAAAATGTGGTTGATTAATAAATTCCACTGTATCTCCTAAAAAAAATTTTGCCTCCAAAAGCCAATTTAGGTTAATGTCATACATGCGTTTTTTAGCATGCTCACTCAAATCCAATCCTTTGCAAACACGGTTTTCCCACAAAGGATTTTTTGACCCAACATTTGGAAGTGGAGTAAAAGTATATACTAATTCTGGAAATAATGGATGTCCAAACATTTCAAACGGTCTGTCTGTCCCCCTTCCAATACTCACAGTAGTTGCTTCAAAAAAACACAAACTTGGATAAAGCGAAATTGCAATATCTGACCTTAAGTTAGGACTGGGCGGAACCTCGATTGGATATTTCATTTTGCGCGAATAATGCTTACAAGAAATAACATTTAAATTACATAAAACACTATCGCTCAACCAATATTCACCATTTATCATCAAGGCATATTCTCCAATTGTCATTCCATAAACGATTGGAACTGGATGCATTCCAATAAAAGAACGGTGTCTTAATTCTCGAACTGGTCCGTCAACATAATGCGTGTTTGGATTTGGTCTATCTAGTAAAATAAGTGATTTTTTGTTTTCAGCGCAGGCCTCCATTACATAATGTAAAGTCGAAATGTAGGTGTAAAAACGAACTCCTACATCTTGCACATCAAATAAAACTACATCAACATCAGCCAATTGGGAAGGTTTGGGTTTTTTATTATTTCCATATAAGGAAATCAATGGAATTCCTGTTTTTGGATCAACTCCACTCCATACTTTTTCTCCAGCATCTGCGTCGCCACGAAAACCATGTTCAGGAGAAAAAACCTTTTGAATCGTAATGCCCAAACTTAATAAAGTATCCACCAAATGTGTATTACCAATTAAAGATGTTTGATTTCCTACGATTGCCACGCGCTTTCCTTTTAAAGAATCTAAATAAAGATGCATACGCTGATTTCCAATCTGAATTGGATATTGTTTTGCCGGTTTTTCTAAGGCAACGTTATAAATTTCAGGATCTTGAGCATCGATTACGTGACTTTCATCAATTAATTCGACTTTTTTCTTTTTGAACAATTTCTCTTTTAAACCGCAGGAAGAAATGAACAATACAGTAAAAATCAATAAAACACTTTTTAAGCACAAAAGCTTTCCGTAACTTCGCACTTTAAAATTGTATAAATTGAAATTTGAATTATTCATAGCACTTAAAAATCTCAAAAACGAAGTAGAAGGTAAAAAGGTTTCCCGACCAATCGTTAAAATATCTGTTATTAGTATCAGTTTGGCTATGTTGGTTAATATTATTACAATAGCCGTTGTAATTGGATTTCAAAATGAAGTGAGCAACAAGGTTTTGGGCTTTGGATCTCACGCTTTTATCAATTCTGCAAGTTCTGCATCTTTGTTTGAAAACGAACCAATTCTCAAAAAACAAGTGTTCTTAAATCAAATTAAAAATCTGCCTTTTGTAAAAAACGTGCAAGCTCTAGCCTATAAACCTGCAATTTTACAATCAGACAAAAATAAGCTTAAAAGTCAAGAAAAGCAAACTGAAATTCAAAGTGTTTTAGTAAAAGGTGTTGATAAAAATTATGATTTTACTTTTTTTAAGGAAAATTTAGTTTCTGGACGTTTGCCAAGGTTCAATACTGACTTAGCTTCAGACGAAATTTTAATTTCAAAAAGAATAGCTTTAGACTTAAATTACAAAGTTGGTGATCGAGTGAGAGCTTTTTTTGTTAAAAATCAACCTATCAAGAAATTTTTTAAATTAGTAGGCATTTTTGAAACAGGAATGGAAGATTTTGACAAGAAAATGATTGTGTCAGATATCCGTCAAATTCAACTGTTGAACGATTGGGGAATAAAATCTGAAATTGTGGTTTTAGATACACTTTCAAGCGGACAATTAGTTATCAAAGGACAGGTAAATGGTGGGAATGGAAATTACCGCTATGATTGGGGAAAGGGCTATGAAAACTATGCTGGATTTACTTGGTTCCCATCAAAAGATACCGTTTTCAGGCTTATTTCCTCCGACTATTGGATGTTTATTGATGGGAAAGGCGAAGAAAATACGATTCCTGATACAACTTATTTGAAAGCAACAATTCAAGTTCATAATTCTGATTTTCCCCCAGGCTTAAATCTTCCTGTGAAAACTAATTCTGACGGAACTGTGAAAAGAAAATATGTTTCAGAAACAAAATTTGATCTTTTCACATACAATAAAACCATTCATTTTGAAAAAATAATCGGAAATGGAAGTTACCAAAACTACATTGGTTCGTATGAAATAAATTTCCATAATTGGGAAAATTTTGATCCTCAAATCGAGAAATTAAAAAAATTAATAAATTTCAATTTTTCAAATAAAAATCAAGATTTAAAAGTAAGTAGCATTAAAGAAAGTCAGCAAGAAATTTTTGTTTGGCTTTCTTTTCTTGATATCAATGTCTGGATTATAATCATTTTGATGCTTCTAATTGGCATTATCAATATGGGTTCTGCCTTATTAGTTATGATTTTATTGAGAACTTCATTCATTGGCTTGTTAAAATCCATTGGTGCTAGTTCTTGGTCAATTAGAAAAATATTTTTATATCAAGTTTCATTTTTAATTCTGAAAGGAATGTTTTGGGGAAATTTAATTGGAATAAGTTTTTGTTTTTTACAAGATTATTTCAAAATAATCAAACTTAATCCAGAGGTTTATTATCTAAACGCCGTGCCAATTGAGTTAAATTTTTCTTCAATCTTATTAATCAATTTAGCAACATTAATAGTTTGTTTGTTAGCTATGATAATTCCTTCGTATGTAATTACAAGAATTAGCCCAAGTAAATCAATTAAGTTTAGTTGAAAGGAAAAAATATTTTCATCAATAAAGTTAAATAAATTCAATTTGAGGTAATTGTTTTTAAGATATTAATTAATTTTTCATTGCATCAATTAGTTCCTCCCTCTTATTTTCAAATATTTCTGAGGTATTATAAAACTGAAAATAATTTTAATGTAATTTTTTGATTTAGACAGTAGTTATGAAAACCAATTATTTGCTCTTTTTCAAATACTGGAATGAGAGAAAGAATTTTATTCAACAATAAATTTTTCAGTTTCAAAAATATCACTTTCATTCAAAATTTGAATAAAATAAATTCCTCTAGAAAAATGCTCCTCAAGTGTAAATTTATTTATTCCATTTTCAACATTAATAATTTTAGATAATACTATTCGGCCATTTATATCAAGCATATTCAAAGTAGCAATACCAACCCTCTTTTTAATGTGAAAAATAAGGTTTAATTTTTCATTTTCAGTTATAGGATTTGGATAAATTTCAAGCAAAATATGATGTTGATTTTTACATTCAATGAAAACAGGATCAAAATATTCAAAATTTCCATTTAAATCAACTTGTTTTAATCGATAGTATTGGTAAACAGATGATAAATCAGTACTGTGAGAATAATCAGATTTACTCGATGAATTTCCTTTACCTCTTATTCTTGAAACCTCAATCCAGTCTTTTGCATCTATTGATTTTTCAAGAACAAAATAATCATTATCGTGTTCGCTTGCTGTTGACCAAGAAAATTCAAGGTCACTTTGACAATCATATGAAAAGTTCAATAATTCGATTGGAAGTAAAGCACAGGTTCCGCCTGAAGAAACAATTGTGAATGTAGCAGTATAATTTGTTGGATTCCCCCCATTATTGATGTATAATGGTACATCACAAGTACTAGATGTATTTCCACCTGAATAATCATAATAAATTTCCAATGTGTAATTTCCTGGTGGTCTCGTGGTTAAATTAATGTTATTAGACTCAATACTCCATTTTTGATCACTACCACTGCAGGGTCCAAGTCCATCCGTAAATGTAAATGTTGCGCCATTACATCCACATTTAAAAGGTAAATTCATTGCTGTAAAAACAGGACTTCCAGGTCTAGCACCTGTAGTATAAACAACATAATTTAATCTTGCACTGCAAACATTTCCACTAGCATTTTTCCATGTTTTAATTTCACCACCTTTCAATGAAAAACCTGCAGAATTTTGATTAAAACTACCATAATTTGTTCCATTAAAAACGGTTCCACATGTTGGATTTATACAATTTGCACCTGAACCAGTTGTATTATAAAATTGACCAGAGCCACAATTGTTTAGATATATTGCAGATGCAAATTCTCCAAAATTTTGCCCGGCAACTCTCAGAGTCGCTATCAAACAAAATATTAGGAGAGATTTTTGCATTAAATTGCATTTTACATTTTAAAAAATTACTTATAACTTAATAAATTCCTTATTAGAAAAACCTGTTTCCGATTTTATAAAAAGGTGGTAATTACCAGTTGGTAAATTTGAAATACTTATTTTAAATTCATTTTTACCTTCGGTTGTAAGCTGATTTTTAATTTCTCTAACTACTTCTCCTTTTTGATTCAAAATTAAGTAATCCAATTTTTGATTTTTCTCAGAGATAAAATTCAAATTTAATTCGTCAATTGAAGGAACAGGAAATAAATTAATTTCAAACTCTTCCTTCACTAAATCCTCAATCCCTGCAGTACTTTGCGTAATTACAGGCTTTTCAAGACGCGATGTTGTATAAATTCTATATTCACCTGCATTTAATGGTATTGTTGCATTTACATTTGTTACATTTATACTATCTCCAGAAAAATATTCATACCACCAGCCAGTATTCTGAAAAGCAGGTGCAGCTTGTTGCAATGTTACAGCAAAATTAGCCAAAACAACCGCGTCCATGCTTGAATTATTCAGTAATAAACGTTTTACGGGAGCACTCAAACTATAAGAAAAATCCAACGTTCTGAATGTTTCATTTGTTTTTCTTAAATTTAAAGTGGCTGCATAAATATCATATAATTTTTTTCTATTTTGATTTTGAAGATATGACCATAAAATTGGTTTATTACAAACCCTGCAAGGATTATCTATTGAAATATCATAACCTAATTCCTGAAATTGCCATAACATTTTTGGTCCTGGAGCTGTCAATAAGATCACTGCGGTAGCCTCCGCTCTAGCTAAACCTATATTCAAATCTCTCACGTTGTGAGCAGCTTGAGAAGTATTTCCGTAAGTTAAAGATTCATACATTAACCTCTCTTCATCATGACTCTCAGCATACGAAATTAAATGTGGATCTGTCCATCCTCTATTTGTATGAATACCAGAACTAAGGTTCGAATTCCCTGTAAACCCCATATGACCTTGTCTGTAATTGTAGTTTATATTTGCCCATAGCATCATTCCATAATCAGAAAGCTGTTCTTCCTCAGCATTATCACACCAATGCTCTAAAATGATATAAGCGTCAGATTTTACTGTTCTAATTACATCAGCCATTCTTTTTAAATTATTGATTCTTACATCGCTATAGCCATTTCCATTGTTTACAAAACCTTTTGTGTAATCGAAGCGAAAACCATCGATATGAAATTCTTCTAACCAATAAGAATTTATTCTGTCAATGTAATCTTTTGTAGCTTGCACTTCGTGATTCAAATCGTATCCCCAGCAATAAGGCTCATGAGGACAAATTGCATTAAACCATGGATTATTTGCAGCTGGACGATTATTTGCCGCATCCCAATACATATTTACCATTGGATTTTGTCCAAAAGTATGATTCAACGCGATATCCATGATAACGGCAATACCTCTTTCGTGGCAGGCGTCTATAAAAAGCTTGAACTTTTCTGGTGTTCCGTAATATTTATCTAAAGACATGTGAAAAGAGGGATTGTACCCCCAACTTTCATTTCCTTCAAATTCACCAACTGGCATTAATTCTATGGCGTTAATCCCTAATCTATCTAAATAATCTAGTGTGTCAATTAATGTTTGGTAGCTATGACTAGAAACGAAATCACGCACCAACAATTCATAAATTATCAAATCCTTTTTTGGAATAGCTGTAAATGCATCATTTTGCCACGCAAAAGGAGTTGCCCCTGGCTGTATAACCGTAACAAAACCAGTAGTTTTACCTGTAGGATAAGGCAATCTATTTGGATAAAGTGCTTGGCTAATACTATTATCATTGTTTTGGTCTAAAACAAGTGTACTCAAAGGATCTGCTAATTTTAAAGTCCCATCGATAAAATACTGAAAACCATATTTTTGATTTGCGACTAAATTTGTTATTTCTATCCACCATGTTGCATTGTCTGCTGAGCGATTCATGTGGTAATTTACACTTGGTAACCAATTATTAAAATCACCAATAACATATATATGTTGTTTATCTGGTGCATATAATCTTAAAATTAAACTTGTGTCAGATAAATAATTAATTCCATTTTTGAGACCAACTGGCGGTTCTAAGACCGTAACTGCTGGATTTACTGTGTAATAAATTGTATCTCTTTT
>CANLGD010000019.1 GCA_947490145.1 Flavobacteriia bacterium
CCTGTAAACTCATAAACTCCCAGAACCTGAGAATTTGCAAAAAAAGAAAAAAGAGAAATGCTTAATAAGGTAAAAATTCTTTTCATAAATAAAATTTAATATTGTTTGAGATACAAAATTAGCAGGAAAAATGAATTTACCAAATAAAAACAAAATTAAAAGTTAAAAGCCTTGCACGCCGTTAACAGTTGTATATTTTAAAATATTCTTTTTATCTGGATAAATTCTAGCAAACGCCGATTGAAGCGCAATAGTACCTTCGTGAAATCCACATAAAATTAATTTTAACTTCCCTTCATACACGTTTACGTCACCGATTGCATAAATCCCTTGAATATTAGTAGAGTAATCTAAAGTATTTACTTTAATTGCATTTTTTTCAATTTCTAAACCCCAACTAGCAATAGGACCTAAACTTGGTTTTAAACCAAATAAAGGAATAAAATGATCTGTTTCAATTGAAATTTCACCTTGCGTAGCGTGATTTATTTTAACAGTTTCGATTTTATTATTTCCAGCTAATCCAACAACTTCAGACTCAGTTATTAATTTTATAATTCCGTTATCAGCTAAATCAATTACTTTTTGCACTGAATCCAAATGCCCTCTAAACGAACTACTTCGATGAACCAAAACCACTTCTGAAGCAATTTTCTTTTCAGCTAAAAATATGGACCAATCCAAAGCAGAATCACCTCCACCAGCAATCACGCAGCGTTTCCCTCTGTAAAATTCCGGATCTTTTATGATATATTCAACACCTTTATCCTCAAAATCGGCTATATTAGTTATAGGTGGTTTTCTTGGTTCAAAAACACCCAAACCACCTGCAATCATAACAATAGGAGCATGGTGTTTTGTTCCTTTAATTGTTGTAACGACAAACGATCCATCTTCCAATTTATCAATTTCAGTAGCCGCTTCACCCAATGTAAAACCAGGTTTAAAAGGTGCAGCTTGCTTCATCAAATTATCAACCAATTCTCCAGCTAAAACAGAAGGAAATCCTGGTATATCATAAATTGGTTTTTTAGGGTAAATCTCCGAACATTGTCCACCTGCAATTGGAAGTGAATCAATTAAATGACATTTTAGTTTCAATAATCCTGCTTCAAAAACTGCAAAAAGTCCTACTGGTCCAGCACCAATAATTATTACGTCTGTTTCAATCATTTTTTTTAGAAATTTGGGTACAAAAATACTTAACTTTTAGAACAACAACACTATTTACAGATTGTTTATTTAAAATTATTTTTTTTAAATTTGGGACAAGAATATCATTTTTTAAATTGTTACAATTAAATTAGTGAGGTATTTAAAATAGGATATAAAAATAAATAGAGAATAAATTAAACACAGCATTTAAGCAAAGTGTCTAAAAATATAAATTGTCAAAACTGGTTTAATCATTCATCTACCTTTTGCCATTGTTGCCCTTTTTAATATTTCTGAGCATTTTTTAGATTTTTTATTTTTCAGGTTAGGAGTAACAATTATTATTTCAATAACAATTTTAAATAAAAAACGATCTGAAAAAACTTCAGTTCCTTCTTTTATTTTTTGTCTGCTGAATTTTTATTGGAATCATTTCATTTCATTCCTATTTAAATGCAAACGAGAAATATATAGCTTTGGGTTTAAAAAGAATGCAACTCAAGGAATGTCAATTTTCTTCATGATGGCAATTTATGTTGCTGAGAATTTATTCCGAAAAAGATAAATCTTAAATTATTGCATTAAATCTTTAAATTAATAAGTTTTTTGTGCCTATTTTCGCATTTTAATTCGAAGAAAACATTCCCCCAGTAAAAGCTCAACTTTTTAATCAACAAGTTTTATATACAGGAAAAAAGTGAAAAAAATTCAAAAAAAAATACATTTTAATCATTCCTTGATTCCATACAAAATGGGGTTAAATTCTATTATAGACAAAAAACTTCAGATTTATTTTGGTCAAAATATTAAGAATGATTTTTATAACACAATTATAAAAGGTGATTTACTAATTTGGGATTCGAAATTTGGTCCAGTTGAGGCAGGAATTTAGTTTGAGAAAATATCAAATTTGAAGCAACTTTTCATACTCAAATCATTCGTTGATTCTTCGCAACATATTTTACGGCGTATTTTAAATTTACAGTTATGAATAAACAAGAAATATATTCAAAATTCATTCTTTTTAACTTTGCAATTTTACTATTTCTTAGGGTATTTGAAACATGTTTTATTTTTTTTAATTCGGGAAATCAAGAAGATTTAATCTTTGCAGAATTACAAGGATTGATTTATGATTTAAGTTTTTCAGGAATAATATTACTGGTCTTTTTGCCCGTTTCAAAGTTTCTAATTAGCCGATTTGGAGAAAAGTCATTTTATTTATTTGTCTGTTTTTATTCCCTTTTTGTACTATTACATTTATTGATTTTAAGTTATTTTTTATATCAACTTCAACCTTTAGATTCATTTCTATATAAATATTCCTTAAAGGATATTTTATTTACAATCAACACTTCAGGATTGAATGTGAAATTGATTTTACTTTTTATATTTCTTTTTTTCTTGACCTGTTTTTTTATTTTCACACTCATAAAAAGAAGAAATAATTCACATAAAAAACTGAAATTTTCAAAATATTATTTCATCATTTCAATTCCTTTATTTTTACTTTTTCAATTAGTTAATTTCAACCAACAAAATGTATTTTCTTGCAATAAATCAATTTTTTTCTACTCAAAATCTCTTAATTATTATTTTCAAAACGATGAGAATGAAAACTCATTTTCAACTAAAGAAAAAAACGAATTCACTAAACTTTTTATTGAGAATTCTAGTAAAAATAATGAATATCCATTATTGCACAAACTCCCAAATGAAAATCTTTTAGGGAAATATTTTGAGAAATTTGATAAAAAACCAAATATCGTAATACTAATTATTGAAGGTTTAAATGATGATTATTTGCACTCAAAAGACATTAAATTAATGCCCTTTTTAAGTAAACTAAAAGACTCGAGTTTGTATTGGGAGAAATGCTTTACACTTGGCGAACGTTCATTTGCTGCAGTTCCAAGTTTATTAGGAAGTTTGCCCTATGCAGAAACAGGTTTTACTTTACAAGAAAATTTCCCAGAACATGTAAGTTTAGTTTCTATTTTGCAGGCAAATAATTATCAAACTTCTTTTTATTATGGTCAACCTTCTTGGTTTCACAATAAATATAATTTCTTCAAAAATAATTTTTGTGATGAAATTTTTGATAATTCTCAATTTGATAAAAAATATAAAAAAATCATCGTTGGCAAAGACAATTATTTTTGGGGTTACGATGACAAAAGTCTTTTCTCGCAAGTACTAGAAAAGAAAGCAAAAGAACCTTTAAGAAATCATCTCGATGTTTATTTTACAGGAAGTATGCATTCGCCATTTATCTCATCTGAAGATGAAATTTATGAACGGAAATTTACTAATCAAGTTTCAAAAATCAAACCTGAAAGCAAAAAAAGTCATTATTTACACTACAAGCGATTTTACAAAAGCATTCCATTTACAGACGATGCATTTAAATCATTTTTTGAAAATTATAAAAAACGAGCTGATTTTCAAAATACAATTTTTGTCATCACTGGCGATCATCCGATGACAGAAATTCCTCCTAAAAACTTATTAAAACGTTTTCATGTCCCTTTGTTGATTTATTCTCCAAAATTAAAAAAGCCGGAGAAATTTTCAAATATTATTAGTCACTTAGACTTTTACGAGACGCTTCTACCCTTTCTCAAATCTTACAATCTTAAAACGCCCATTAATTCAACTGCTTTGGGTGGAAATCTATTTGTAAAAAACAAAGCTAAAAAATTAGTCTTTATGAATGGAAATCGTGAATTAATAGATTATTATTCAAACGGATATTACATCAATGATGATGCTCTTTATAAAGTAAATTCGGAGTTTGAAATATCGAAAATAAAGGATGAAAAGACATTTTATAAAATGAAACATGAATTAAATTTATTCATTAAAAACAACAATTATGTTTGTAAATCAAATAAGATCATTCAAGAAGATTTGTATGCAAAAGCTTTAGCCTTAAACATTTTAAAATCCAAAAAAATAAATAGCATTCAAAATAAAAATGAATACAATGATATTTTAGAAAACACAATACTTCCAAATGATGATTTTCAGGTGGATATTAGTTTTAAATATGAAATACCTAAAAAATCTGATGTTTTAGTTGTTTATAGCTTGATAACCAACAAAAATAAAGTCATTTCATGGGAAAGTCAAATTATTGACCCAGAAAAAACGAATTTTCAAACTAGGTTAAATTTTAAAAAACAAAATCATTCTGAAAAGGAAATTATTTTATCAGTTTTTATTTGGAATAAAAAATCAAATAAAATTCAGGTCAAAAAGCTTAGAACTCTGGTTTTCAAAAAAACACATTTTTAAATTCTTTTTAGACTAATTTTACTTCGGTTTATTTCTAATTTTTTATCTAGCTCTAATTTCTTCAAAATTCGAGACATTACAACTCTTGATGAATGTAAATCATCAGCAATTTCTTGATGCGTATTTGTAATTTCAAGTGTACCCAAAACTTTTGCTTTGTCAGTGAGGTATTTCATTACGCGTTCTTCCATGTTATAGAAAGCCAAAGCATCTATTGCATCCAACATTTCAGTGAATTTTGCTTCGTAACTTGCAAAAATAAAATTTCTCCATGATTCGTATTTAGCTAACCAATCGAACGATTTTTCTATTGGAATGAATAAAAGTTTTGATTTTTCTTCCGTAATAGCCTTGATACGACTTTTCTTTTTCCCCATACAACAGGACAAAGTCATGGTACAAGTGTCTCCAGCCTCCAAATAATAAAGTAAAATTTCTTCACCATTTTTCTCTTCGCGCATTACTTTTACGGCGCCTTCAAGAATAAAAGGAATAAATGAAATTTGTTCTCCCATTTCAATAATAATTTCATTTTCAGAAAAAGATTTTATTATCTTATTCTTATTTATTTCTTGAATCAAATCAGTTTCAAATAGATAAGCAAACTCTTCAACAAATTCCATTTTATTTTTTTTTGTAAAAATAAACATATCAATCATTGAAATACACATTTAAAATAAATAAATATCTTTTTTAAAACTTTAATTACATTTTTGAAAATATTTGTTGTAATTTTATGGAACTAAAAGATATAAAATGAAATTAATTATAATATTGATATCTATTCTTACATGCAGTTCCACTCTCTTTTCTCAGAACTTTATTGTAACAAAAAACAATTCAAAATCGATTGAATTAGAATTTAAAAACGAACAAAAAGCTTTCGAATTTACTACAATTGAAAATCAAAATTACGTCGATTTTTCAAAATCTTATAAAGTTACAACGCTTGAAAAAGGGAATCCGTGTTTACCTTCTTTTGGAGAAAGTTTTGTAATTCCTAATAAAGGAATTTCTTCAGTAAATTGGACATATGATGAAGTTTTAACATTTGAAAATATTTTAATGGCTCCTTCAAAAGGGAATTTGAAAAGAAATGTAAATCCATCAGATATTGCTTATACTTTTGGTAATACCTATTCAGAAAATGCATTTTTTCCTGCTCAAATAGCAAAATTAAACGATCCATTTATTTTAAGAAGTATACGCGGTCAAGTTTTAACAATTGTTCCTTTTCAATACAATCCTGTCACTAAAACATTAAAAGTTTACACTAATCTAAAAGTTAAAATCACTTTTGATTCAAAACAAACTGGTATAAATGAATTAAATGCTTCAGAAGTGTCTCTTTCTGATGCAAAAGCATATCAAAACATTTTTGCAAATCAAATTTCAGTTTCAAAATATGCACAAGTTGAAGAAGATGGAGAATTATTAGTAATAACCACAGCAGAATATAAAGACTCTATCACATCTTTATTGGATTGGAAACACCAAAAAGGAATTAAAGTTTCGCTAAAAACATTAGACGCTTCCATTACAACAGCATCTCAAATTAAAACATATATTCAAGATTTTTACGCTGCAAACCCACAATTAAAGTACATTTTATTGGTTGGCGATCATCAGCAAGTTCCATCCTATTCTTATGGAACATCACTTGATGGAGAAACTTTAACTTCAGACTCTTACTTTGGACAATTAACTGCAGACTATTATCCAGAGGTTTTAGTTGGTAGATTCTCAGGAAATTCAAGTCAAATTTCTGTCATGGTAAAACGTGGATTGGAATATGAAAAAAATCCATTAACAGGAGATTGGATGACAAAAGCAATTGGTTTGGGTTCAAGTCAAGGGGCAGGTTATGGCGATGATAATGAGGCTGATTGGCAGCATTTAAGAGGAATAAAAAATCAATTAACAAACTTTGGTTATACTGAAGTATTTGAATTTTATGACGGGTCAAGAGGTGAAGGTGATGCAAGTGGAAATCCAACTTCATCGATTATTTCACCAGCCGTAAATGCTGGAATTGGCTTGTTTAATTATACTGGTCATGGAGACATCAATACATGTATTACTGGAAATTTTGGTTCAACACAAATAAATTCAGCCACAAATAATGGAAAATATCCATTTGTAATTTCAGTTGCCTGCAATAATGGAACCTTTATCAATGGTAGTTGTATTTCTGAAACTTGGCTTCGAGCAACAGAAAACAATACGCCATCGGGAGCAATTGCGGCATGTGGTTCCTCCATTTTAATGGCTTGGGCACCACCAATGCAAACTCAAGATGAATTGGCAAATTTAATTACAGAACAAGACGTTACAAATAAAAAATCAACTTTAGGAGGGATTTTCTACAATGCTCAAATGAGCATGTTGGAAAATTATCCACAAGATGGAGAAGAAGTTATGCAAACTTGGGTTCTTTTTGGTGATCCAACAGTTGAATTCAGAAGTAAAATCACTCAAAACTTAAACGTTTCACATGTTGCCTATACTTTTGAATTAACTCAAGCTAATTTAGATTTTTTCTCAGGAACTGAAGGCGCTTTGGTTTCTTTAACGCAAGATTCTATTTTCATTGGTAAAGCATTTATTAATAGTGGAATTTGTACAATTGCAATTCCTGAATTAACAAATTTTGCCCCGATAACAGTAACTGCAACAAAACAAAATTATAAACCTTACAGTGGAACAATAAATTTATTAGAAAAGATAAATAGTATTTCTGAGTTGAAAAATTCAGGATTTAGCGTTTATCCAAATCCGAGTTCGAAGGTAATTACAATTTCATCTGCAGGTAAAAATAATTACACTTATATTTTGACTGACTTGAAAGGAAAAGTAGTTTCAACAGAAATTATTAATCAATCAAAAATTACCAATTTAATTGATGTTTCAATAATTTCTGCTGGAATTTACACTTTAACAATATTAGAAGGTGAAAATATTTACAGAGAAAAAATAGTTGTTTCAAAATAAATCCGCTGTTTCTTTCCCAACCAAACTTCCAATTGCAACACCCATTCCGCCCATGCGGACACCAACCGCAATGGAATTTGATATTTTCTTAACGATTGGTTTTTTGGTTTTTCCAACTCCCATGATTCCTGACCAAAAGTAATCAATTTCAAAATTGGTAGTTGGAAGTATGATTTCTTTTAATTTTTGACTTAATTCATTTTTAATCAAGTCTGTATTTTTGAAGTCCTCAGATGTTTCTCCAGAAATATCTAAATTTCTCGCGCCACCAAAAAGAATGCGATTGTTGATGTTTCTGAAATAATAATATCCTTTATGATAATGAAATGTTCCTTTTACAAGCAGATTGTTGATTGGTTTTGTAATTAATACTTGCGCTCTGGCCGGAAGAACGTCTTCACTTGGTAAGAATTTCTGAGCAAAACCATTTACACAAATAGCTGCGTTTGAAGTAGAAATTTCTCCAATTGATGTTTTTACTGAAACTAGATTTTCTTCTTGTTCAATGTCTATGACTTCAATTCCAGATAGATTAAGAATATTATTTTCCACCAACAAGGAATAAAATTTTAACATCATTTTTCCTGTGTCAATTTGACCTTCCAAACGATTAAAAAAACTCGTTTTAATTCCACCAAATTGAAACCTTGAGCTGATAATTCTATCCTGTGAGTAAACATTTGTATAATTTGAGATGACTTTCAACTTTTCATTTAAATAGTCAATTTTGCTTACATATTCTTTGTAATCTAAATCTTCTAATTTATTATCAATCAAATCCCAAGAACCATTTTGTTGAAAATCCATATTCTTTTCACCAATTAATTCTTTCAAATAAATTAAACCTTCCCAACGTTTTTGAACAGTTGTCCAAACCTCATTTTCTGGAATTGTAGATAAATCATCAACTAATTCTGTCACACTTCCGAAACAAGCAAATCCCGCGTTTTTTGTACTTGCTCCCATTGGAAGAAAACCCCTTTCCAAAACTAAAATTTTTGCTTTTGGGAATTTTTTTCGCAAATGAATCGCTGTGCTACAACCAACAATTCCAGCGCCAACAACTAAAAAATCGATGTCTTGAAAATACGTTTCTCTTTCCCAAAAACTTAATTGATTGATTGACAACATACTTAAAAACCTTTTAAATCAATTGCATTTCCATCAATTAAAGTGGCGATTTTACCCATCTTTTTTTCAATCACTTTAAAATGATGCATGTCTTCTGGGGAAATCAATGAAATTGCTTCTCCTGGCTCTTCTGCCCTACCCGTTCTGCCGATTCTATGAATAAAATCTTTTGGGGAACGAGGTAATTCATAATTAATAACATAAGGCAAAAATTTAATATCAATTCCCCTTGCAATAATATCAGTTGCAACTAAAACGCGGATTTTTCCAGCCTTGAATGCATTTAATGCTCGAATTCTAGCTTCTTGTCCTTTTTTACTATGCATCGCAAACGCTTCAATTCCATTTTTTGTTAATTTTTCCACAACAGCATCTGCTCTGTGAACGGAAGAAACAAAAACTAAAACCTGCTCAATACTTTCATTTTTAATAATATAACGCAATAAAGGACCTTTTTTTTCTTCAGAAATTAAGTAGGCAAATTGACGAATAAGATCCAAATTTTTCTCTTCCTCTTCAACTTTTATTACGACAGGATTTTTTAATAAATTTTTATTTATACTTTCTAAATCAGCACTTAAAGTTGCAGAAAACAAAAGGTTTTGTCTTTTTACAGGCAGTAATGCTAAAATCTTATTTACTTCTTCTTGGAAACCAAGATTTAACATTTTATCAGCCTCATCCAACACTAATATTTGCAATTCTGATAGCGAAAGTGCTTTGGATGAAATCAATTCCAGTAATCTTCCTGGAGTAGCAACAACAATTTCAACGCCTTGCAAAGCAATCATTTGTGGATTTATTGAAACTCCGCCGTAAACCGCTTTTGATTTTAATTTAGTTGGCAAATTACTACTAAATAGCTGAAAAACATCATTTACTTGAATTGCCAATTCTCTCGTGGGAACTAAAACCAAGGCTTTTAGGTGTCTATTTTTAGATTCTTTTTGACCTTGGAAAAGTTGTAAAATTGGTAAAACGAAACTCGCAGTTTTTCCAGAACCTGTTTGAGCAATTCCTAAAATATCTTTTCCTTCCAAAATAGCTGGAATTGACGCTTTTTGAATGGGAAAAGGATTGGAATAATTTTGTTTTGCTAAAGTTTCTTGTAATTCTTTTGCTAAACCAAGTTTTGAAAATGGCATATTTCTATTTTTGAACTGATTTTTCTGCAAAGATAACTTTTAAAATACTTCACCCGAATAAAAATACCAAAAGTTATTTTCATTTTTAAATTTTGATTTTTCATGGTGAATTATCTGTTTATTTGATTTATCCAAATAATATGCTTTAAATTCAATTATATCAAACGAGCTAAAAATGATTTCTAATTTTTGCCACGTATTTTCTTGCGACCAAGCTTTAATTTCACTTTTAGAATAATATCTTCTTTGTGATGGGAATGTTGAATTTAATAAATAATCAACTTCACCCAAAACATAAGCCGAGTACCTCGAGCGCATACATTCCTCTGCTGAAGTGGCATTTTTAAATCCTAGAATAATAGGTTGACAACATTTTTCAAAAACTTTATCCGAATTACAATAACACAATTGATTCATTTTCCATAAAATTAAAAATCCCTAAACAAATTTAATTGAATAGGGATTAAGTTATTTTAATTAGCAACTAAGTCGCATTAATTAGACTTTTGCAAGTGAGTCTTTTAAATAATCAATCACAATAATATCATATGCATCAACCTTATTCAATTCAACTAAATAATAAGAAGCCCAATCCATTACGCTATTCAAATGCAAAGCTCTTTCAATTATTGAACTTCCATTCGCCTCTAATTCATAAATGCTTTTCGTTTTTTTAGCTAAAATTTCTTTGGTTAGTTCCATTCTCTTAGCATTTCTAGGATTCATATCGTTTGTTTTAAAGAAAATGGCAGCGAAATTATCGCTTCCTCCTCCCCAACCAACAAGTTCGTTATGATTCATTTCTGGAATAGCTAAACTCCAAGCCAAATATTTGCTGTTTTCATTCAATTGTTGACGTGCTCTCACTCCCATACTTTCATAAGCGGATTCGGTGTATATTACTCCAACTTTTCCAAATAAAAATTCGGCAATTTTTTTCCCTTCCTCTTTATTTCTTTGTAAATTTTTAATTATAGTATTTGAACCAGTTATAATATCTTTCAATGATTTATCCGAAATCAAATTCAATTGTGTCATTATGAAAAGTAACTGAACTAAGGAATATCCAATTGCTGCTCTAGGTTGATTGCCACCAGGAACAATAATTACATCAAAGTTATCTTCAATACACAATTTTTGAATTTCACCTCCAGATGTAATGCAAACAATATGCGCATTTTTAGCTTTTGCTGCGTGAAAAGCAGCTAAGGTTTCTTCCGTATTTCCTGAATAAGAAGAACATATTACTAAAGTGTTTTTATTTACAAATGCTGGAATTGAATAATCTTGACACAAGGAAACTGGAATTTTAATTTCATTTTGTACCCACTGAGAAACCAGTTTACCGCCAATTCCTGAACCTCCCATTCCACAGATCAGAATGTTTAAAATTTCATTTTTAGGTTTTTGTAGTTCAACTTTTTTTGAAATTTCAATAGCTTCAAAAATGTTATCCGTAAATGCTTCGATTAATTTTTCCATGTTTAAATTTTTTAGAAAACAAAAATAAGCATAGTTTTTATATTTTTTAATTTTTTTTGTTCAAAACAGATATTTTTTAAAATTTTCTTAAATAAAATATCCTAAATCATCTAATATTCTAAAAAAATCAATTACCAAAATAATAATAAACTTAAAAGTTTTTACCGCAGTTAAAACATGATTGAACAAAAAATGGAAATCACCCAAAAGGAATTTCCATTTTCTAAAACTTTCATAATTTAAATATTATTGTTTTGGGGTTCTCAATTCAGCCATTGAATAAAAGAATACCAATCCGTAACCAGTTGCTAACATTAAGTGAAATGGCACCATTCCTAAATCACCATAACTTGCTCTGTTAATTGCAGTAATTCCGAACAATAACATTAATAACCCCTCACCAATAATAAGCGGAGAAATTTTCTTTTTATCGTATTTATTTCCTTTAAACTCACTTTTGCTCGAAACGTTAAATTTTGGAGTACGAACAAATGAACTTTTAATCCCCAAATAACCTTCAATTACTGCAACCGTATTATTTAGAGATAATCCCATTGAAACGACAAGGAATTGGATAAATCTCCATACAAAACGAAAGAATGAAGTGAAGGTATTTGATGTTTTATCTCTAAATGACATCCAATAATAAAACATAAGGAAAATTGTACTGACAATAAAGATTGAACCAAATTGAATGAAAAAATTCAAATCAGAGAAACTATCTTTAATATGTAAAATTGGCAAACTTAAAAGAGATAATAGCAAGATAAAAAAGAACACAGAAGAATTAAACAAATGTGATAAGCCATGAATTTTATCCATAAATCTTACATTTTTAGCTGAAACAATTCTCCAAGCCATTTTACGGAAACACTCTGCTCCTCCTTTCATCCAACGATGTTGCTGATTTTTTAAAGCAGACATTGTAATTGGTAATTCCGCTGGCGCAATTACGTCCTCTAAATACTGGAATTTCCATCCACGAATTTGAGCTCTGTAACTTAAATCTAAATCTTCAGTTAAGGTATCGTGTTCCCACCCTCCAGCATCTTCGATACATCTTTTACGCCAAACACCGCCAGTACCATTGAAATTTATGTAATGACCTGCTGCACTTCTTCCTCCTTGTTCAATAGCGAAATGTCCATTCAAACCAAAGGCTTGTAATTCAGTCAAAATTGAATAATCTTTGTTAATATGTCCCCAACGAGTCTGCACAACTCCAACATTTTCATTTGCAAAATAAGGAATTGTTCTGGTCAAGAAATCTTTTTCAGGAACGAAATCACTATCGAAAATCGCAATAAATTCTCCTTTCACGCGATCCATTGCAGCGTCTAATGCTCCAGCCTTATATCCCGTTCTATCAACTCTATGAATGTGAACAATATCAACCCCAGTCGCCTTCACTTCAGCAACAATTTTTGCAATTAAATCAACTGTCTCATCAGTAGAATCATCTAAAACTTGAATTTCAAATTTATCTCTAGGATAATCGAATTCAGCAATTTTTCGGATAATTCTATCAGCAACATATAATTCATTATACATTGGTAATTGGACAGTTACAAAAGGAATAAATGAATTTTCTAAGGGTTTAATTTCCTTTTTAATTTTGCGATTTCTAGCATAAACGATTGCCAAAGACAATTGTAAAACACTGTAAAAGAATACAAGAATTAAGCAAAATCCATACATTATTAAGATAATTTTCCCTAAAAAATGTGACCAATAATGCTCAACACCGAAAGCATCACCCCAATTAAACATCCAAGAAACTTTTTTGGCTATAAAAAAAGGATCTGATGTATATAATTCTAAATGATCTTGATTTAATTCTATTTCAAAACTTTTTTTAGTGTAATCTTTATCTGAAATAAGTAAATTGTATTTTCCTAAAGGTACGTTTCTAAACGAAAAAATACCTTCACTATTTGTTTCGGTTTTATACTCTTTTTTGGTTTCAAGATTTTGAATTTTTATTTCAACTTCTTCAGCTTCATAACCTGTCTTTTCGTCTAAAAGGATACCTTTCAAGACTTTTGTAACCTGATTCGACTCACCTTTTTTTGTTATTTCATTTTTAATGGTCTTTTCTTTAACTGTATCATTTATAGTATCCTGCGACAAAAAAGAAGAAAAAAATACACTAACAGTAGTGAATATCGATAGAAAAACAAGAGAAATTCTTGGCATGATTCGAAAATAAATATTGAATTAAAGATACAAATATAGAATTAATTTTTAAGAAATAATATAAACGACAAAAATTAGAAAAAATAGCCCAGAAATTAGAATATTGATTTCGAAAATCTTTAGCAAACATGTTATTTCAAAACAATTTACGGAACCTAATTGAATATCTTTTAGAAGTAAAACAGAATTAAAATGTTTAAAAAAAAATCGATCCTTAAAAACTTCAATAAAAAATTAACTCCTGCAATAATTGTCCTCTTGACTCTTCATTACGGGAGCATCAGAGAATGAAATTTTAGCTTTCTCGACTATTAAGTGCATTTCAATTTTCTTACCACACAAACTTTTCTCTGCCATTTTTAGTGCAATTAATGAATCGTAATCTATTGCAAGAAATAGCTTACTAAATATGAAAAATGTGCTCCATAAAAAGCTTATTAATCTAGTTGTGGTCCAATTTCTGCATGGAAGATACAATTGTTGTGATTAAATAATACTTTCAAATTGAATATTTTAAGGCTTGAAAAGACAAATTTTCAAGACTTTTTTTTCTTAATTTTTACTTTAAATCAATTTTCTCAAAAATTGTACGAACTTTGTAAAAAGCAAAAACCTCAATTCTAACAAAAAAATCTAATGAAACACCGATTTTTTATATTCATGGCAATTTTCTCATTAAATCAAATAATTGCGCAAGAAAATCCAATTTCCAAACCAAAATTAGTTGTTGGAATTGTTGTAGATCAAATGTGCTACGATTATTTATATAGATTTAATTCAAAATTTGGAGAAAATGGTTTCAAAAAATTAATGAAAAATGGAACGATTTGTGAGAATACTCAATACAATTACGTACCTACATTTACAGGACCAGGACATGCTTCTATCTATACAGGCACAACTCCAAGTAACCACGGAATTATTGCCAACGATTGGTACGATAGAACGTTGAAAAAAGATAAAAATTGCGTCAGTGATACGAGCGTCAAAAGTGTTGGAACGACATCAAAAGAAGGAAAGACCTCCCCAATCAATTTAAAATCAAACACAATAACAGATCAATTAAAATTAACTCATGCTCAATCTAAAGTAATTTCTGTTTCAATAAAAGATAGAAGTGCAATTTTACCTGGAGGACATTTATCTGATGGTTCATATTGGTTTGATTATCAAACAGGAAATTTTATTACTAGTACTTTTTACAGAGAAAATCTTCCAACTTGGGTGGAAGATTTTAACAAAGAAAAACAAGCATCAAATTACTTAATGCAAACTTGGAACACACTTTTACAAATTAAGCAATACACTGAAAGTGGTGAAGATAATTCTCCTTACGAAGTAAAATTAGCTTCAAAAAAAACACCTGAATTTCCATATAATTTCAAAGAATTAAATAAAGGAGCGACAAATTTTGATCTTTTTACAATTACACCATTTGCAAATACCTTTTTAGCTGATTTTGCACTTAAAGCACTTAAAAGTGAAAAATTGGGAGAAGATGAATTCTCAGATATTTTAGCAATCAGTTTTTCAACGCCTGATATTGTTGGCCATGCTTTTGGACCCTATTCAATTGAAATTGAAGACATTTATTTAAGATTGGACTTAGAAATTGAAAAAATTCTAACTGAGCTTGAAAAAACAATTGGTAAAGATAATTTTGTATTGTTTCTAACGGCTGATCATGCAGTTGTGCCTGTTCCTCAATATTTAGTTGACAAAAAACTACCTGGAGGATATGTTTTCATGACAGAAATTCAAGATGATTTAAACAAAGAATTGACCTTAAAATTTGGATTTCCACTTGTAGAGGAAATTACAAATGACAATATTTATTTGGATCGCAAAACAATTTTAGAAAAAAAGATAAATTCAAAGAAAGTTCAAGCAGTTATAAAAGGTATTTTACAAACGAAAAAAGGAATAAAAAAAATATATACTGAAGAAGATTTGAATTCTGATAATTTTTCAGATGAATGGCTAAAAATGGTCAAAAAAGGATATTTGTACCATGAAAGTGGTGATCTAATTTTTCTACTTGAGCCTGGATATTTGCCAAAATCAAAGTTAAGCGAAACTACACACTTAGGAACGAGTCATGGTTCTGCATTTAATTACGACACACAGGTTCCTTTAATTTGGTATGGGAAAAATATTCCTGCACAATCAATTTTTAGAGGAATTAATATTACAGATATTACGGCAACTTTGGCACCAATTTTGAAACTGCAAAGGCCAAATGCAACGACAGGAGAAGTTATTTTGGAACTTTTTAAATAGACTTCAGCAAAGCTGAAACGAAAGACATTTGACGGTAATCATTTTAGATTAATACTTTTATTGCTATTACAATTTTTTATTTTATGAGTCATTTAATTTTGCTTTTTATTTTATTTCTTGGTTTGAGTTACCAAACAATTCAGCCAGAAATACCTGAATTGAATCAAAAAATGATTGGTTTTGTCAATAAGCATATTGGCAAAAAAGTTGGCCGCGGAGAATGTTGGGATTTAGCTCAGATTCCCTTAGAAGAAAACAATGCAGATTGGGACAAACAATATGTTTTTGGTGAAAAATTAAATTTACTCAAAGATCAAATTTTCCCCGGAGATATAATTCAATTTGAAAAAGTTTTCATCAAATTTCAAGAAGGAAATAAACAATATACTCAAAATTATTACCATCATACGGCAATTGTGTACGAAGTACTTGAAAATGGTATTTTTAAAATTGCACAGCAAAATACTGAAAAAGGCAAAAAAGTTACAATAGATGTTTTGAATATAAATTTTGTCAAAAAAGGGAAATTGTTGTTTTATAGGCCAGTGAGATAGATTTGTCGATTAATAGATTGTTAGATTAATAGATTATTAGATTATTAGATTGTTAGATAGTTACTTTTATGAAAGAATTATTTTAGATTAACTTAATAGAATTTCAATAAAATTAGACTAATCTAACTTTTTTTATTTTACATATAATAACTACCTTTGTATAAAATTATTTAAAGTGGAAACATTAGTCACATTTTTTAAATCAATTGATCCAGTTTGGGCAGCACTTATTGCAACTACTTTTACTTGGTTAGTTACGGCCGCTGGAGCATCTTTAGTTTTCTTTTTCAAAACACTAAATAGAGGTGTTTTAGACGCTATGCTAGGTTTTACTGGCGGTGTAATGGTAGCAGCTAGTTTTTGGTCACTCTTGAATCCTGCAATTCAAATGTCAGAAAAAATGTATCCTTCGATGCCTTGGATGCCAGCCGCAGTTGGTTTTTTCTTAGGTGCAATTTTTCTGTTTATATTAGACAAACGATTACCTCATCTTCACATAAATTTTGCAGAAAATGAAAGCGAAGGCGTAAAGACACAATTACATAAAACTACCTTATTGGTTTTAGCAATTACTTTGCACAATATTCCTGAAGGTTTAGCAATTGGTGTTTTATTTGGTGCTGCTTCTCTTGGAATGGACGGAGCCAGTTACGCTGGTGCAATTGCCTTAGCAATCGGTATTGGAATACAAAATTTCCCAGAAGGTTTTGCTGTAGCCATGCCTATGAGAAGAGCTGGAGTGAGCCGCTGGAAAAGTTTTCACTATGGTCAATTGTCTGCAATTGTTGAACCTGTAGCAGGAGTTATTGGCGCCATTGCTGTTGTTCACATGCAACCAATCTTACCTTTTGCCTTGGCTTTTGCAGCTGGAGCAATGATTTTTGTTGTGGTGGAAGAAGTAATTCCAGAAACGCAAAGAGATAAATTTACCGATGTAGCCGTTTTAGGTTTTATTGGAGGATTTTTGGTAATGATGATTTTGGATGTTGCTCTTGGGTAAAAGAGATTGCAAATTATCTGCGTTGCTGCCTCTGACGGTTACAGATTGCACATAACTTCATTAAAATTGGGAAATCTTTTTAAAAATACACAATAGTTTAAAAAACTCATCGTTCAACACTCATAATTCATAACTATTTTTCAATAAGCGGATTATACATCATAATAGCATTATTTTCTGTAACTAATTCATCCCGAACTTCATTGTTTTCAAGATTTAATATTCTTTTCCAAATTTTGTTGTGTCTTGTGTATCCACCCCACCATTGATGTTTTATGAGGTGATCGGTTTCATAAATTTCGTAACTTAAATTTAAATCAGAGTCGCATAAAATTTCTCCATTCAAATATGCGTCATCTAAATTAAGATTTATTTGAAAAGTATGATTTGTATCATTAAACAATTGCAAATCAATATAATTATAGGAAAGTGTAGCACCGCAAGCAAAGGGAATTGTTCTATTTATATCTGGGAAAACATCGTAACTGTGTCGCCAACGTTCTTTTATTGTCAAAGGAGAATGCAAGGCCATCCAGTAAAGTAGATTTCCAATTTGACAAAGTCCACCGCCAGTGCCTTTTGAGATATTTCCATGACCCAAAGTTAATCCGTCTAAATAACCTTTGTATATCCTTGGTCTTCCAACAAGTTGCCAAATTGAAAATGTTTCACCAGGTTTAATGATAACTTTATTGATTTTTTTAATCGCGATTTTTAAATTTATTACTTTATTATGTTGCAAATGCATGTCAACATTTTTCAAAGGCCGCAATAAAAAAGATTTGTGTTGAATTAGAGAAGTATCAAGATTTTTCGTTTTGTCCACTTTTGCAAAATGCTCTTTTCCAAATATCCATTTTAACCTGCGTCTAAAAATAAAATATTCTGCTCCTAAAAACTTGCGTAACTTGCTCCTTTTTTCAGGTTTTTGAACTTGATTTTCATTAAACATAATAGTTAGGGTTTGATTACTTTTGTTTTGTCGCCAAAGCACTAAGACGCAAGGTTATTTTACTGGATAAATTCTATTTTTGTATCTAATTTAAATAGAATCTTAATATCCTGATGTCTAATGTGTTTCTAACTAAATCAAGTCTTCCGTCTTCCAGTTTTTCGTCTATCTTACGTTCTCATCAACTTCCAAGCTCCGTGAACAGGTTTTGAAGTAAATTCTTTTCTTTTATTCAATTCGATTTGATTCCAAATTTGATCTACTGAAGAAAGCAAAGCTGTTTTTTCTTCTTCCATAGCAGTATTAATGATTTTTGGATCTGAGAAATATTGTTTCACAAAATTAGTATCGAAATCTCCTGAACGAAAAGCTTCGTGTTTCATGACAAATTTACCAAAATCCAAGGTTGTTTTTAAACCTGAAATTTGATATTCATCAATTGCTTTTATCGTATTTTCAATGGCAATTTCTCTCGTTTCTCCCCAAACACATAATTTTGCAATCATTGGATCATAAAAAATTGGAATTTCCATTCCTTCTTCAAAAGCATCGTCAACGCGGATATTTTCACCATAAGGAACGCGATATCTTAATAAAGTTCCAATATCTGGCGTGAAACCGTTTAAGGCATCTTCCGCATAAACGCGCACTTCGATTGCGTGACCATTGATTTTTAATTCGTCTTGTAATTTTGGAAGTTTCTCTCCCCTTGCAACTCGAATTTGCCACTCAACTAAATCCAAACCAGTAATTTCTTCTGTTACAGGATGTTCAACTTGCAAACGCGTATTCATTTCTAAAAAGTAATAATTCAAATCGCCATCAAGCAAAAACTCAACCGTTCCGGCACCTTCGTAATTACAAGCCTTACAAACTGCAACTGCAGATTCTCCCATTTTCTTGCGTAATTCTGGAGTTAAAACTGCACTTGGAGCCTCTTCAATTACTTTTTGATGACGTCGTTGAACAGAACATTCTCTTTCAAATAGATATACATAATTTCCATGAGAATCAGCAAAAACTTGAATTTCAACGTGACGCGGTTTTGTTACAAATTTCTCTATAAAACAAGCATCATCGCCAAAAGAAGAGCGAGCTTCACTTTGAGCCATGCGCATTTGTTCTGGTAATTCTTCTAAATTTTCAACCAAACGCATTCCTTTTCCACCACCTCCAGCGGAAGCTTTTATCAAAACTGGAAAACCAACCATTTGCACAATTTCTAAAGCTTCATTTACATCTGTAATTGCTCTATCGATTCCAGGAACTAAAGGTACATCGTATTCTTTAACTGCTTGTTTTGCAGATAATTTATCTCCCATTAAATTCATTGCCTCTGGAGAAGGGCCAATAAATGTAATTCCTGCAGCTTTTACTTTTTCGGCAAAACCAGCATTTTCTGATAAAAATCCATATCCAGGATGAATTCCGTCCACACCTAATTCTATACAATAACGTAAAATTTCATCTTGACGCAAATAACTTTCCGAAGAGGGAGATTTACCTAAATAAACTGCTTCATCAGCTTCAAAAACATGAGGTGCGTTGGCATCAGCATCAGAATAAACGGCAACACTTTTTATTCCCATTAATTTTAAAGTACGAATAACTCTTCTAGCTATTTCTCCGCGATTAGCAATTAAAACTTTTTTCATTGGTGTTGTTTTTCATTTATTGAGATTTCAAAAGTAAGAAAAAAATTGTCTCATTTTTACTCTTGGGATTTTTCTTAAATTATTTTGGTAAAATTGTAATATATTGGACTAATCCAAAATCCTTCTCAATCCCACTCTTTTTCTTTCCACATCGACTTCCAAAACTTCTACTTCCACATGCTCATTTAAAGAAATAAATTGCGATGGATCTTCCACGAAAATATTCGCTAATTGAGATTTATGAATTAATCCTTGTTCTTTAATTCCAACGTTGACAAAAGCTCCAAAAGCGGTTACATTTGTTACGATTCCTGGTAATTTCATTCCAACAATTAAATCTGAAATAGTTTTGATAGATTCTCTAAATTCCAAAATTTTTGCTTTTTTTCTTGGATCACGTCCCGGTTTTCTCAACTCAGCAATAATATCTTGAAAAGTAAAAGAATCGATTTCCGAAAAATCTTGGTGTTTTAATTCTTTTAAAACAGCTTCATTTCCCAGTAATTCTGGAACTTTTAACTTTAATTGTTTGGCGATTTTTTCAACAAATTTATAAGATTCTGGGTGAACAGCTGAATTATCTAAAGGATTTTCTCCATTTCTAATTCTCAAAAATCCTGCACTTTGCTCATAAGCTTTTGCTCCCAAACGTTTTACATTTTTCAAATCTTCTCTGGATGAAAACGCCCCTTTTTCTTGACGATATGCAATAATATTTTCCGCAGTTGCCATAGACAAACCAGAAACATAACTCAATAAATAAGGCGAAGCGATGTTCAAATCCACCCCAACGCTATTCACGGCCGAAATAACAACATCATCTAAGGCATTTTTTAAGTGATTTTGATTCACTTCGTGCTGATATTGCCCCACTCCTACTGATTTTGGGTCGATTTTCACCAACTCAGAAAGCGGGTCCATCAACCTACGACCAATGGAAACAGAACCACGAACCGTTACATCAAAATCTGGAAATTCTTTTCTCGCAATTGGACTGGCAGAATAAATTGACGCGCCGTCTTCTCGCACCGGATAAACTTCCAAATCTCGGTCAAATTTTGTGTGCTTAATAAAATATTCCGTTTCTCTTCCTGCTGTTCCATCGCCCACTGCAATCGCATCAATTTTATACATTTGAACCAATTGAGCAATTTTAGCAGAAGCTTTAGATCGCTCATTTTGTGGTGGATGCGGATAAATATTGGTGTTATGAAGTAAATTTCCTTGCTCGTCCAAACACACAACTTTACAACCAGATTTGAATCCCGGGTCGATAGCTAAAATTCGTTTTGCACCCAAAGGCGGAGCCAAAAGTAATTGTTTTAAATTCGTTGAAAACACTTTTATCGCTTCGATGTCCGCTTTTTCTTTCGCTTCGTTGATTGTTTCATTTTCCAAAGAAGGACAAAGTAAACGCGTGTAAGCATCCTTGCAAGTATCACTCACAAATTCACCACATTCATCGTCTGATTTTACAAAAAAACGTTCCATCATTTCCAAAACTTGCTCTTTTTCTGGCTGAACTTTCAAACTTAAAATTCCTTCTCTTTCCCCACGATAAAGTGCTAAAAAGCGGTGAGATGGAATTTTATAAAGTGGCTCGGTAAACTCGAAAAAATCTTTGTATTTATAGCCTTCTTCTTTTTTGCCTTTCATTATTTTAGAAGTCAAAATTGATTTTCGTTGAAAAGTTGTTCTTAATTTCCCGCGGAAAATCGCATTTTCATTCATATATTCAGCAATAATATCTTTAGCCCCAGCCAAAGCCATTGCTTCATCAATAACATCGCCTTTCACAAAACGTTCTGCCATTTGAAACGGATTTCCACCACGTTGCGAAATAATCATTTTTGCAAGAGGCTCTAGACCAAGTTTTTTAGCTTTTTCTCCTCGTGTTAATTTTTTAACCTTAAATGGTAAATAAATATCTTCTAGAACATTCGAATCAAAGCAATTTTCAATTTTTGACTTTAATTCTTCGCTTAATTTTCCTTGTTCTTCAATTGACTTCAAAATTGTTTGCTGACGCGCAAGTGTATCTTCAAATTTTTTGTTTAAATCACGAATTTGTGTCACTTCAACTTCGTCAATTCCGCCAGTCATATCTTTTCTGTAGCGCGAAATGAAAGGAATTGTGGAGCCTTCAGCCAATAAAGCTAAAGTATTTTGGATGGATTTTTCGTTTAAAGTAGAATTCGATTGTATGAAGGAAATAACTGTCATTGAATTTTAAAATTGGATCACAAAAATACAAAAATATTGAGTTTTCAGTGAAGAAAAATAATTAATGAAAATTTATCGATATAAACCACTTATAAGCCAAGAAAAATTAGAAAGTGATGGAACTAAAAAATATACATGAATTACTTCTTTTTTCTGAAGAAATGACAGAAATGAAAAGTTAATGCACACTGTTTTTACTTTTGATTACGAACCTAATTATACTTCTAAAGGACTTTTTCATATTACAAAAAACGGAAAAGTTGGTTTTGTAAACGAAAAAAAATGGAAATTGTCATAAAACCGAAATTTGCTTGCATTTAACATTTTGGAAATGGTGTTTCGAAGGCTCGTTTTGAATGTAAAAAAAAATACTTGATGAATCTGAAATATATGAAAGCGATAAGTGGATTTACAACGCAGCTGCTCAGATAGATTTTTTTATAACCACTTTCTTAAATCAATTTAAAATAACTGAGAGTGAAAGTTATATCTTGAAAATCGATGTAAAAAATGTTTTTTTTTCTTATTTTTGTAGAAATTTAATAAAAATTTTAAACGAAATCTGTAACTAGATGTACAGGCAAGAGTTTAAAGAAATAGATTATGAAAAGTATTTTTACAATTTTGGCATTTGTCTTCGTTTCGTTCATTGGCTTTTCTCAAGTTGATGTCATTTTAGATATTAAAACCGCTGATTATACAAGTGGAAAAAAACTTGCTGGTGTAACAGTTGATGTTTATGATGGCGCAAATATCATAAAATCAGTGGTAAGCTCCACAAATGGCGGTGTAAAAATTGTAATTCCTTCAGGGAAAATTTATAAAGTTGAATTATCGAAACCAGGGAAAGTTTCCCGTTTCTTTAATGTTGATTCAAAAGGTATTTCTGCAGAAGCAATTCAAGGCGGAAGTTCAGTAAATCGAGACATGGAAGTGAATCTTTTTGATGAAATCCCGGGAGTTGATTTTAGTCCCGTTGAAAAAAATCCGTTCACGGAACTATATTTCGAGGGAAATGCTACACTTTCATTTGATGAAGCAATTGCAATGAAAATGAAGAAAAAAATCGATGAACTTCTAAAACAGGCTGCAGCAAAAGAGAGTGAAAACGATGCCAAATACCAAGATGCAATGGCAAAAGCAAAAGATTGGGAGAAAAAACAAAATTATCAATTTGCCTTGGATAAATTCGAAGAATCTTCTTTGTTAAAACCTTCAGAACAAGAACCTAAAGACAAAATCAAAGAAATGGATTTGTTACTTAAAAAGCAACAAACAGCGGATTTAGGTGCAAAACAGAAAGAAGAAGATTACCAAAAATTAATTGCCTCAGCAAATGCTTTACAACAACAAAAAAAATATGTAGAAGCAATTACAAAATACGAAGAGGCGCTGAAAATAAAAGACGAGCAGCAAGTAAAGGATCAAATAAAAGACATCAAAGGTTTCATTAAAAAAGAAAAAGAAGATGAACTAAACGAAAGTAAATACAAGGCTGCAATTGCATCTGGAGATTTATTAACGAAAGACAAAGAGTTTACAAATGCAAAAGCACAGTATACAGAAGCACTTAGATTAAAACCAAATGATGCCATTGCAGCAAAAAAATTAGCTGATTTAGAATTAAAAATCAAGGCAGCAAGCGAAGTCACAGAAGCTGAGAAAAAATATTTGGCTGTTGTAAATGCCGCTGACGAATTATTGGCTTACGAAAAATTAGCCGAGGCAAAAGCGAAATATCAAGAAGCAGTAACTTTAGATGGGACAAAACCATATCCAAAAGCGAAAATTACTGACATAGATGCAAAATTAGCTTCTCAAGCAAATGAAAAACTAAAGAACGAACAATTTTTAACTGCTATGAAAGCAGGAGATGCTTTAGTGAAAACAGCAAAATATGCAGAAGCTAAGGCGAAATATTTAGAAGCAGCAAAAATTGATGCAGAAAGAACTGAACCTGCAGCGGCAATTGCAAAAATTGAAAAGTTAATCGCTGACCAAGCGGAAGCTGAAAAAAACAAAAAAATCGCAGATTACAATACAGCTATGAAAGCTGGGGAAGATTTAGTTACGGCAAATAAATTAGCAGAAGCAAAGCTTAAATACCAAGAGGCTCAAAAAATAGACGCAAGTCAGACAAAGCCAGCGGAAAATATTGCTAAGATTGATAAGTTAATAGCGGATCAAGCGGAAGCTGCAAAAAGCAAGGAAAAAGCAGATAAATACAATGCCGCAATGAAATCTGGAGATGATTTAATGGCATCCAATAAATTACCTGAGGCTAAAGTAAAATACCAAGAAGCTCAAAAAATCGATGCAAGTCAAACTAAACCTGCTGAAAACATTGCTAAAATTGAAAAATTACTTTTAAATCAAGTCGAAGCTCAGAAAGCAAAAGAAAAAGCAGATAAAATAACAGCCCTTTTAAAAGAAGGTTCCACGTTATTTGGTAAAAATGATTTAGAAAACGCGAAGATAAAATACCAAGATGTTTTTGCTTTGGATCAGACAAATGCTGAAGCGACATCTAAAATTAACGATATCAATGCTAAAATTGCCGCAAAAAATTCAGAAGCAGAAAAAATAGAAAAATTCAAAACTTTAAAAACAAAAGGGTTGGATTTGATGAGGCAAGAGAAATGGTCTGAGGCAAAAGAAACTCTTTTAGAGGCAAAAACATATAAAGAAAGTAGTGAAATTGATGCAAAGTTAAAAGAAATTGATACAAAAATTGCTGAAGAAAATGCAAAATTAGGAAAAGACCAAGCATACAACAAAGTGATTGAGGAGGCTAAAATTTTAGAAAATTCGAATATTGATGGAGCGATTGCAAAATACAAAGAAGCACAAAGTTTAAAACCAAATGAAAATTTACCAACTGCAAAAATCAAAGAATTAGAAGCAAAAAAAGGCGCAATTGCAGCTCAAGTTGAAACTGAAAAAAAATATGCCGAGGCTATCAAAAAAGGCAATGACTTTTTAGCTGAAAAGAAATACAAAGAAGCAATTGAGTCTTATAATTTGGCAGGGAGCATTAAACCTACTGAAAAAGAACCCGCAGAGAAAGCTAAAATTGCGCAGAAAAAATCTGAAGAAGAAGCTGGAAATGAGGCTAAAGTTCAATACAATAAAATTATAACTGCCGGACAAAAAGCCTTGGAGGAAAAAAATTGGGACAAGGCAAAAGAAATGTTCAATAGGGCTATAAAACTTGATCCAACTGATACAGTACCTAAAGATAAATTAAAAGAAATTGATGCTTTAATAAAATTAGAAGAAGACACTAAAAAAGGAAATTTAGACAAAGAAAATGCTTACAATACAAAAATTAAAGAAGCAGAACTAGCTATAAAAGCAAAAGAATACGAAAAAGCAATTTCATTTTTTACGGATGCAAAAAATTTAAAACCTAATGAAACATTACCTTCAAAAAGAATCATAGAAATTGAAGAATTAAAAACGAAAGAACAAAATAATGCTCAGGTAGAAAAAATTTACTCTGACTACATGACAAAAGGAAATTCAGCTTTTGACAAAAAAGAATATGCACAGGCACTTGCGGAATACAGATCAGCACTATCCTCCAAAAACAATGATAAGATAGCTCTATCAAAAATTGATGAAACCTTAAAATTAATTGATGCTGAATCCAAAAACAAAGAAGATCAAGAATTCAATACCTTGGTCAAAGAAGGAAATGAGCTATACGTTGCAGAAAAATGGTTAGATGCGAAAAACATTTATGAAAAAGCTTTGAGTATTAAAGATGATTTTGAAGTAAAAAAGAAATATGATCAATGCATCAAAAATGAACAAGAAAAAGGCGAATTTACGAAGCAATATCAAAATTTAATTAAAAAAGCGGATGAAAAATTTAATAGTAAGAATTATGAAAAAGCAAAAGAATTATACGAAAGAGCTATCACCTTTAATACTTCTGATGCATACCCAAAGGATAAGTTAAAAGAAATAGATGCAATTTTAAATCCGCCGATTGTTGTGAAAGTTGATCCTTTAACAAATCTAGGTGTTCCGACCACAGAAGATATCGCGAAAGTAATTGAAGAATTACAAGAAGCTGAAAACAAAAGAAAAGGTAAAAAAGAAACAAAATTAAAAAACAAAAAAGATAAAATTGAAGACAAAAATTCCGAAACACAGGAGGCTAAAACGGAGGAACTTTTAAATTCAAACGCGAAAATTTCAAGCATTGTTAAAGATAATAGTTTACAATATGTAGCAGGTGATGACAACCGCCAAGCGACTGTTGATAAGGTTAAAAATGTTGATAAATCAATAACTACAGCAGCAACAAAAACCCAAAACGACAAATACAACGAATCTTTAAACAACGCAGAGCAAGTAAAAAATATTACGAACGAAAATTCTTTACTCTATTCAAAAACAGATTTAGGGGCTACCGACAATAACGAAAGTGTGAAAGTTTACGACCAAAAAATTGTCGATCAAGCGAATAATGCTGAAAAAAATGCCTACAACGAAAATATTCAAAATCAACAAAACATTGGAAATAAAAGTAAAAAAATTGATGAAAAAGTAATTGATGATTTTGAATCTAGAAAAATAATTGGAGAACAAGTAAAAGAAACAAATACTAAAATTAATCAAAGCGATTATGAAAGTATTCAAGATGAAAGCGCAAGCATTTTAGATTTATCGCTTAAAATTGAAGCTGAAGAAAAAACAAGGCTAATTAAAACAACGGAAGATAATAAATCCGCAGGAAATAATGATGAAAAATTAAAAACTGTTGAACAAAAAATTATAACTGCGGACTTAAATCAAAACTTAGCAGCAGTTGAAAAAAGTTTAAGCATTGACGAAATTCTAGCAAACCAACAAACAAGTTTCACTAAACTCAATACAGAACAAGATCAAAACAGAACTGTAAATGTAAAAGAAATACAATCTGGCGGGCATAAAATTCAAGATAAATCAAGAGACGAATTCAATAACAATGTTGTGAAAAATTTGAAAAACCAAGGAGAATTGAATGCAACTATGGTAAATAATGACGTCATTACCGTTAAAGAAAAAACAAATTCCGAAGAGAAAATTGCAGCAGTTGATATAGTTGATAAAAAATCAGTAGTAGCCTATTCTGAAAACAGCTTAAGTGACGAGGAGCAACGTCTGCAAACGATACAAGGAGTGAGTAATTCCCAAATAACGATATCGAACGAATCTGCCAAAACTGCACTCAAAGTAAATGAAAATATTACAGGAGTTCAAAACGTTTCAAAGGATGTTACTGTGCAAAAAAACAAAGAAGAGTTGGCTAAAAAAGAAAATTTAACCAATGCTCAAGTGCTATTAAATAAAATAACCAGCAAGGAGATTAAATATGATGATAAAGTGGCGAATGCTTTAGGAACACTATATCCTGAAGGAGTTTCCCAAGAAGTTTTTAATCAAAATGATGCCGATGGTTTATTGGTTAGCGTTATCACTAGAAGAATAGTTGTAAAAAAAGGATTTGGACAAATTTATATCCGAACGCAATCTTTGAGTGGTTTAACTTTCTCAAAAAATGGAGAAGCATCGTCCGAATTTGTATGGCAAAAAGAAACACAAGATACTAAATTGAAAAAAAACTACTAAGTACATCTAATAGCAAATTTTAAGATTTATTAAATAGCATGATAATGTTTGTAAAATTTCATTAATAATTAGAATATTATTGAAATCTTATGTAATTTTAGTGCAAATTTTATACATGCAAAATAAAAAATCGATTAAGCGACAAGTTTTTTTGTTGACGCTTAGTTTTATAATTTCACTTACAATCTTATTTTATTTTTGGGTTTTTCAAAACGATTTTTCACAAAAAATAAATGTATATGTGATGATATTAGCATTAGCATATATTGCAATTGAATTGTTGAAAAAAAATCTATTTAAACAAATTTCGTCCTGGAATAGAATTTATTACATAGGTTTATTTGCTGTAATTGCACCAATTGTCTTTGAAAATAAAATGCCCTTGGAAACCCTCAAGTGGATCAATCATATTGGATTATTTTTTCTAATAATTCCACTGATGTTTGAAGCCTCAATTTTAATAAAATCAAAAAAAAAGTAAAATGAACATTCATTTCATAGCAATTGGTGGAAGTGCCATGCATAATTTAGCAATCGCTTTAAGTAGAAAGGGTGAAAATGTTACAGGTTCAGATGACGAAATTTTTGAACCATCCAGAACACGCCTTGAAAAACAAGGAATTTTACCTCAATCTTTAGGCTGGAATAAAAATAATATTCATTCAAAAATAGATGCAGTTATTTTGGGAATGCACGCAAGAGAAGACAACCCAGAACTTTTAATAGCGAAAGAATTGGGCTTAAAAATCTATTCCTATCCAGAATATTTGTACGAGCAAAGTAAAGACAAAATTAGAGTAGTAATTGGCGGTAGCCATGGTAAAACAACCATTACATCCATGATTTTACATGCCGTTTCAAAATTAAAAATTGACGTAGACTATATGGTTGGTGCGCAATTAGAAGGATATGATTGCATGGTAAAATTGACAGATGATGCAAAAATTATGATTTTAGAAGGTGATGAATATCTAAGCTCACCCATAGATCGAAGACCGAAATTTCATCTATATAAACCAAACATAGCACTTTTAAGCGGAATTGCTTGGGATCACATAAATGTTTTCCCAACTTATAAAAATTACATAGAGCAATTTGATGTTTTTTGTCAACAAATTGAACCAAATGGTTCTTTGATTTACAACACAGATGATGAAGAAGTGAAAAAATTAGGAGAAAAATTCAGTTCATCAACTAAAGCCATTCCCTACTCTACTCCAAAATATGTCAATATTGAGAATGGAACAATCTTAACTGTTAATTCAACTAAATATCCATTAAAAATATTCGGGGCTCACAATTTACAAAACTTAATCGGTGCAATGCATATTTGCCAAGAAATTGGCATATCAGAAAGTGATTTTTTAAACTCAATGTCTGATTTTACGGGTGCAGGCAAACGTTTGCAAAAAGTCGCTGAATCTGACACTTTTGTTATGTTTAAAGATTTTGCTCACTCTCCTTCAAAATTAAGAGCAACTACAAAAGCTGTAAAAGAACAATTCCCAGATCGACATGTTATCGCTTGCATGGAATTACATACTTTTTCTTCATTGAATAAAAATTTCTTGCCTCTGTATGAAAACGCCATGGAAAAAGCGGATAAATCCATAGTTTATTTTAATCCTGAAGTTGTAAAACACAAAAAACTAGATGAGCTTTCTGCTGATTTCGTGCAAAAATGTTTTGGAAAAGGTGTTCATGTTTCTCAAAAAACAAATGAAATTTTAAATTTTATTCACGATAATTTATCAAACAAAACAGTATTATTAATGATGAGTTCGGGTAATTTTGATGGTATAAATTATGAAGATTTAGGAGAAGAAATTATGCTGACACAAGAAAAAGGATAACAATTTTTAAAAAACCAAATGCTTTAAACACAAAAAAAAAGACGTTAGATTGCTAAAAATCAGCATCTGTCTAATTGTCGAAGAGAGATTTATTATTATTCCGTACTTTTGATCTGCATTTTGTAAAAAAAAAAAAAATGAACTCAAATAATATTTTTTTGGAAAATATTGTTTATTCACATTCTGAATTACAGGAAGTGAGTAAAAAAGAAGATTCGTTAATTTATCAAAAAGTAAATCATTTTTTTGCTGATCAAACCGAGAATATAACTTTTTGTAAAAAGAAAATAAATGATATTTCATATTTGAATACCCATTTAAAAGAAATTTACAATTCCTTGAATGAAGGAGAATTTTTAATTGGTAAATTTGAAACGTTCTCTTGCAGAAGATCACGAATAGTCATATATAAAATTCCTATTTTAAGTCATTTATTTTTTATTTTTGATTTTTTATTTAATCGAATAATTCCTAAAATGAAATACATTAATTCTATATACTTCTTCTTTACAAAAGGAAGAAATAGACTAATGTCAAAAGCGGAAGTTCTAGGTAGATTAGTTTATGCTGGTTTTAAAATTGAAAAAGTTGAAGCTGTAGACGGTTATAACTATTTTAAAGTCCTGAAAATAAATAATTCCATAAAACGAGAAAAAACAAGTTATGGTTTAATTTTTAAAATGAGAAGAGTTGGTAAGAATGGCAAATTTATTAAAGTATATAAGTTCAGAACCATGCACCCATATTCAGAATTTATTCAGGATTATTTAATGAATTCTCAAGGTTTTGGAAAAAATGGAAAATTCAATAACGATTTTAGAATTACACCTTGGGGAAAATGGATGCGAAAATACTGGATTGACGAAGTACCTCAAATTATAAATTTATTAATAGGAAACATGAAATTGGTGGGAACTAGACCAACTTCAGAAAGTTATTTTAATATTTTACCTGAAGATTTTAAAATTTTAAAAGTCAAATTTAAACCTGGATGTATTCCACCTTATCTTTCATTAAATTTCAAATCCTCCTTTGAAGAAGTCGTAAAAGCAGAAAGACAATATTTGGAAGAAAAGATAAAAAATCCATACACAACTGATACTAAATACTTTTTTTATGCCTTGATCAATATTCTTGTTAAAGGAAAAAGGAGTGCATAATTTTTTTTTGATTATATAACGCTTTTTTTTCTTGCTGGATTGCAGCTAAAATCACCTTTACAACATCTTATAAAATTTTAAAAATACATTTATCACTTGAAATAAGTGATTTAGTTATTATGCCTTTCTTTCTAAATCAATTAATGACGATATTCAGTTGTACTATGTCATCATTTCTCAATAAGATGAATTTCTGTTCTGCTAGCACCAAAAAACAATCTATAGTCTTACGATTCCGAAAGAAGTAATAAAAAAACACACTCATTTGTACCATTGAAAATGAATTAAAAGCACAAAGCTACTTTTTGTTTTTTTGCATTATTCACAAGTTCATGACAACGCTTTGTTAAGGTGCCAAAAAGAACAAAGAATGCACGAAGTTGAATGAAGACAAGGAAATTTTAGTATTAGTGGAAAAAGTTGTGAGATAGGCTAATTTATATTTAAAAACGCATCAAACTTTCAACTAGCTAATCGGTAAAAGCCAAACTCGCAGTCAAAGCAACAAATAATGACTATCGATTTTCCTATCCAAGAAAACTGAAATTTCATGAAGGAAACCGGAATACTTCAGTAAAAATCAGACATTAAATTTGCTCGAATGTTTGCTATAAACTTCCTCATGCACTATCCCGATATGCAAATTCTCAATTCCTTTTTGTAGAAACTTGAAATTATTTGGTACCCCTCAGAATCTTAGCATGTTAAAGATCCCAGACGAAACAGAATAATCATCACCTATTCTATTTCTTAACACGTTTAACGCAGTTCTTTACTTAAAGCTTACTTTTTATTATTCAAGAGCAATAACAATTGATATAAGCTCCGACTTCAATTTGATGAATTTTTCTTTCCCTTTGGAAATATCTTGCCATTTTTCTGTAGTGCCTTGTATATGGTTCACATTGGTGCTTGCTTTAATATCATGCAATTTTAAAACTTCATTTATTTACCTTGGGCACCTTTTAATGAGAGGATCCCAAATACTTTCACCTAAGCCTAAACTTTCTGGTAATTGCATGTATCTTGCAACCAACAAGCTACCTAATTACCTTGCTTCAATCCTACAATCTTCGTTTTAAAATTATTTGCTTCTGAAACATTTAGTGAATCTATCACTAGGCAACCTTAGCGTTATAAAACAAAAAATCCCTTGAAATTTCTTTCAAGGGATTTTTTTAATCCTGATAAACTATTAACTTAGTTTTTAATCACTTTCAATAATTTAGTTGAATTTCCTTGCGTGATTGTAATATGATACATTCCCATTTGGTAATTTTCTCCTAAAGTCAATTCAGTAATTCTATCTGATTGAATTGTTACATTTTCAATTAGTTTTCCAGTTACATCTGTTACTTTGATAGTAATATCAGCATCATTTTCAGATGTTAAACTTACACTAAAGTTTTTGATGTATGGATTCGGGAAAACAAGTGCATCAAAGCTAATTGTTTCAATTGTTTCCTCATCAATTACGTCCAATTCAGCTTCAGCAATATTTTGGTTGCTAAGTCTAGCTAAACTTCCTGGAGTAGTAATGTTACATGGTACTCCATAACTGCTTAACCATGCACCGTTCATAAATAAATCTACGTCAACAACGTAAGTCGTATTTATTGCTATTCCTGCTAGTTCAGATAATCTAAATACGCGAGAAGCTTTTACAATTGTTTGATTGTAACCTAATTCCTCATTTACTACTCTGAATCTGTATTGGGTAGCACCAAATACTTGATTTGCATAAATTAGATCTTTAATATTTCCTAAGATAGCTCCACACTGCGAAGTTTGAATTTTTGCAGATGGTGCAGCAGGCATAATAATATTACAAGTAGGACCATATCCAATCCAAGCACCATTTACAAATACATCCACGTCAACAACATTAGTTGCTCCATAATATACAGTTGCTAATTGAGCAAGTTTAAATGTTCTTGAGCTTTTTGTAATTACTTGAACATTCTCGCCATTTGTAACTCTGAACTTATATTGTGTCGCATTCATGATTGGCTCTGCATATAAGTTTTGTTCAGCACCTGATACAGGAGCACCACACTGAGAAGCAATTATTTTAGAACCACCTTCAGTTCCTCTTGTCGTTATTGGACAAACAGTTCCCCATGCTGACCATGCACCATTATAGAAAGCTCTACAACTTACTTGATAAGTAACACCTAATAAACATCCAGGAACTTGACTCATTTTAAACGTTCTTGAAGGTTTTTGAATCGTTAAAGTAACATCTCCATTTACTAGTTTATATTCGTAAATTGTAGCTCCAATAATTGAACCAGAATAAATATCAGTTGAATTATCAACTAAAGTACTTCCACAAAATACACTAGCAATATTTGAAACAGCATTATTAACGGTCATCGTAATAGTATTACTTAATTTCGTTAATACACTTGGACAAGAATAACTTGTTGTCATTAAACATGTTACCCCATTACCACTGTTTAAAGTTGAATTTGTATATGTTGGTGAATTTGTTCCAACATTTACACCATTCAATTTCCATTGGTAGCTTGGTGTTGCTCCACCGTTAGTAGGAGTTGCAGTGAAAGTTACCAAAGTAAGTGGAGTGATAACGTTATCAGCGTCATCTGAAGTAATCACAACACTTGGTACTAAAATTGGATTAACCGTAACATCAACAGTAGTTCTAGCTGCCGTAGTACAACCATTTTTAGTTGCATCAACGTAATAACTTGTTCCAGCAGAAATACTTGGAGAAGTTAATGGCGAGCCAGCACCGATAAATGTACCTGCAGTTAAAGCATCATACCAATTTAAGGTTGCATCAGCTATACCTGAAGTTGCTGTTAGTACAGAAGTACCAGATCCACAAACAAGTGTAGAAGTTGTTGCATCTATCGTTGGTACTACTTGATGATTAACTGTTTTTGTACTAGTTGCAAAACATCCAGTTACTGAATTTGTAACTCTACCAATGTAATCAGTTGTTGCAGTTTGAGAAACTCCAGCTGGATTTTGAGTAGCTGATGTATATCCTGCAGGATTTGATGTCCAAGAATAATTGTATGGAGTTGGAACTCCAGTGACAGCAATATTATCTAAAGCCCATCCATATCCCCATGCTGAAGCATACGTGAATTTTACATAAACAGTAGAGTTTCCAACGTAAGAACTAAGGTCTATAGATGCTGAAGCAAATGATGCTGCAGCACCTGTTGTTGCAGTATACGTTTGTATAGCAGTATAAGTAACTCCATCTGTCGAAACTAACACATTTGCAGCGTCACCATTAGCTTTAAAATAATGATTAAAAGCTAAACTCATACTTGAGAATCCAACTGTACTAAATGCAGGAGAAATAAATTCTGTTGCTGTCGTACCAGCGCTTCCTTGAGAATCACTATTAGAAAGTAAGAAACTATTCGCAGTATTACTACTTAATGTTTGCGACCAAGTTCCAGCTGTAGGGTAATTATTAGCACGAATATTCCAACTCGCATTTACAGGTGTTCCGCCTGTTGAGTTATTAACTCTCGTCCAAGATCCCAATCCACTTTCAAAATTCTGTGTTAAAATCGTTGGATTTATTGCGCCTGCTGTAACACCTAAACTAAATGTTGAGCCTTCACAAGCATAATCAACTGAAGAAGTAGCTGCAACACTTGTAGGATTTACGTTTACAGTAACTAATGCATTTGCTGGCAATGAAGGACAAGCACCATTGTAAGCAGTGAAAATATATGTTCCAGCATTTGCAACTGTTGCATCTGAAACAGCACTATTTAAATTATTAGCACTGTAAGAAGAAGGTCCAGACCAAACATAAGAAGTACCTACATCCGATGTTCCAGCTAAATTAATTGTATTTGTTTCACATACTACTACCGGTGTGGTAACACTTGCCGTTGGAGTTTGCGTAACTGTTAATACAGAAACACCATCACTTGTTGCAGTTGATCCACATGTTGGAATCGCATCAACCGTATATGTACCAGCATCAGCTAAAGCAACACTTGAAATGGACAAGGTAGCTGTTGTTGCTCCTGTAATCGTGCCACCGTTCGTAACTTCTGTGCCATTTTTATACCACTTGTACGTTAAACTTGGTCCACTTGCTGCAACCGTGAAAGAAGCAGAAGTACCTGTACAATTTGCGCTAGCAACTGGTTGTGTATTAATTGCAGCACCAGATACTACAGTCACAGCTACAGGAGTTGGATCAGTGTAAGAACACATATCAGTTCCTAAAGCAGTAACTGTATAAGAAGTTGTTGCAGGAGGTGTAATATTTAATGGATTTCCAGTTCCAACATTTGCTGAACCATCATTCCAAGTATAAGTTGAAATTATTGGTGCACCACTACCTGTAAAAATCAAGTTTGGTCTGTTACTCGAAGTATTTGATACAGTCGTTTGATCACATGCAGAACCATCTGTATCAGATTGAAAGTTTACAAATGATCCAAAAGTTGTTGCTGTAAATTTATTAATTGCTCCAGTAGAACCAGCAGCCCCTCCGTTTGCAAAACAATAATCAATGATTACATTTGAAACACCATCCCAAACAAATGGAGTAGAGAATACGTGTTCATTTAAACCAATAATTGGCGCAAAACTTGCAGCAGAATACACTGTAGTGAATACCGGTGCTTGGAATGTAGTAATTGCTGTTTCAGCTGTACTTGCCATTTTAATTGTGTAATTACTCATTGCATTTGGTGATCCAAGGCCAGTAATATTAATACCTAACTTTGTAATATTTCCTGCTTTTAAGCCAATTGCTTGTAATTCAGATGCTCTGTACAAGATCTGCGCATGACCATTTCCATAATAATTACCATAAAATGCTCCTTTAGTTGTAGAACTTAAAATATTCTCAGTTCCATCACCTACTTGAGCTGAAATTGCTTTTATCAATGTTGTTGATAAATTTACACTAACTGAAGGACAAACTGAAGGTAAATCAGATACAGACGCGTAAGTTATTCCAGTTGCTTTCGCATTAACTGTTACCACTACATTTGCAGGAATAGATGGACATGCTCCATTGAATGCTGTAAATACATACGTTCCGCTATTTGTTGGTATTGCAGAAGATATTGTATTAGTTTCATTTGTGGAAGCATAAGCTAACGGACCTGACCACGTGAACGTTGTTCCAATATCAGTTGTCCCTGCTAAATTAATTGAGGCTGCTTCACAAATTGTTATCGGTGAAGTTGCACTTGCAGTTGGAGTTTGGGTGACTGTTAATACAGAAACACCATCACTCGTTGCTGATGCTCCACAAGAAGGAGTCACCACAACTGTATAGGTACCAGCGTCTCCAAAAGCAAGACTTGAGATTGAAAGAGTAGCTGTTGTAGCACCTGAAATTGTTCCACCATTTGATAAAGGTGAAAGTGAACCATCTTTATACCAAGCGTACGTTAATTCTGGACCTGTAGCAGCAACTGTGAAAGTAGCTGGAACACCTGTACAACTTGCACTTGCAGCAGGTTGTGTAGTAATTGAAGCACCAGATACCACATTCACAACTACAGGAGTTGGATCAGTATATGAACACATATCAACTCCTAAAGCAGTTACAGTATAAGAAGCTGTTGCTGAAGGAGTAATATTCAATGGATTTCCAGTTCCAATATTCGCTGAACCATCATTCCATGTATAAGAAGAAAAAGTTGGTGTAGCGTTACCATTAATAAAGAATCTTGGTCTGTTTGTACTTGTATTATTTGTACTAAATCCCATACACGCTTGCGCAGAAGATGGTGCAGTTAATAAACAAGCCTCTGTTGAATTATCAGCTAAAATAACCGCAGATGAAAGAAATCCAGCATCATCTGAAGTTATAGCTGTACTTGTTCCACCACCATCATCACCATTAGAGAAATTGAAAGAAACTACAATGTTTGAAGCTCCATCCCATGCAAATGGTGTTGCGAATGTATAGCTATTAACCCCAAGCGCTAAGGCTTGACTTGCATTTGTATATACTTGAGTTAATCCACTTGTGATTAAAGTATTTGCCACTGCCACATTTTGTGCAGTATGACCAACACTTATACTAAACCCAAGTAAAGGTGTATCTCCAAGTGAAGTAATATTTAATCCCAAACTAGTTATATTTCCAGCAAGCAAACCTAAAGCACTTAATTCTGTACTTTTGATAATATACTGAGTCTTAGCTCCACCATAAGAACGACGGAACGGCGTTACAGAACTTGCTGAACTTGTTGAAACTCCCGCTCCTAAATTAACAATTCCAGTTTTATTAATTGACGTAGATAAATCAACTGAAGCACCAGGACAAACTGAACCTAAACTAGCAGTTGAGGCATAGGTTAAACCAGTTACTTTAGCATTTACTCTTACTACTACGTTTGCAGGAATAGATGCACACGTTCCATTAAAAGCTGTAAAGATATACGTACCACTGTTTGTTGGTATTGCAGAAGCAATTGCATTAGTTGCATTTGTCGAAGCATACGCTAAAGGACCTGACCAAGTAAAAGTTGTTCCAACATTAGTTGTACCTACCAAATTAATTGTTGAGGCTTCACAAATTGTTATTGGTGAAGTTGCACTTGCAGTTGGAGTTTCATTAACTGTTAATACAGAAACACCATCGCTCGTTACTGTTGCTCCACACTGTGGAATAACATCTACCGTATAGGTACCAGCATCACCAGAAGCAACACTTGAAATTGAAAGGGTCGCTGTTGTAGCACCTGAAATTGTTCCTCCATTTGATAAAAGTGAACCATTTCTGTACCAAGCATACGTTAATGCTGGACCTGTTGCAGCCACCGTAAATGATGTTGCTTGAGTCGTACATTTTGTATCTGAAACTGGTTGCGTATTGATAGTCGCTCCAGAAGCGTTAGTAATAGTTACTGATGCTGCATCTGTGTAAGAACAACCATCTGTGCTTAAAGCAGTAACTGTGTAAGAAGTTGTTGCAGGAACAACCACACTTAATGGATTACCTGTTCCAACATTTGATGCACCATCACTCCATGTGTAAGAAGAGAAAGTTGGAGTAGCGTTACCATTAATAAAGAATCTTGGTCTATTTGAGCTGGTGCCATTTGTACTTAAGCCCATGCAAACTTGTCCAGAAGAAACAGCTGGTAAAATACAAGCTTCTGTTGCATCATCAGCTAAAATTGACATGGATGAAAGGAACCCCGCAGCATCTGAAGTTACAGTTGTACTTGTTCCTCCACTATTATTGTTAGAGAAATTAAAAGAAATTACAATATTTGAAGTTCCATTCCAAACAAATGGTGTTGAAAATGTATATGTATTAACGCCAAGCGCTAATGTTTGAGCTGGATTTGTATAAACTTGAGTTAAACCAGACACAATTGCCGTATTTGAAACCGCCACAGTTTGAGCAGTATGTCCAACATTAATACTAAAAGCATTTAAAGTAGTAGTTCCAAGGGCAGTAATATTTAAACCCAAACTAGTTATATTACCTGCAATTAAACCCAAAGCTGTTAATTCACTACTTCTTATGATATATTGAGTTTTTGCTCCACCATAATTATGACGAAATGGTGTTACAGCAGATGCTGCACTTGTTGAACCACCTGCACCTAAAGTAACATTTCCATTTTTATTAATAACCGTAGACAAATTAACCGAAGCACCAGGACAAACTGAACTTAAATCAGATACTGAAGCATACGTTAAACCTGTTACAGCTGTATTTACAGAAACAACTAAATTTACCGGAGCTGATGTACAAAATGCTGTACTAGCAGTAAAGGCATAAGTTCCTGCATTTAATGCTGCAGCAGCAGAAATTGTATTTGTTAAACTTGAAGAAGTATAAGAGTTTGGACCTGTCCAAGAGAACGTTGTTCCTATATCAGAAGTAGCATTCACTTGAATGTCCCCACCAACACAACTTGCAAATGTTCCAGCTGTAGTAGCACTTGGTGTAGGGTTCAACGACAAGGTTGAAACACCATCACTTAAAACTGGTGTACCACATGCAGCACTTACTTGTACTGTGTATGTTCCAGCATCTGCGGTAACAATACTTGATATACTCAAAGTTGCAGTTGTTGCACCACTAATTGTACCTCCATCTGATAAGGGAGAACCATCTTTATACCAAATATAGCTTAAGCCAGGACCTGTGGCAGCAACCGTGAAAGTTGTTGATTGACCTGTACATTTTGCACTTGCAACTGGTTGTGTATCTATTGTTGGACCAGTAACTAAACTTACTGCTACGGGAGAAGAAGCAACGGTACATCCATTTGCATCTGCAGCTGTAACCGTATAAGATGTAGAAGCTAAAACAGTTGCAGTGTATGGATTTGTAGAACCAATATTGCTTGCACCGTCATTCCAAGTATATGATGATATAACTGGAGGAACATTACCAGTGAAAATTAAATTTGGTCTGTTTGTAGAAGTATTTGAAACCGTTGTATTTCCGCATGCTGCAGAATTACCATCAGCATTAAAATTAACAAAAGAACCAAAGGCAGTAGTTGTCATTGTATTTACCGCACTTGTTGAACCAGTAACTCCATTTTGAAAACAATAATCAATGATTATGTTAGATACACCATCCCAATTGAAAGGAGTAGAAAATGTGTGTTGGTTTAATCCAATAACTGGTGTGTAAGTTGCAGCTGAAAATACTGTTGTAAATGTTGGTGCTTGAAAGGTAGTTATTGCAGTAACTCCAGTATGAGCCATTTTTATACTAAAATTAAGCACAGCTGCAGGTGATCCTAATGTAGTAATATTTACACCTAGTTTTGTGATATTTCCTGCTTTGAAGCCTAATGCTGTTAATTCAGATGCTCTGTAAAGAATCTGCGCATGCCCGTTACCCCAATAAGTACCGTAAAATGAACTTACACTATTACCTGTTGATGAATTTGCGGTACCAGAGCCTACTTGAACTGAACCCGGTTTTGAAACTACAGCTGTTAAATCTACAGTTGAACTAGGGCAAACAGAAGGCAAACTTGAGCTTGCAGTAACTGTAGTTCCATATAATGGCTCATCAAAGTAAGAAGTACCTGCAAAAGTTTTACCAGTTGTGATTCCATCCACTGCAACAATGTTCCACGTTACAACAGCATTACCAGGCACTGCCGCAGGAATAGTACCTGTCCAAGTTGAAGTACCTGTTGTTGTCCCGTCCGTTAAGGCAATTGGCGTTTGTGCCACTCCATTAAACCAATAATTTAAGGTCATCGAAACAATTGGTGTTGAACCGGCAGTAGTAGTAACATCTACATATCGCGCAGTTGCAGCACACAAAGTTGAAGCATTATCAATACCTCCATCGCCAAAAGTAACTGCTGGAGGTCCAGTAAATGTACCAGCATCAGCACCAATATCTACTGGGGTAAGATCAGATCTAGTTTGACCATCGAAATCTAATGTAATACTTAAATCAGTTCCAAAACCTTCCGCAAATGTCGCTGTTGCAGGATTGATATGCAGATTTGGAGTTGCATTTGTAGGGTCTAAAAACCCCGGATCAGTATTATAACTTGCTACATCTTGACCAACTGCTGTTTGCCATTCTGCTAAAGTTGTACGATTAACTGCGTTGAAAAGTCCGAAAATATTATTTGCTCCACCTACACTGTAATAAATATTATTATTTATAGTAAGTCCTGAAGGGTTGGCTGCTGTCCCAGCAACAGTAATTGCGTAATTGAAACCTGTAGCTCCTGCATTTGTTCTTGAATTTTGGAAAATGTTATTTCTGAAACTTTTAACCGCTGCAGTAGTTTCCGTACTTCTAAATGCAAATGAATTACCAGCACCAGCAGTTGGCGCACCACCTATGTAAACGCTGTTATTCCAAAAATTATTTGTACCACCAGAATTAAATATACCTGAAATTAAAGAAGCATTGGCAATACCAGCACCAACTGCAATCATATTATTTCTATAAGTAACTGTACCACCAACTGCCTGAATACCATTAATAAGTGCAGCTGCAGATGTTGTTGCAGTTGTTAAACTATGAATATTATTTCCTTCAATAACGTTTGTACCTGTCGATGATGTGTAATACAAACCTACAACATTGGTAGCAGCACTTGCATTCGTATTTTTTAAGTTATAAATGGAGTTATATGAAACAGTATTGTTTACAGAAGTAGATACAAAATCAATTCCTACAATTGAGGATGAATTTTGGGCTCCAGTTCCATTGTTGTTGGTTAAATTGCTAACTTGGTTATTTGTAACAGTAGCAGTTGAAAGAGTGTTTAGTATACCTGCTAGAAAATTACTACCTCCCGCAGTTGATGAAACAAATATTGAATTAGCAACATTCCCTCCGATTACGTTATTATTACAAGTCCATGTTTTGGTGGCACCACTATTACATCGCAGTCCAGCAAAAGCAGCTGAACCTGTTGAACTGCTGTTTGCGACATTTATTCCTCCTATCTGATTTGAATTAGACGTAAAATTGTCCGAAGAAAAATTGTATATTCCAAAAGACTCCGTTGTTAATGTTCCACTTGTCGTGATTGATATAGCACCTGTTGAAGAATTACTACCAATGATATTAGAGTTTGCATCTACCACACCATTAGCAATATAAATTCCTAGGAATTGACCTGAAGATCCTGTTCCAGTTGCTGCATTTGAAATACTAATATTCGAAATTGTGTTTGAACTAATATTTGAAACAGTTGCACCAGTTACAGCGTTAAGAAATATTCCAACGAATTTACCAGTAGAACCAGTTAAAGTATAAGTTCCAGTACCTAAATTATTTGCATATCCAATAGTGTTACCGGTTATAGTATGCGCTTGATTTAATCCAGTTGTAGCACTATTTCCGATTGCCCATATTGCAGAATGCTGTACACCCACTGAAAAGGTTCTAGTTGCTGTTTGGTAGAATTTATTGTTTGTAATTGTCCACGTGTTACATCCAGCTTGAAGGAAGATACCCGCACTTGCTACTGATGCACCAAAGATGTCATAAATATTATTATTATTTATTGTAATACCACTATTTCCCGCAGCTAAATTGGACACAGAGCCAAGTCCCCCAATTGCTTTTGTTGGCAAATTTGAACCAGCTTTAGTAATATCACAATTTGAAATTGTATTATTATCGTTTCCTGTAGTCGCACCTGTTGAAAAGAATATGTTTCCTCCCATTCCAGCTGCTGATGCTGCCCCAGTTGATGACCCTAAGATACTACAATTTGTAATTGTATTGTTAGATGCATCATTAATAAAACGAATTGTCGAAGTAGCTAAAGTAGCAGAAACTGTTGTATTAGATATTGTTAACGAGTTTCCACCTGTATTTAAACCATCGAAAGTTACATTATCAGCACCATTCAAATTAATCAATGGCGAACCTGCAGCAATAGCTCCAGAAATTGTCCTGGCAGCTCCTCCGGTTGGGGAAATTGTTATTGCAGAATACACTGCTGAACCTGAACCTGAAGCATTTAAAGCTGCAGTGGCTGTTTCAGTAGTACTTGCTGTAACCCCGATTGTAATTACACCTTGATGTGTTCCGGCGTTAATTGCATCAAAGGCTGCTTTCAAAGTAGCATAAGAAGTCGAAGCTGTTCCAGCCGTCGCACTTACACTAATTTGCGTTTGCGAAAAAAATGTGTTTGCAAAAAAGAGTGCAAACAGCATGATCACATAATTCAGCCTGAAAACCGAATTAGGCGTCTTGGTCTTTTTTTGTAGATGTTTTTTCATGTTTTATTAGTTTGTTAAATAGTTCTTAAAAAAACTACATATTTATAAGTGGTTAAAATTACAACTTGTTTTTAAAAAAAAAAAATTTTTTTTATTTTTATTTCTTGATCTTCCACACACCAGCGAGAGTAAGTTGGGCGTCGAGCCGTTGGTAACGCACAGAGGGATGTCGTTGATGAATGACTCGTGCACCGTCTGCATGGTCGTTGTGTGTCGAGT
>CANLGD010000020.1 GCA_947490145.1 Flavobacteriia bacterium
TAATCATGCACACGACCAAAGCCATCTGTTATATTTTGCTCTTGATTAGTCATTAATTTCACTTCTGCTTAAATTGATGTTGAAAGATTGTAAAGTTAGTGTAAATGTTTGAAGTTTGCAATTTGAATTTTTCTAATAGTCAGAAAATAAATAACTATAATATTCGGAAAGAATTTTTTTTTAAGCAGACCTGAAGGCTTTGATCTTATAGTTAATTCCATCGATAATGAGTATCGCATTTCTGATTAAGCTTAGCGCGTGATTCCGTTTCGCACTGATCACCTTAGATTTGGGGATTAAAAAATACTTTTTCTTTTTCAACGAAGATTATTACTTTTCTTATTTTTTCAATTTCTATTATTTTATTTACAAAACCATTTTTTTTTTTCAATTTTTGGGCTTAGATAGAAACCTTCGATCAAATTTAAAAACTCAACTTTAAAATGCGTCCAAGGATTAACTGCACTAGAGAAAAATGAAGATTATGATTCTTTTGGTAGTAAAAAATTACACATCGACTTCAAAAAATAATCAAGTGCACAAAATTTAGCACTGCTCACTTAAAAAATAATTTCACTCTTGTTTTAGATTACAAAAATATAGTCATAAAGGTCAAGTCAAAATATTTTTACAATTTTTATACAAATATGGGAAATTTTTATATATTTAGGAGAAATTTTTAATTAATTCAATTTACCTTAGAAGATAATATTCCTTTAATTACTTGGAGAGTGTGATTATAAATCAACATGTTATAAGCAATTAAACAGACGTAGCAGATAAACGAGAGAGCCACCGAAGAACAATTGTGGTATTTCCTGAAGAATATTTTGTGAAGTTGACAAACAGCAGTGGATACCAGAAACCACTTTAAAAAACGGGGCGGTAACCGAAAAGCCAAAAGAGTAGGAATTTATTAAAATTCAAAATAAAAAAAATGAAAAAGAAAAACTTACTAATCACAGTTTTGGCAATTCTAGGTTTTGCAATAACTTCAATTGGTCAAATCCCTACTAATATTCCAACGAATGGACTTGTTGGCTGGTGGCCATTTAACGGAAATGCAAACGATGAAAGTGGCAATATGAATAATGGCATTGTAGACGGAGCAACCTCTGTTTCAGATCGAGATGGTAATAGTAATTCTGCTTATAGTTTTGCTGCAACAAATAAAATACAAATCCCTCATAATTCAATTTATAATTCTACAGAATTATCAATATCTTTATGGTTTACGTCAGATAATTTCACTTCAGATGAGTCTTTAATAAGTAAAAGAGAAAATTCTGGATGGGGTAACTCATTTGAATTAAATGCTGCCCAATCAAACGGCTTAAATGGTATTGGAACATCTTGGTCTGTTGGGGGTAATAATGCAATTTCACATTATAGTCAAAGTATCTTAACAAATCAATGGAATAATTTTATCTTTATTTGGGCATCAGATTCAGTTAAAATTTATCTAAATGGATTTTTTTTAGAAGGAACAACAGTAAGTGGCGGAATGAATTTTAATTCCTTACCTATAACAATAGGAAGTAGAGGAAATGGATGGAATCAAGTTGTGGGTAAAATAGACGACATTGCAATATGGAGCAGGGCATTATCTCAAAATGAAATAAATATTTTATACCCGTTTTGCTCATCAGAGCTAGTATTAACTCAACCAGAAGATCAAAATACAATAAGTGGTAACAGTATAATATTTGCAACAACTTCGAATGATCCCAATTCAACTTATCAATGGCAAACTGACCTTGGTGTCGGTTTTCAAAATTTAAATAGTGTTGGCCAATTCAGCGGAACATTAAACGATACATTGACTGTTGCAAATGTTACAATGGGTAATAACAATCAACCATTCCGTTGTATCATCAGCTCTGGTTCTTGTATAGACACCTCGAATATTGCGGTGCTTTATGTGAATAATAATGTTGGAATAAATGATTTTACGGAAGACAATTTATTTCCTATTTATCCAAACCCTGCGCAAAATATAATTAATGTAAAACCAGACGCACAATTGGTAGGATCTGTTTACACTATTTTTGACAACATTGGAAAAATAGTTTTATCCGGAAAAATAAATTCTGAGAATACGGCTATTGAATTGGGTAATTTATCTGGAGGAGTTTACATGTTCACTTTTGGTGAAAATATGAAGCAGACATTTAAGATAATAAAAGCTGAGTAAAATGATTGAAAATCATCCTATATCAAATGGATTTATACCAGAATCGGCACGTGTTCTAATTGTTGGTAGTTTCCCTCCAAAAAAGGAATACACCGAAAAGAAAAGCGGTTTTTTCTTTTATTCATCAGAAAAGAATCAGTTCTGGAATAGAATTGATAATTTAAAAACAAATGCGCAATTAAAGAAAACAAGGAATAAAAATGCTAACGAATCATTGATTGAAAACAAAAAGAGAAAAGAAAGTTTTTGCACCGAAAACAAATTAGGATTTATTGATATTTTCTCATCTATTAAAAGAAAGGCGGATAGTGCAAAAGATTCGGATTTGGTTTCAATTGAAAACATAATTGAAAATGGAAAATTAACAGAAATCTTGAAAACTAAAAAAAATATAACAAGGATTTGCTGCACATATAAACTAGCATATGAGTTTTTAAAAAGTAACTTAGGTATACTCTCAGAAAATGTAATAATTAGCGAAAGTATTGATTCCGCAAATGGTGAAATAATTAATTTTATTTTCGAGAACAGGAAAATAGAATTAATACTATTGTACCCAGCAACACGAAGTAGACACAAAGGATCGATTAAAGATATCCAATATAGAAAGTACTTGTTTAAATGAAATACAACCCTCAGCAGCAAATAGGCTTAAGCAGGGGGGTTTTGTTCTCCTTAGGATTTTCGGAGCTACAAATCCATGCCTGCGTCTATTTACAAAACATTATGGTCAAGGTAGAAAAAATTGCCTAATTGTTGAATAATAAAAAAAATATAAAAAATGAAAAAAAGAAGATTACTTTTAATCGCATTAGCAGCCTTCTGTTTTGCAAGTGCAGGCTTGGCTCAAATGCCGAGTTATGTGCCAACAAATGGATTAGTTGGATGGTGGCCATTTAATGGCAATGCAAATGATGAAAGTGGTAATGGGAATGATGGCATTGTCACATCTGCTTTATTAACGAGCGATAGAGATAATATAATCAATAGTGCATACAACTTTGATTTTACTGGTAAAACATTTGGCAGTTTAAACAAGGAAATATATTTGCCATATTCTCCAAATTTTAACACAAGTGATTTAACAGTAAGTGTTTGGGTTTGCCCAAGGTCATATTATTGGCCAGGAGACATAAATAATCCTAATTCAAGTATAATCACAAGATTCCAATATGGTTATTCAAACCCCAATGGGCAAGTGTGGGGTATCGATTTCAATGCAAATTCATTCAAGGGTTTTATTCTTGCACCTTCAACACAAAATAACCAAACTTCCGCTGTTGTGATATCCAATACACCATTAACACTAAATCAATGGCATCATATAGTCATGACATATAATGGAGCTGTATTAAAACTTTATTTAAATGGCAATCTTGTTTCTTCGACAAATACAACTCTTACATTAAACGCATCGGGCAATTCAGGTATTTCAGTTGGTGTCTCGAATCAAGCCAATGGTTATTGGCAGGATGCCGATGCTATGATAGATGATATTGGCATCTGGAAACGCGCTCTGACCCCTTGCGAAATAGTGTCACTTTATATTGGACAAACTCCACTAACGACCCAACCTACAACTGCATGTTATGAAACAGCAACGTTCAATTCAACAACCTGTCAATGGGATGTAACAGGAACGCAAGCTACCCAACCAACAACTGCGTGTTATGAAACAGCAACGTTTAATACGACAACCTGTCAATGGAATGTAACAGGAACGCAAGCTACACAACCTACAACTGCATGTTATGAAACAGCAACGTTTAATTCTACAACCTGTCAATGGGATGTTACAGGAACACAAGCTACACAACCTACAACTGCGTGTTATGAAACAGCAACGTTTAATTCCACAACCTGTCAGTGGGATGTTACAGGAACGCAAGCTACTCAACCTACAACTGCATGTTATGAAACAGCAACGTTTAATTCAACAACTTGTCAGTGGGACGTAACAGGAACGCAAGCTACTCAACCTACAACTGCATGTTACGAAACAGCAACGTTTAATTCAACAACCTGTCAGTGGGATGTTACAGGAAACCAAGCTACACAACCTACAACTGCGTGCTATGAAACAGCAACGTTTAATTCCACAACCTGTCAGTGGGACGTAACGGGAACGCAAGCTACACAACCAACAACTGCATGTTATGAAACAGCAACGTTTAATTCAACAACCTGTCAGTGGGATGTTACAGGTACACAAACAAATAGTGCGGAAGTAAATGTCACAAGTGCCAGTTGCGGAAATATAAACGGAGTAATTGCAATTAGTAATATTATTGGAGGAACTGCTCCATATCAGGTTAGTATTAATGGTTTACCACTAAGTTCAAACCTCAATTTTACCAATTTACAAGGTGGTAATTATTCAATTACGATTGAAGATGCAAACGGATGCCAATACAATACTTCAGCGATCATTGGTACAACGCCAAATCCTACTGCTAATTTTGGTTTAACTCAAAATACAATTAAATTGAGTGCACCTTACACAAGTGCCTTGAATATGAGCTCTTCAGATGCAATTAATTATTACTGGACATCTTACAATTCAATTCCAACGAATAGTATTGAAGAAAATCCAAGTTTTGATTTTACAGCTCAACAACCAGGAAATTATGCAATTACTTTAATTGTTGAAAACAGCGATGGTTGTAGGGATACAGTGACAAATTTGATTGAAATTGAAGAGGATTTATTAATATTTGTTCCAAATTCATTTACTCCAGATGGAAATGAAATAAACAATACATGGAATATAATCACCTCAAGTATCGATATAATGGACTTTAAAGTCTTGATTTTTAATCGATGGGGTGAAATTATTTGGGAAAGTAATGACCCTTCAGTTGGTTGGGATGGCACTTATATGAATAGAAAGGTTGAGAATGATATTTATACTTGGACTCTCAGCGTGAAGGATAAGAAAAGATCTGAGGTGGTTAATTTAAATGGATTTGTAAACGTTCAATTTTAAAGATGGCGGATTCAAGTTATAAACTGACTTTTAATTGTAATATCCTTACCTAATTTATATTTTTATGACTACATCAAAACTAATGAAGCCTTATTTTTTTGAATTATTTATATTATTTCTTATTAATCTTTTAAAAATTGCTGATAAAAATTGAGTTTCATCTACAACTTGCAATTCCGGAAAAGATTTATTTGAGAGTGAATACAAATCAATATGCTATGGGGAATCATAGAGACAATGCAGTTAAACGAGAGAGCCGGAAAATAACAACTTTGGTAGTTCATGAAGAATATTTTGTAAAGTTTACAAACAGTGGTGGATACCAGAAACCACTTTAAAAAACGGGGCGGTAACCGAAAAGCCAAAAGAGTAGGGAAATGCCAATTAATATTAAAATGAAATCTGATTTTGTTAAGTTCTCCATAATTTTTTAATTAAGTTTAATGCTCACCCAATTCATAATTATTGAGTAAACTGTAATCTGTTAATGTATTTAGAAATGTAATTATTTTTGCTTTTTCATTTTCAGTTAAAGGAATTCCATTAGAAAGTTCAGCATTCAAAGTGTAAGATTGTTTTATCCCAGAATTGTAATGCTCCAAAACATCCTCAATTGAATGAAATCTGCCATCGTGCATATAAGGATAAGTCAACATTACATTTCTCAACGAAGGAACTCTAAATTTTCCATCATCATTAGGATTTTGAGTTATTTTTCCTCTTCCTTTATCAATAAAAGCAGTATCTAAACCATTGTTTTTATAAGAAAAATTGGTAAATAATGGTTCTTGATGACATGATGCACATTTAGTTTGAAATAAAAGTAAACCTTCGCTTTCTTCAGCAGATAAAGTTTCAGTTCCTTTTCGATATTTATCGTATTTTGAATCGGCTGAAACTATCATTGCCATATATTGAGTTAAAGCTCGTAAAATTGCTTGATCAGTAACATTTTCTATCCCATAGTTTGTTTTGAACAATTCTTTATAAGTTGAATTTGCATTTATTTTTGCAACAACATTAATCATTGTTTCATTCATTTCTACTGGATTTGTAATTGGTGCAACAGAAAAAACTTCAATATGATTTACTCCTCCGTCCCACATAAATGAAGGATACCAAGCTAAATTAGTAATTGAAGGGGAATTTCTAGTGCCCAACAATCCATTTACTCCTGGGCTAATTTTTACATTATGACCTGCAAAAGCATGCCCTTGCGAATGACAAGTTGCACAAGAAACTGTTCCATCAATTGATAATAGAGGATCATAAAATAATTTTCTTCCTAAATCAAATCTGCCTTTTGTCTGTTCATTATTGACAAAATTATAAACTGGATTTGGAAAATAACTAGGTTTTTCCATTTCCCATTTTTCTATTTTAACTGGTTCAATTTTTTCTTCTTTTTTACAAGAAAATAAAAGTATAGAAATGAATAATATTAAATAATATTTCATAATAAGAGAATAAACAGTAGTTAAATGAATTCATTTAACTACTGTTCGTTAAAGTTAAAATTAAAAAGCTTTATTCGTGAATGTGATCAAAAACAAATCCATCGTGAAAATCATTCGCCATTTGTGTAGCCAAAGTTCCTGGCATCATAATCATGCTAGTTCCTGAGCAACTTCCTGATGTGCACCAAGTCATAGCTGTATTAACATTAAAATGTACTTCGCTATTTTTGTTTGGAGAAATAGTTAAATTATTATCTGTAAATAAGACCGTTTTTGTTTCAACAGTGTTGTTGGTTCCAGAAAAACCTCCTAAGTGAAAAGCAAAATCTCCCATTGCGGCATTTGGAGAAACTCCTTCAGCTTTAATCATGACATATCCAGAATTCCAGGTCCAAAACATATTATTTACAATTGACAAAGCTCCAGATTGAGCTCCAGAAACGTTACGTAAACTGTCAACACCAAGTGTATATTGCATTTCGGTATATTCTCCAACTGGAATTGAACCTAATTGTAGATATGCGGAACTTGCATTAGATAAATCAACTAAAAAATAACTTTCTGGGTGAATCCACCAAGTTCCATCAGCTTTTTTCATTTTGAAATTTGAAATATAATATTTGTAAGTCGAAAATTTCATTGAATCACCATTCATTGGATGAACATAAAACGTATCTAATTTAAATGCTTCAGTATTCATTCCGAAAGTATGTTCTAAATTAATTGCAACTGTTCCTGTTGTTGAAGTAGGTGTTTCTTCTACAGGTTTAACTTCTTCTTTTTTACAAGAAGCCAATAATAATGTGATTGCACTAAATGCAATGATTGTATTTTTAAAATTTGTTTTCATATTTTTTAAATTATTTATCCGCTAAGCGGGATTTTTTTTAATATTTTATTAATTTTTATTGAGGCAAACAAACAACGTTTACTTCTTTGATTTCATGGTTTCCTTCGTGATCTTTTGTAACATCAATTTTTGCTTTCACAATTGTTGTATCTAAAACATTATTTACCCAATGTTCATGAAAATTGTATGAACTTGAATGTACATCATAAGTAACTGTTTTTAATACTGCATTCGTACTTGTGTTAATATACGAAATGGTATAACCATGTAATTCTGTTGATCCTGAAATAGTTCCTTCAATATGAAGTTCATCGTTAAAAACAATAGTGTCAGAAGATGAAGGTTCCGTAACATTTATTGTTGCAGTGACAACTTCGTCAACTACTTCTTCTTTTTTACATGAAATAACGGTTAAGCTTAGAGTTAAAAAGAAAGCTAATTTATATAAATTTGATTTTGACATGATTTATTTTTTTGATATAAAGTAATTAATTGATAAGCGAAATGCTGCTTTTTGAACAACATATCCTTGGTTTAAATTTTGGGTGATCGGCATTAAAAGTTGTGTCGATAAACCCCAAGACTTATAAAGGAAAAACATTGAAAATTGTCCATTTAAAACATTTCCACCGTTAAATGTGTCTTCAGAAAGTTGTCCATTTTTTATGTCTTGCCAATTGTGATTGAAATTTATCCCAAGTTGCGGGATAATTTTAAAATTTTCATTCACTGATATTCTATAAAAGAATAAATTAGTTGAACTGAAGGCATTTCCAAAACGATATAAAAATTTATTTTCCGTTTTTAAAGTAAAACTCGATTCATTTTGAAAACCAAAAGCCCTGAATTGAATTGAATAATTTACATTTGCAATGTAATCAAACGCTCCAGTTCCAGGCAGCATATTTGTTTCAAAGAAATTCAATTTTTGTGAAAGTCCAGTTGGGAATTTCACACCAAGACCAAATGTTCCAGCTTGTTTGAACTTTTTTGAAAGAGAATCAGTGTTATCAACAAAAACAAAATTTGAAATCAGAGAAATATCTCCAAGTCCTCTGATTTTTGTAGTTCCAGAAGAATCTTGCTTTGAATTGTAAACATAAGGAACAAATGCCATTAATTGAATTCGTTTATTCAATCGATATCTACCATTAAATTCAAGATTTGAAAACTGTTCTTTTGAAGAATTTCTACTTTTTATGTGAGCATCTTGACTCTCAAATAAACGTGAATTTGTTCTCAATCCTAAAACATGGTATTTACTATTTGGCAACATTCCAAGTGAAAATGAACTTGCAGCACAGCCACAAATATCACAACAATAAGCTAGACTTGATAACAAGACAAAACTTATCCATAAATGAAATTTTATCATTTTGAATTGATTATAACTTAAAAATAACACCAAATTAATAATCAAAATAAAAAAATTAATATTTTCAATTACCTCAGTAAAACTGAATAAGTAAATTTAGAAAAATGATTAAAGTTGATAGATTTATTTAAGTCTAAGTTGTTTGTTTTTAGTAATTAATATTAGTTTATTTGAGTAATCACATATCTAAAACTGATATTAATTTTTTATAAGGTACATCTTTTAATAGAAAACGATAAATTCTATGTTTTCTATGTTCCTTTGTGGTGAAAAAAGAGTGCTTTAAATTTTGATTACTTAAATAGATTTAATTATTAAATCGTTGGAGGATGGAAAATTTCATTAGATTTCCCTGCAGAGAAAATTGCTTTATATGCAAATTCTTCCTTTTCTTTCAAATTTTTGAAATTAGGAACGAATTCAACGATAAAATCAGCAACAAAAAAGTGAACTTTTTCTAAATTCTGAAATGGATTAGATTTATTGTTATGATTTTGTTCTTTTTGTTCTAATTTTTTTAATTGTTTGGATAAATAACATTTACCATCACAATTCATCATTGGTTTTGCTTTGTTTTCACATTTTTCAGCAGCAATTTCACTTTGATTTACATAAAACCATGTTTGCCACGAAAAAGAAGCAATGTCTTTCGCTAAAAGGCTTACGATTGTTAATATGAATAAAATTCTATACAAAGTGATGCAAAGGTATATATAAAAGTGAAGAGTTAAAAATTAAAAATAGTATTATTAATATAGACTTGGAAATTTATTTGGATTGCTTTCCGCCATAATCGCACAAACTTTTTCAACAATATCATCAATACTTGGTTTTGAGAAATAATCTCCATCCGTTCCATACGGAGGACGATGATCTTTTGCGCTTAAAGTTTCTGGAGCAGAATCTAAGTGGAAATAAGCTTTTTGTTCCACAATGATTTTGTCTAACATGTAAGCTGTTGCACCAGAACTGACATCTTCATCAACGATTAAAAGTCTATTTGTTTTCTCTAAAGATTTTTTGATCGAATGATTTAAATCAAATGGAATCAGTGTTTGAACATCAATTAACTCAACAGAAATATTCATTTCGTTTAAAATATTTACTGCTTGTTCGCACAAATTAAAAGTTGAACCATAGGAAACCAACGTAATATCCGAGCCAGTTTTTACGGTTTCAGTAATTCCCAATTGCGTTTTAAATTCTCCCATATTTGTTGGGAATTTTTCTTTTGTTCTATATCCATTTAAAGGTTCAATCACCAAAGCTGGTTCGTCTCCTTCAAGCAAAGTATTGTAAAATCCAGCAGCTTTTGTCATGTTTCTTGGAACACACACGTAAATTCCACGAATTGCGTTAATAATCATTCCCATAGGAGAACCACTGTGCCAAATTCCTTCCAAACGATGTCCTCGAGTGCTAATAATTAAAGGAGCTTTTTGTCCACCTTTTGTTCTATATTGTACTGTCGCCAAATCGTCTGACATGACTTGTATTGCGTAAAGCAAATAATCTAAGTATTGAATTTCAGCAATTGGACGTAAACCTCTCATTGCCATTCCAATTCCTTGACCAATAATGGTGCATTCACGAATTCCAACATCAGAAACACGCAATTCACCAAAAACTTCTTGCATTCCTTCTAAACTTTGGTTTACACCTCCGATTTTTCCAGCATCTTCACCAAAAATCAATGTTTGTGGGTATTTTTCAAAAATCGTTTTGAAATTATCTCTTAAAATAATTCGACCGTCTTCTAATTTATTGTCTTCTCCGTACGTTGGTTCAACACCTTGAATTTTTACGGCATTAAAAGCTGATTCTGAATGTAAATGAGAACTATATCTTAACTCGTTTTGCTTAATTTTTGCTTTGATCCAAACTGAAAGTGATGCTTTTGAAGAAATGGACTCTTTAGAAATTAATCTTAAAACCTTTCTTGCAACAATTAAAATATCTTTTCTAATTGGGTCCATTGATTTGTGTAAAAAACTAATCTCATTTTGAATTAATTCACTGAAATTTGATTCAGACTTTACTATTTCTAAAAGTGAGATTAATTCATTTAAATCGATTTTAATTTCTTCAGTTAAGTTTTTCCAAGCAATATTTTTATCATTCTTAACTTCTATTTTTGCTTCTTTTTCAAGATTTTCTAATTCACCTGTAGTCGCAAGCGAATTTCCATCGACAGAAAATGCTACAATCCATTGTTTGAATTTAGAAATACAATCGTATTCAGCTTCCCAATTTAAACGTTCAGCAGACTTGTATCTCTCGTGCGAACCTGAAGTTGAATGTCCTTGTGGTTGATTAACTTCTTGAACGTGAACCAAAACTGGAACATGTTCTTCACGAGCAATCTTGACTGCTTTTTCATACGTTTGAACTAAATGAGCATAATCCCAACCTTTTGTAATAAATATTTCATAACCTGGTTTCCCCTCAGTTCGTTGCATTCCTGCTAAAGCCTCAGAAATTGAACCTTTGGTAGTTTGTTTATCCCTTGAAACTGAAATACCAAATCCATCGTCCCAAACAGACATTACCATTGGGACTTGTAAAACTCCGGCTGCATTTATGGTTTCCCAAAATGGACCTTCAGAAGTACTTGCGTCGCCAATCGTTCCAAAAGCAACCTCATTTCCACCATTGGTAAATTTTTTAAATTCTTCTAAGTCTTTTAATGTTGGATGATTTTTATATATTTTTGAGGCTTGAGCCAAACCTAATAATCTTGGCATTTGTCCTGCTGTTGGTGAAATATCAGCAGAAGAATTCTTTTGATTCATTAAATTTTTCCAGTTTCCTTCTGAATCAAGGTTTCTAGTACCATAATGTCCACCCATTTGACGTCCAGCCGACATTGGTTCTAAAACTTCATCCGTATGTCCATACAATCCAGCGAAATATTGCTGAATTGTCAATTCTCCGATTGCAAACATAAAAGTTTGATCTCGGTAATATCCAGAACGGAAATCTCCATTTTGAAATTGTTTTGCCAAAGCAATTTGTGCTAATTCCTTTCCATCACCAAAAATTCCAAACTTTGCTTTTCCAGAAAGTACCTCTCTCCTACCTAATAGTGACGTTTCTCTGGATAAACATGCTAATTTATAGTCATTTAGAACTTCTTTTTTGAAAGTTTCAAAGTCAATTTGTATTGTTTCTAATGTTAATGAATCTTTTGGCATAGCTGGATTTTTGAAGTGCAAATATAAGAATTTTTAAGATGAAACCATAAATAATTACTTAAAAAAGGTCCTACGCTACTGTGAACAAAAAATAAATTCAGCAGAGAATAAATCAACTAAAACAAAATTCTAATACAAATCGTAAATGTTAAAAAAGTTAAATCACTTAAAATTAGGTATTTAAAATAAATTAATAAAATAAAATAAAAATATTTGCTATTTTGTTTAATCTTTTAGTACATTTGTTAAACAAAATGGCAAAACAGCCAAATAATTACATTTAAAAACAGCACATATGTCAACTTTAGAATTTAATGATGCATTGGTGAATTTGGAGCAATATTTAAAATCATTTGCTTACAATTACACACGCAATAAAGATGATGCGGAGGATTTAACGCAAGAAACGATGTTGAAAGCATTAAAGTATAGAAATCAATATATGCCGCAAACTAATTTCAAGGCTTGGGTGTTTACGATAATGAGAAATGTTTTTATAAATCAATACCGAAGAAAAGTAAAATCGGGTACTATTTTTGATTCTTCCAAAGATTCTTACTTGCTGTCAAACGCAACTGAGAATCATGAAAATCCTACGAACTATATGCTTGGTAAAGATTTAAATAAATCAATTAATTCACTTGATGAGGATTATAAAAAACCTTTTAAAATGCATTTTGAGGGATTCAAATATCAAGAAATTTCTGATAATTTAAAAATTCCAATTGGGACTGTAAAAAGTAGAATTTTTATTGCTAGAAAAAAATTAATGAATTTATTGCCAGATTATAATTATCTTGCAAACTGAAATGTAGGTGAATTTTTGTATTTTTGTTTAAAAATTTAATTTTGATTAAATTGAATAACCAATAATCATAATTCCGAGAACAAAAAATAAATGAAAAAAAAAATAAACATTTTAGGATCTGGCATAGCAAGTTTATCTTGCGCAAGTTTTCTAGCAAAAGCGGGTCATGATGTTACTATTTTTGAGAAAAACGAAACAATTGGAGGTCGAGCTAGGCAATTTCAAGCTGAAGGATTCACCTTCGACATGGGGCCATCCTGGTATTGGATGCCAGACGTATTTGAGCAATTTTACAATAAATTCGGGCATACAAGTTCAGACTTTTATGAACTAGTTCGGTTGGATCCATCGTACAGAATTTTTTGGGAAGGAGAATCTTTTTCAGATGTTCCAGCAAAATTAGAAGATTTTTATGCTTGGTTTGAATCCATGGAAAAAGGAGCGGGTGAATCATTACGAAAATTCCTTCACGAGGCAGCTTATAAGTATGATGTTGGAATAAACGACTTGGTTTACAAGCCAAGTTTGAAATGGTCAGAATTCGCAGACATGAGAATATTAAAAGGATTGTTTAAAATGCACCTTACGTCTTCATTCTCAACCTATATAAGAAAATATTTTAAAAACCCTAGAATTTTATCAATTTTAGAATTTCCAATTTTGTTTTTGGGTGCAATGCCAAAAGACACACCAGCACTTTATTCTTTAATGAATTATGCCGATATTGAACTTGGAACTTGGTACCCGCAAGGCGGAATGTTTAAAATTATTGAAGCTTTTGAAAAGATTGCCAAGGAAAATGGTGTAAAGTTTAAAACAGAAAATGAAGTTACAGGATTTACTTTTGAGAGCGAAAATCGTGCTTCAAAATTAAAAACAAATGAAGGGGAGTTTGTTGCAGATTATTTTGTTTCTGGTGCAGATTATCATCATACTGATAAAGTTTTACTTCCTGAAAAATCAAATTATTCGGAAGAATATTGGGACAAAAGAAAAATGGCTCCCTCATCCCTACTTTTCTATGTTGGTGTAGATAAAAAAATTCCAAATCTTTTACATCACAATTTATTTTTTGATGAATCTTTTGAAAATCACGCTATAGAAATTTACCAAAATCCTTCGTGGCCAAAAGCTCCTCTGTTTTATGTTTGTTGTCCATCAAAAACAGACTCAAGCGTTGCTCCAAAAGGCCAAGAGAATTTATTTTTTCTTGTACCACTTGCTCCAAATTTACAAGATTCAGAAGAAAAAAGAAATGAGTATTTCGAAATTTTATTGAAAAGATTGGAACAAAAAACTGGAATTTCTATCAAAGAATCAATAATTTACCAAAGAAGTTACTGCATCGATGATTTCAAAAATGACTATCATGCATACAAGGGAAATGCATACGGATTAGCAAATACCTTAATGCAGACCGCAATTTTAAAGCCCAGACTAAAGAGTAAAAAGTTGAAAAATGTATTTTATACAGGACAACTAACAGTTCCGGGGCCAGGAGTTCCGCCGTCTATCATCTCAGGAGAAGTGGTGGCAAAAGAAGTTCTGAAACAAATTGAAAAAGACAATAAAAAATAGTAAAATCGTATATGAAAGATATTTTTGACACTTTGTCTCATGATATGAGCATGATGACGACCAAAAAATACAGCACATCTTTTTCTTTGGGAATCAGTTTTTTGAGTAAAGATTTACACAAGCCAATATACGCTATCTATGGCTTTGTTCGTTTCGCAGATGAAATTGTTGATTCTTTTCATGGTTTTGATAAAGATAGTCTTTTGGCTGACTTCAGAAAGCAAACATTTGAAGCTTTGGACAAAGGAGTTTCCTTAAACCCAATTTTAAATTCATTCCAATGGGCGGTAAAAAAATTCAATATTGACTATCAATTAATAGATACATTTTTAAAGTCCATGGAAATGGATTTGGACAAAAAAGCGTATGACGAATCAAAATATAAAGAATACATACTTGGCTCCGCTGAAGTTGTTGGTTTGATGTGCTTGAAAATTTTTGTCCGTGGAGAAGAAGAATTGTATCAACAATTAGCAGAATCTGCAATGAAACTAGGATCTGCCTTTCAAAAAATAAACTTTTTAAGAGATTTAAAAGCAGATTATCATGAATTAGGACGCACATATTTCCCAGGCATCGATTTGAAAAAATTTAATGACACTGTAAAAAAGGAAATTGAAAAGGATATTGAACAAGATTTTTTAGCAGGATATGAAGGAATTAAAAAACTTCCAAAAGACGCTCGTTTTGGAGTATACATGGCTTATGTTTATTACTTTAAGCTCTTTAAGAAAATTAAGAATACTGGTTCTGAGGTTATTTTAAATAAAAGAATTCGTATTCCCAACAACAAGAAATATTCTTTGTTTGTATTTTCGTACCTTCGCCACAATTTAAATATGATATAAATGTTGGAAGAAGAGCTGATTTTAGTTGATGAAATGGATGGTCAAATTGGATTTATGCCAAAGTTGGAAGTACATCAAAAAGGATTACTGCACAGAGCTTTTTCTATCTTAGTATTTAATTCAAAAGGTCAATTATTGATTCAAAAACGAGCTTCTAAAAAATATCATTCAGCGAATTTATGGACAAATACATGCTGTTCGCATCCGAAAAAAGGTGAAACTGTTGATAAGGCTGTGCAAAGAAGACTAAAGGAAGAAATGGGTATTGAATGCGATTTAAAATTTGCCTATAAATTTGTTTATAAAACCCAATTTGAAAATAATCTCATTGAACATGAGTTTGATTATGTTTATTTAGGCGAATTTGACGGAAATCCAATTCTTAATCTTGATGAAGCATCTGAATATAAATGGATTTATTTATCTGATTTAAGAAATGACATGCAACAAAACCCAGAAAAATTTACATATTGGTTTAATATTATCTTGAAACAGCACTTAAAATCGTTTCATTTTGAAAAATAATTATCACTTATTAAAATTATATATTAATAATTACTTATGAAAGTTACACGCAGAGAAACATTTAACGCAGCCCATAGACTTCATAACCCAAGTTTAAGTGACACAGAAAATACAGAAATTTTCGGTTTGTGTAATAATCCAAATTACCACGGACATAACTATGTTTTGGAGGTATGGGTTGAAGGTGAAATTAATCCAATTACTGGTTATGTGATTGACCTCAAGATATTAAGCGATATAATTAAAAAAGAAGTTTCAGATCCTTTTGATCACAGAAATTTAAACCTAGATTGTGTTGAATTTGAGAACTTAAATCCAACCGCAGAAAATATAGCTGTTGTAATTTGGAATAAATTAAGAGCAAAATTAGATTCAGAATTTGGCTTAGAAATCAGACTTTGGGAAACAGAACGAAACGCTGTTTTTTACGATGGAAATTAAACTCTTTTAGTTACAATAAAACTTTGAATCCTTTGAAAGCGCTTTTTTGGCATCGCCGTGATTTACGTATTGAAGATAATGCAGGATTATTTTCTGCTTTAACAAATAATGTTTCAGTTCAGCCAATTTTTATTTTTGATTCAGAAATTTTATCGAAATTAAAATCAGATGATCAACGTGTTTTATTTATTCACACTGAAATTACCCGTTTAAAAGCTGACTATCAAAAATTAGGTGCTGATTTATTTGTTTTTTATGGTAATCCGATAGAAATAATACCTGATTTATGCCTAAAAATGGATGTTCAATCTTTAGTGACAAATAAAGATTACGAACCATACGCAATTGCTCGAGATAAATTCATTTACGAGGAACTTCAAAAATTAAATATCAATTTTATAGCAAAAAAAGACCATGTTATATTTGAGAAAAATGAAGTTTTAAAAGCAGATGGTTTGCCATATACCGTTTTTACTCCGTACATGAAAAAGTGGAGAGAAAAATTAAATGAATTTTATTTAAAAACCTATCCAACCGAAAAATATTTTCAAAACTTATCAAAAATTGAAAAAAATTCTCGAATGATTTCAATGGCTGAAATGGGCTTTACGCATCTTAATTTTTATTCCTTTCCAGGTAATCAATTAAATGAAAAAGTTGTAAAAAATTATTCTGAAACAAGAGATATTCCTTCCATATTAGGAACAAGTCGAATGAGCTTGGCTTTAAGATTTGGAACAATTAGTATTCGTAAAACAGCAAAACAAGCATCAATTTTAAATCAAACCTATTTAAATGAATTAATATGGAGAGACTTTTATCAAATGATTTTGTACCACTTTCCTCATTCTGCAGAAAATTCATTTAGAAAAAATTACGATAGAATTCAGTGGGAAAATGACGAAAAATTGTTTTCACTTTGGTGCGAAGGTAAAACTGGCTATCCTATGGTTGACGCTGGAATGCGAGAATTAAATCGAACAGGACACATGCATAACCGCGTGAGAATGGTAGTTGCAAGTTTTTTATGTAAACACTTATTGACTGATTGGCGCTGGGGAGAAAGATATTTTGCAGAAAAACTTTTGGATTTTGATTTGGCAAGTAATATTGGAGGTTGGCAATGGGCATCGGGATCTGGTTGTGATGCGGCTCCATATTTTAGAGTCTTTAATCCACAATTACAGCAAGAAAGGTTTGATAAAGATTTTATTTACATCAAAAAATGGGTTCCTGAATTTGGAACAACAAAATATCCGGAACCAATTATAGAACATAAAATGGCTAGGTTGCGAGCAATAGAAAGATATAAAAAAGGATTAATGAATGACTGATATTCATTAATTATAGGTTAATTTTTTTTACATGTTAATTTAAAAAGACCTCAAAAAACTTAGTGGTTGTTTTATACTCTCGGCTTAAAAAACATAAATTTTATATGTAAATTTGTCAAAAAAACAAAAAATGAGTAAAATATTAGTCATAGATGACGAACGAAGTATAAGAAGAGCTTTAAGAGAAATACTTGAATTTGAGGATTATGAAGTTCATGAAGCGGAAAACGGGAAAGATGGATTAGAAAAAATAAAAAACAATGATTTCGATTTAATTTTTTGCGACATTAAAATGCCACAAATGGATGGTTTGGAAGTTTTAGAAGGTGCTATTTTAGCAAAAAACGAAGCTCCAATCATCATGATTAGTGGACATGGAAACATCGAAACCGCTGTAGAATCAATAAAAAAAGGAGCCTTTGATTTCATCGAAAAACCATTGGACTTAAATAGAATTTTGGTAACAATTCGAAATGCAAAGGAAAAAACGCAACTTGTCGAAGAGAAAAATGTTCTAAAAACAGTCGTACGTAAATTTAAAGGGTCTTCTATCATTGGTGAAACATCTGGTATTATTAAAATCAAAGAAATGATTGAGAAAGTAGGTCCATCTGACGCAAGGGTTTTAATAACAGGTGGTAATGGTACTGGAAAAGAATTAGTTGCAAGATCTTTACATGATAATTCTAATAGAAAAAAAATGCAGTTTATTGAAGTAAATTGTGCCGCAATTCCTTCAGAATTAATTGAAAGTGAACTTTTCGGTCACGAGAAAGGGGCTTTTACGTCAGCTGTAAAGGATAAAAAAGGAAAATTTGAATTAGCCTCTGGTGGCACTTTATTTTTAGATGAAATTGGAGACATGAGTCCTTCTGCTCAAGCAAAAGTTTTGCGGGCATTGCAAGAAAATTGTATACAGCGTGTTGGAGGTGAACGAGATATAAAAGTGGATTGTAGAATAGTTGCAGCTACAAATAAGGACTTAAGAAAAGAAATTGAAGAAGGTCGATTTAGAGAAGATCTATATCATCGTTTAGCCGTAATTCCACTTCATGTTCCATCTTTAAATGAACGACGTGATGATATTCCAAGTTTAGCAGAACATTTTTTAACATTGGTGTGCGCTGAGCAAGGAATTCCAAAAAAGACAATCAACTCAGATGCTTTAATTGAATTAAAAAAAATTAATTGGACTGGAAACATTCGTGAATTAAGAAATGTTGTAGAAAGACTAGTTATTTTATGTGATGCTGAAATAAGTGGCGATGAAGTAAAGCTATATGCAAATAAATGAATTAAAAAATAAAAAACAGAGATAAGTGCAGGTGTTTTATACATTGTCAAAAACTCACTATAACGAATAAAATCATGAAAAAAATAATTACCATAATTGGTGCTCGTCCACAAATAATAAAAGCTTCTGCAATAAGTAGAGCAATAAATAATAGTTTTTCTAATTTATTAGAAGAAATTATTGTACATACAGGTCAGCATTACGATGAAAATATGTCTGAAATATTTTTTTCAGAAATGGACATTCCACTACCGAAATATAATTTGAAAGCTGGAAGTTCATCACATGCAACTCAAACCTCTGAAATAATGAAAGGTATAGAAGAAATTATTATTTCGGAAAAAGCAGATGGAATTTTAATTTATGGTGACACAAATTCAACTTTAGCTGGTGCATTGGCAGCAGCTAAAATTCATGTTCCAGTTTTTCATGTCGAAGCTGGATTGAGAAGTTTTAACAAAAGTATGCCTGAGGAAATAAATCGTATTCTAAGCGATCATTCTTCTACCCTACTATTTTGCCCAACTGAAACGGCACTGAGAAATTTAAAACACGAAGGTTTTTCACTACATCATAGCGAAAAAGCAACAATTGATTCACCAAATGTTTATTTATGTGGAGATATAATGTTGGACAATAGCCTTTATTTTTCGCAAATATCAGATTCAAAATCAACAATTTTAGAGAGTTCTCAGCTAGAAGAAAATAATTTTATTTTGGTGACAATTCACAGAAATGCGAATACAGATGACAAAAATAATTTAAATTCAATTTTTTCTGCCTTGCTTCAAATTCAGCAAGAAACTAAACTAAAAATTGTTTTGCCTCTTCATCCACGCACAAAAAAGATGATGGATGAATATCTAGAAGAAAATATTTTCAACGAATTGGCACAAAATAAAAATATTCAAATAATTCCTCCCGCTGGTTTTTTAGATATTATTTCTTTGGAAAAAAATGCGGCACTTTTAATTACAGATAGTGGAGGTTTGCAAAAAGAAGCTTTTTTCTTCAAAAAACCATGTGTTATTTTGCGTCCACAAACCGAATGGATTGAAATTGTGGAAAATGGAAATGCAATTTTAGCAAATGCGGACAAGCAAAAAATTATTGAATCAACATTATTACTTCTAAATAAAGTAGATTTTACTTATCCTGAATTATTTGGTGATGGAAAAGCATCTGAATTTATATTGACCAAAATTTGTGAGAATTTATAAGGAATCCTAATTCTAGCATTTAATCAATGAATTTTTTTTTATCAATTCTTTTTATTGCCACTAATTTTGCCTTTTTTGCGCAAAATAAAAAATCAATTGATTCAGCTGCAATTCAAAATTTTCGTTTAAAAAAAGTTTGGTATACTGATATTGGATTTAATACAGCTCCTTTTTCTCTCAAATTCAAAGATTCTTTGGGGAATAAAGAACATTTATTTTATAGAAATAATATAAGATCTGTTTTTGGAATTGGATTTTCATACAAATGGTTTTCTTTAAGGTTAGCAATGAATTTACCAGGACACATAAAACCTGTAAGTAAATTTGGTGAAACAAAATACGTAGATTTAGGATTCGAATTTAAAACTAAAAGGCATTTTTATGACATTGATTTTCATAACTATAGAGGTTACGCAATTAAAAATGCATTTTTTTGGAATGATTCGTTAGACAAAGATATTAATCCACATTTTATAACTCAAGAGGTGAATGCTTTGAGTTTGTCTGTTAATACATGGCGGTTTTTTAATAACTCAATCAACATGAATGCACTCAGGGGCAAAACAGCTATGTATTTGAAAGAAGAAAAATCATTTTATTTGAAAACAACTTTTAATTTACATGGAGTAGGAAATAATGGCACCTTAATTCCCATCGAAAAATTTAATCCTAAAAATACCAAGACAAGTGCGTCAACAATTTCCGCATTCGATTTTGGAGTAATTCCAGGATATGTTTATGTAAATCGTTTCAAAAACTGGCAATATTCTGGAATGATCGGCTTAGGTCCCGTGATTCAATCAAAATTTTATTATATCGATGGAATTCAAAGAGCTTATCTAGGATTGGCACCAAGAATTGATATAAGACTTTTAGTTGGTTACAATGTACCTCGTTGGTTTTTAAATTTTATTACCGAGTTTGATAACAAGTCAATTAAATTTAGTGACCTTAAATACCAACAAACTTTTTATTTGATAAAATTAATTGGAGGAATAAGATTTTGATAAAAAAAAAGAAACCAAATTGATTTCCTTTTTTCCTAATTAATGCAATCATATAACATTTCGATAATTAAAGATTCTAAAAATCGATTATTCAGCTTTATTTATTCTTTACTCTTTCCACATATATTCCTGTGCGAGTATCAATTTTTATGATTTCACCATTATCAACAAAAAGAGGAACTCTAACTTCTGCACCAGTTGCAATTGTTGCTGGTTTCATCGTATTTGTAGCGGTATCACCTTTCACGCCAGGTTCTGTATAAGTAATTTTTGAAATAATGTACATTGGTAATTCTACAACTAATGCCATTTCTTCCTCTGCGTGAAAAAGGATATTACAAATCATTCCTTCCTGCAAAAACAATGGCTTTTCAATCATTTTTGATGGAATATTTACTTGTTCATAAGTTTCATTATTCATAAAAACATATTCTTCTCCTTCTTGGTACAAATATTGATATTCACGGTTTTCAATTCGAACGATTTCAATTTTATGTCCAGCTGAAAATGTATTATCTAATACTTTTCCCGTTTCAATTTGACGCATTTTAGTACGAACAAAGGCAGGACCCTTTCCTGGTTTTACGTGTTGAAATTCAATTACTTGAAACAATTTACCATTGTGTTTGATACACAATCCATTACGAATATCTGATGTATTTGCCATTTGACTTTATTATATTTAAAATGCGAAAATAAAGATTATTTAACTTTTTTGAAAGAAAATAGTATAAAATTAAAGTTTATTTTGTTTTTTTGTCACCTATAATAATTTAATTTTTATGCCAATTCAAAAAAAAATTACAATTGCAATTGATGGATTTTCTTCTTGCGGAAAAAGTACTTTAGCAAAAGCTATGGCTCATGATTTGGGTTATATTTTTATTGATTCTGGTGCTATGTATAGAGCAATAACCTTATTTTGTTATAAAAATAAATATGTTGATGAACAGTTTATTGATGAAGAAAAAATTATTAAATCTCTTAAAAATATTTCAATTCACTTTGAATATAATAGCAATACATCCAAATTGGAGGTTACTTTAAACAATGAAAACATTGAAAAAGAAATTAGAAACTTGACGATAAGTAATTTAGTAAGTAAAGTCGCTTCCATAAAAGAGGTACGCCAAAAATTGGTTAACGAGCAACAAAAAATAGGTGAAAATGGCGGTATTGTAATGGACGGAAGAGATATTGGATCTGTTGTTTTTCCGAATGCAGAACTGAAATTTTTTGTAACAGCTGACCCTAAAGTTAGAGCAAATAGAAGATTTTTGGAATTAAATGATCCAAATGTAAGTCTAAAGGATGTTGCTAAAAATTTGAAAGAACGTGATTTTTTGGATTCAACACGAGCAGAAAGTCCTTTAATTCAAACGGAAGATGCAATCGTAATTGATAATTCTGAATTAACACAAGACGAACAATTACTAATTGCTTTAAAATACCACAAGGAGTGTATTGATTACCTGACTCAATTTCCCAAAAAAAAATAAATAAATAAAAATAAATACTTTGAGGTTTCAATCCATTTCATTATATTCGCACCCTCAAATGGAAATTTGTGAAATAAATTAAAATTAATTTTAATAAAAAATAAAAGAGAAATACAAGAAAAATGGCATTAATTGGAAGAATTAGAGAAAAATCAGGTTTATTGTTAGTTGTTGTCGGTGTAGCGATGTTAACTTTTATCTTAGGCAATTGTGAGTCTTTATTCAAAAGTAGTGGAAATACTTTGGGGATAGGAACTGTATATGGTGAATTAGTTGACCAAACAAAATATCAAATTAATGTTGATAACACATTAAACCAAGATGCGCAACAAGCTCAACAAAGTCAGAAGGAATTTACTGCAAAAGACCAAGAAAATTCAGCTGACAAAGCTTGGAATTTCACAGTTGACAATGTAATTCTTCAAAAAGAATACGATGCTTTAGGTATAGATTGTAGTGACAAAGAACTTGATGCCTACTTATATGGTCAAGATGGTTTTACAGTAATGCCTGATTTAGCACAAAACTTTGCTGATTCACTGACAGGTCAATTTAACCCAAAATTATTAGAGAAAAGAATTGAAGAGATGGAATCTTCTTCCGATCCAAAAGTATCTGGCCAATGGGAAACTAACAAACAACAATTAAGAGACTCTAGAAAAAATGAAAAATATTTTCAATTGTTAAATCAAGGTGTTTACGTTACGAAATTAGAAGCAAAACATGAATATACATCTCAAAAAGAAGTAAAAAATATTTCTTTCGTAATGAAAAGATATTCGGAAATTCCAGATGACCAAATAAAAGTTACAGACCAAATGGTTCGTAAATTTTATGAAGAACATAAAGGAGAAAAGAAATATGAAGCTGCAGCAGGAAGAGATGTAAAGTATTTTGATATTTTAATTCAAGCGAGTAAAAGAGATTCTAACATCTTCAATACTGCTATGAATAAATTGAAAAAAGAATTTGCTGCTTCAACAACAGATTCAATTTTTGCTATTTTGAACACAGAAGATATCAATAAAAAAAGTATGAAAGCTTTTTTACCATATAGAAGTGAAACCGATCCAAATGCGAAACCTCAAATGACTTATCCTCAATATATGGATACAATTTTCAAGGCTAGTAATATTGGTCAAGTTGTAGGTCCTTATTCTTTCCAAGGAAAAATGTATGTGTCTAAAGTAATTAGATTCAATACTCAACTTTTAACTGCAAGACATATTTTATTACAAGTAGCAAAAACAGATACTTTAGCTGCGAAGAAAACTAAAAAAATGGCTGATAGTTTAGTAGGCTTATTAAATGCCACTAATTTTGAAGAATATGTTACTAAATTCTCACAAGATCCAGGTTCAAAAGATAAAGGTGGAAAATACGAAGATTTTGCTTTTGACGAATTTGTCCCAGAATTTTCATGGTTTGTAAGCGCAAATAAGGTAGGGAAAATTGGAATCGTTCAAACCTCTTACGGTTATCACATAATAGAAGTATTAGCCAAAAAAGAAGCTAAAATTCCTGTTCTTTCAGTAATTGAAAAAACTTTAAAAGCTTCAGATGATACTGAAACGGACGCAAGCGATGCAGCCTATAATTTGTTATATTCTTTGGATTCTAAAATTTCACGTAAAAAAGAAATTAAAGATAAAATTCAATTGTTTGATTCTTTGGCTCAAAAAGCTGGATACTTTTCAAGACCAGTAAAGATTTCTGATGAAAATCCAAAAGCCCAAGGTTTTGCAACTACATTTGCTGAGGATAAGATTATCAGTTTAGCATACGATGAAAATTCTGAAATCGGAACTTTATGCTCTGCTCCTATCAAAGATCAAGGAAAATATGTAATTGCCATGGTCTCTTCAATTAGAGAAAAAGGTGTTCCAAACTTCGAAGATGTCGAAGAAAGAATGAAATTTGAAGTCATAAAAGATAGAAAAGCTTTGCGTTTCATAAAAATGATGCAAAACGAAAAAAGTTTGGCTGCTTTAGCTAGAAAAGTAAACGGTCAGGTTATGAAAGGCGAAGTGACTTTTGCTAACCCTCAAATTCCAGGTGGAAGTTATGAGCCAGAATTAGTTGGTTCTTTATTCTCTAAAGGAATTAAAGTTGGCAACATTACAAATCCTCTTCAGGGAGAACAAGCTGTTTACGTATTTCAAATTACAAAAGCAATTAAAGCTCCAGCAACCGCAAATTATAAAGCTGAAAAAGATCAACTATTAGCAAATGCAAGACAACAAATGCAAAACCTAACACGATCTGCTTTGATGAAAATTGCTGACGTAAAAGACAATAGAAAATTTTCTGCTCTAGGAATTATTAGAGAATAACATCAAACTATTCTTTTTGAAAAGGGTTTAGATTAATTTCTAAACCTTTTTTTTTGTACCAAAAAAATTAATATTGACCTAGTCTAATTATGAATAATTAGAATCAATGATTTTTACTCCAACTCAACTCAAAAGCAACAAATAATCATTTTATGTTAGAAGAAAGTTTAGCAATATTGCTTAAATCCTAATTGGCATTAACCTTCTATTTTAAAATGTTAGTCGTCACCATTAAAAAGAACAAAGCACAAAAAAAGAGGAGAACTTCTTCACCTCTTTAAATTTTACCTTTTAAAATATAGTTTAACAGGCTTCAATAATCATTGCAGAAGCTCCCCCTCCACCGTTACATATTGCAGCACCACCAATTTTTCCTTGATTTTGTTTTAAGACATTAATTAAAGTAACAATAATTCTAGAACCTGAATTTCCAAGTGGGTGACCTAAAGCTACAGCTCCACCATTTACATCAACTTTTTCTGGATTTAAACCCAAGATTTTAGTATTCGCAATTCCAACAACTGAAAAAGCTTGATTTAATTCCCAATAATCAACATCAGCAATTTCTAAATTGGCTCTTTTCAGGGCAATTGGAACTGCTTTTGAAGGTGCAGTTGTAAACCATTCTGGTGCTTGAGCAGCATCACCATAACCAATAATTTTTGCAATTGGCTTTAAACCATATTTTTCAACAGCTTCTTTTGAGGCTAAAATTAAAGCTGAAGCTCCATCATTTAAAGTGGAAGCATTTGCAGCGGTAATCGTTCCTTCTTTCTCAAATGCTGGTCTCAAAGAGGGAATTTTATCTAAAAAAACATTTTTATATTCTTCATCTTCCGAGATAATCAATGCATCACCTTTTCTTTGAGGAACAGCAACTGGAACTATTTCATCAGAAAATTTCCCATCTTTCCATGCATTTGCTGCTCTTGTATAAGAAGTTACAGCAAAATTATCTTGCTCTTCTCTTGTAATATTATATTCTTTTGCACAAAGTTCTGCACATGTTCCCATTGGAACTTTACTATTAACATCTAATAGACCGTCTTTAGTAATTCCATCTAACATAGAAATATTTCCGAATTTAACACCGTTTCTACCATCTAAATAATGAGGTACCTGACTCATGTTTTCCATTCCACCAGCTACAACTATTTCATTGTCACCCGCCAAAATTGTTTGAGCTCCAAGCATTAAAGCTTTCATTCCTGAAGCACATACTTTGTTTACTGTTGTGCAAGGAACTTCAATACTTAATCCAGCACTCAAAGCAGCTTGCCTCGCAGGAGCTTGACCAACTCCAGCTTGAAGAACATTACCCATGAAAACTTCATTAATTTGTTCTGGTTTCAAACCTGATCTTTCTAATGCGCCTTTTATTGCAATTCCACCAAGTTGAGTGGCAGAAATACTACTCAAACCACCTAAAAACGAACCAATTGGCGTTCTTACCGCTGAAATTATGTAAACTTCTTTGTTCATATTTTGTATATTTTTGTACAAATTTAATAAAATAAAAGTACTGAATAGATTTAATCTATTATTTTTAAAATTTTATTTGAAATAAAATAATTGGTTTTATTCTAAAGTTGTAGCTAATGACTAAAAATCAATTTTCAAAACAAATGTTAGCCTTTTTTGAACTAAAATTGCCTGAATTAATTAATCCAATGAAATAATATAAATGGACATTTAAGAGCAATTTTTAATTCTCACCTTTCATTGTTAAATAGAATTTTATAAACTCATTGTACAAATAGTATTCATTTTTAAATTTTAATTCTCCAAAAATTTTAACATCTTGATTTATTTGCTTGCACTCTATATGAAATTCATCTACTGATTTAAAAAAATCATTTGAAGCCTTAAACGGCGGGAAAACTTGAATAAAAGATGCTAAAAAACCTCCCCCTTTTAGAGTTGTTAGATGTTTTGGGTCGCCAACAAGTTCAAATAATGTATTGTTTTTCTTTCTGATAACCTTTTTCAAATTTCTTCCAATAAATAAATTTTTTGTATCAATTGAATCAATGAAATAATTTATCTTAGCAGCAGAAATCACTTTATTTTTCTCCATTTTATAGCCAAAGCCTCCTAAAATGGAGAAATCTTTAAATACTTGACTAATTTTAAATTCTTCTCTAAAAGTTAACAAAATATCAAATAACGGAGCAACAATCAAACCGTTTTCTGACTCTTGTAACTCCATTCCATAATAATTCATCGAAATTCTTTCAATACTTGGTGTTTTAATACCTGATATGTTCAAATATTTTTGAATAGTATCTTGAATTTCATTCGAAATAATGGCAGTTTCTAGGTGAAACCCATCAGAAATTAGTGTCCATTTTGATTCAATTAAAGATGGATTTTTCAACTTAATTTTACCTGTGATATTTAGAGATTTTTCATCTAAACTGCATAAAACATTACCTTTTCTTGACTTAAAATCATCGTTAAAAGCAAAAGAATTTAAATTTATTTCAAAAAAGTGCATTTTATTTAATACTAATTCATCTGCTTCTTTAATGACGCGCTTTTCAGCTTTAAATTTTCTTTTATTTTTTATTACTTTTATTAAATATGCTTTTAATTTTTTGCTAATATTCTTGTTTTCGACTCCTTTTGAAAAATGCGTGACAATCATTCCAACATTTTTTACATGATCAAAAGATTGATTTTTGTGCAAAATAGAAGGTATATTTTCAGCAAAAGAATTAGGGTTTAAAAGATTAAATAGAATTACATAATTTTGTCCATTTTCAAATTCTTCTCCAAAAACATAAATATCTGAACTGAAATCAATTCCCATATCGTTATTTTCACCGAACTTGTCCTTACTATTAGTTAAATATTTCTGCAAAGAATTTAATAATCCTTGATCTTTTGATTTAAAAATCATGCTATAGGTGGATGATTTTAAAAAGTCTTTAATTTTTATTTTAAAACTAAAATTTGCATTTTCTGGAAGATACTTTTCTGCATTTTGAGCCGATTTGTTTGTTAAACTTGAAAAAATTAACAAGCTAGACCAAAGAAATAATACTCCTAAAAAAAATGGAATTACCTTTTTAAATATTAAAAATACTTTCATAGGCATAAATTTAATAATTAATATTTAATAACTTTGCCGAATGGGAAAATTTATGTATTTAATCTTAAAACTTTTCGGTTGGAAAATTGACGAATACGAACCAACTGGTGTTAAAAAAGCAGTTATTGTTGTAGGTCCACACACTTCTAATTGGGATTTTGTGATTGGAAAAATGTCTTTCATGAATTATGGAATAAAGGGGAAATTTTTGATTAAAAGCGATTTATTTTCCCCCCCTTTAGGATGGATTTTAAAAGCAATGGGAGGAATTCCAATTGATAGAAAGAAAAATAATAATTTCACTGAGCAGGCAGTTAAATGCTTTAATGATAATGAATCTATGTTTATGGTATTCGCTCCAGAAGGCACAAGAAGTTACAATCCAAACTGGAAAAAAGGGTTTTATCACATCGCTATAAAAGCAAATGTTCCAATATACATAGCTTATATGGATTATGAAAAAAAAATAGGGGGCTTCCACTCTCTTTTTGTTCCAACTGGAAATTCTGATGCCGATATTTTAAAAATAAAAGAAATATTGAGCCAATTTAAAGGTAAATTTCCTGAAAAAGGAATCTATTAAGTAAAAATAACTTTTTAAATCATACTTAAAAAATCTACTTCGGAAATTATCGGAATACTTAATTTTGTTGCTTTCACTAATTTTGCGGGCCCCATATTTTCGCCAGCTAAAACATAATCTGTTTTTGCAGAAATGGAACTAACATTTTTTCCGCCATTATCTTCAATCATTTTTTTAATTTCGTCTCTAGTAAATTTAGTAAAAACTCCTGATACAACAAAATTTTTACCATCTAATACATTAGACGAAATTTCTTTTTCAATAATTTCAAATTGTAAACCTGCTTTTTTTAATCGTTCAATAATTTTTTTATTTTCTGAATCTAAGAAAAAATTAATGACAGAAATTGCAATTTTTTCACCAATTTCATCAATTAAAATCAAATCTGCATAAGACGCAGCAGTTAATTTTTCAATAGATTTAAAAGCTTTAGCTAATTGTTTCGCCACAGTTTCCCCAACGAATCGAATTCCCATTCCGAATAATACTCTTTCGAATGGAATTTTTGTTGACTCCCGTAATCCTATTAAAATATTATTTGCAGATTTATCAGCCATTCTTTCCAAATTAACAATTTGATCGAAGGTTAAATCATACAAATCAGCTGGATCTTTGATTAAACTTTTTGAAACCATTAAATCTATTGTTTCAGCTCCGATTCCATCAATATTTAATGCTTTTCTGCTAATAAAATGCTCTATTCTTCCACTAATTTGTGGTTTACAAAATTTTTCATTTGGACAAAAATGATTAGATTCCCCTTCTTTTCTCGTTAAGTCTGAATTACAAATTGGACAAGTTAAAATGTACTTAACTTTTTCAGCATTTATTTTTCTTAAATTTTCATTAACTCCAACTATTTTTGGAATGATTTCTCCACCTTTTTCGACGTAAACGGTGTCAAAATAATGTAAATTTAACTTTTCGATTTGGTCAGCATTGTGCAAAGATGCTCGTTTCACAGTTGTTCCCCCCAAAGAAACGGATTTTAAATTTGCAACTGGAGTTATTGCTCCAGTTCTACCAACCTGATAAACAACTGATTCTAAAATAGTTTCTACTCTTTCAGTTTTAAATTTATATGCAATTGCCCAGCGAGGAGATTTAGCTGTAAAGCCTAATTCTTGCTGCATATCATATGAATTTACTTTTAAAACTACACCATCAATTTCAAAAGGTAAAGTAGCTCTTTTTTCATCCCAGTAATTGATAAAATCCATAATCCCTTCAATAGTTGAAGTTTTATGGATATAATTTAGTTTTGGATTAGGAGTTTTAAATCCCCAGTCTTTTGCCTTTAAAACCGCTTCATAATGAGCAAAAGTCAAATTTTTTCTGTCTAAATCTTCTCCATAAATACCATATAAAAAACAATCTAAACCTCGAGTAGCTACAACTTTTGAATCTTGCGATTTTAAGGTCCCAGAAGCAGAATTTCTTGGATTTGCAAACTCTTGTTCTCCATTCAATTTTCGCTCTTCATTTGCTTTTTTAAAAGATTCTAAAGGGAAAAATATTTCGCCTCGAATTTCAAAATCAAATGGAAAATCTCCTTTTAATTGTAAAGGAATTGATTTTATGGTTTTCACATTTGTTGTAACATCTTCGCCCTGTGTTCCATCTCCGCGAGTTACTGCTTTATCAAGTTTCCCGTTTTTATATGATATTCCTATCGCTACACCATCATATTTTAATTCACAAACGTATTCAATTGGTGTTTCAATAGATTTTTTGATACGATTTTCCCATTCAATAATTTCTTCTTTCGAGTATGAATTACTTAATGATAGCATCGGAAACCGATGAATAATTGTTTTAAATTTTTTGGTAATGTCTCCTCCTACTCGTTTTGTTGGACTATTTTCATCAGCCAATTCAGGAAACTGCTCTTCTAATTTTTGTAATTTTAGCAAAAGTTGATCGAAATCAAAGTCGGAAATTTTAGAATCATTTTCCACATAATAGGCATGATTATGAACATTTAGCTCATTACTTAAACGTTCAATTTCCAATTTAGCTTGTACTTTTTCCATTTTAAATTTTAAAAAATTAAAGAATAGTCAAAAATAAGAATTTTTTACAAAATAAAATATCAAAAATAGGGAAAGACCTTTATTTGCAGAAAATGTCATCACTCAAATCGTCGCAGAAAAAATATTCTACCAAAAGATGTTTGAAATGTGGAACCTATGAATCACTAACCGTTCAAACTTCATTTTATCAGGTAAAGTTTGAATTACCTACAGTGTTTGAATTACTTATGATATTATGACATCTAAAAAGTGAGCTATTGTAATTTGGTTAAGAGAACCATTTAGCATAGTTATTTCTTAGACATATTTTTAAAGTTAATTTTTTTAAGGATATTACGAAACAACTTTGAAACGATCACTTATCATAATTAGTCAGTCGATACAAAACTTTCTAGGTTTTTATCTCCGCTAATTTTAAAATAACAATCAAGTTTTTAAAGTCGTTTTGATGCGAATTTTGTTTTGGATTAGGAAAACTAGACACTGTGATGAAAAACATTTTTAAAAGATTGCTTTTGCAAAAATCGAAAATTAATGGTAGATTTGTTCAAAATCAAAATAAAAAACATTAAATATTAAGTCAGATACATGATTTTTATTATTTTAACTTAAGTAACTAAATCTCATATTTACTTCACAAAAAAATCAAAATTTAAATCATGAAAAAAATTATTTTAATTGTTGTTTTGCTAGGATTTTTAGTTTTTGAAGGTAAAGCACAAAATTTCCCATCTGAAAGAGAAAAGTTTTTAAAGCAATTTGAAAAAGTTTTAAGTGGATTTATTCAACGAGAACAAAAGGATTTCATAAAAGATGAACTCGAACCAATGTTGGTAAAGACGAATGAGATTTCGGATAACTATTTTAAAAAAATGGTCGAAACCTGCAATTTAATGGAAGGTAAAAAACTTAAATACTATCCAGTAATTTATAATTATGTATATTCGGTTCAAGCTTTTGTGAAAAACAAGCAGTCTAACTCTAGTTACATAGCTTGGCATAACTCTATTGATAAATTATTGGATAATAGAAATGCGAATAAATTCGAGGATTTTATTGAATTATCAGCTAATTTTTTCTCCAAGAGTGTGATTGCCGAAAATTCAAATTTTTTTTGGATGTACAGAGGTGGTTCTTATTCGTTTGAATTTACTGATACGCCACTTATAAAATTTGAAGGTGGAAAACTTGTTTGTTTAGTTGAAAATAATTCTAAAAACGACAAGAACAAATACGTAGATAGCATTATTGTTTACGATGCTTTTGGTACCTATGATCCAATTCTTAAAAAGTGGGATGGGAAAGGAGGTTCTTTAAATTGGGAAAAAGTTGGTCTTGCCAAAGAAGAGACAAATGCTGAATTAATGACTTATAACTTATCTTTAAAAAGCTCAAATTTTTCCTGTGATACTGTAAAATTAACAACTCCTTTTTTTACCAAAACAATACTTGGTAAATTAATAGATAGAGCCATTAAAGTTAATAGAGAAGAGGATAAAAACTATCCTCAATTTTTATCATTTGAAAAGAGATTGAAAATTTCAGAAATTAAACCAAATGTCGATTATGAAGGTGGATTTTCTCTTCAAGGAAAAGATTTTGTTGGCTTAGGTGAATCAGTAAATCCTTGTTTTTTAACTATTTACAAAAAAAGCAAGGCTTTTATCTTCATTGAGTCACAATTGGTTATTGTTAATGCAAAAAAAATAAATTGTCCTTTGGGTAAAGCAAGTATAAAAATTGGATTAAAAGATTCCATTTTTCACCCTGGATTAGATTTTACATACAATTTAGAAAAAAACATATTAGAGTTTGTGCGAGGTACATCCGGAATTTCTCAATCACCTTTTGCCAATTCTCTTCATCAAGTAGATATGTATGTTCCCAAATTAGAATGGACATTCGACGCTCCAGAAATACTATTAAACTATAATTTTGGTTCGAGTCAAGATCAACGCTATGCCCGTTTGGAATCCAAAAATTATTTTGATTTATTGTTGTACGACCAATTACAAGGAATTGAAGCTATTCATCCATTTGTAAAAATCAACGATTATTGTCTTAAATATGACGAATACATTGTACACGAAGGCAAAATTGCAAGCGCCCTAGGCAAAACCATGGAACAAGCGAAATCTTTTATGCTAGATCTTGCGGCATTGGGTTTTTTGAATTATGACACTGACTCAAAGATGATCACAGTAAACCAAAAGTTGATTAATTTCGTAAATTCCAAAGCTGGAAAAATGGATTACGATAATTTGCTTTTTTTGTCAGATATGAGACAGAAAAAATTAACTGGATATACAGAGCAAGAAATTAATAAAGAAGTTTATTTGCAAAATGTTATACAAAATTATGAGAAAATAAATAAAGTTAGAAGTGGATTGAAAAATTTTGGAACTTTAAATTTGGGTACTCTTGAAATAAAATTAGATGCAGTTGATAATGTAAATATTTCTCAAGCACAAAATGTCGCAGTATTTCCCGCAGAAAACAAAGTAATAATTAAAGCAAATAGAGATTTTATATTTTCTGGTTGGATTGTCTCAGGAAAAATGGAAATTAACTCAATAGATGCAAGTTATATATACAATACCCATAAAATAAATTTGTTTAAAACAGATAAATCCTTATTCCGCGTAAAACCAATGACTGAAGCCGATGGTAAACAAATGATTACAATAACAAATGAAATTAAATCAATTTCAGGAGAATTACTAGTTGATGACCCAACAAATAGGGCTGGCTTGAATAAGAAAATTACTGATTTCCCGAAAATTATTGTGGACAAGCCATCATTTGTGTACTACAACCAGCCTTCAATTTTTAAAGGTGCATATGACAGTGCACGTTTTTATTATACAATGGATCCTTTTGAAATGGATAGTTTAGACAATTTCAAAGAATCACATCAGCGATTTAAAGGAGAGTTAAGTTCTGCTGGAATTTTTCCTAAATTTAGAGAAGATTTAAAAATTATGCCTGATTATTCTTTTGGCTTTAGTACAAAAGCAAAAGATGGAGGATATGATTTTTATTCAGAAGATGCAAAATACGAAGACAAAATTATATTAAGCGGAAAAGGATTGCAAGGCGCAGGAACTATTAAATTCATATATTCTACTTCAATATCAAAAGCTTATACTTTCCTACCCGATTCCACAATTGGTTATGCGATTTTTGACAATAAACCAATTGAATTAGGTGTTGAATATCCAGATATTCAATCTCCAGAAGCATTCATTAGTTTCGTTCCTAAAAATAATTTTCTAAAAGCCAGCTCGACACCAAATAATGAATTAACTATGTTTAACAAGGAATGTAGAATGAAAGGTACTCTTATTATTACCAAAGATGGATGCACTGGATTTGGTGTAACAACTTTTAAGGATGCTAATATGGGAGCCAAAAAGTTAAAATTTAAGCGATGGGATATTGATTCAGATACAGCAAACTTTAATTTAAAAAATAATTTCAGAGTTGATGATGAAGACCCTCTTTCATTGAAAACAGCAAATTTAAATGCTCACGTTTCTTTTAAAGATAGAAAAGGTCAGTTTCGATCAAATTCTGGAACCTCTCGTATTGAATTTCCAGTGAATCAATATTTGTGTAAAATGGATTTTTTCACGTGGTTTATGGATGAAGAAGCTATAGAAATGTCAACAAGTAAGGATGCAGATTTAGATTTAAAAACAGATTTAGATTTAGCAAGTGCAAACTTTTTCTCCTTACACCCTGAGCAAGATTCATTAAGTTTTAGAGCTAGAGAAGCAAAATATAGCATGAAGCAAAAAACTATTTTTTGTAAAAAAGTATTTTTTATCGACATTGCTGATGCTAGAATAATTCCCGACTCTAATGCTTTAACTATTCGTAAAAAAGCAAGGATTGACCCGCTGCTTAACGCTACAATGTTAGTGAATAGCATAACCAAACTTCATAAATTCACTAATTGTACAATTGAAATTCAAGCTAGAATGATGTACGAAGCAAAAGGAGATTATCCCTATTACGATGCAGATAGTTCAATGACAATAATTAAAATGAATTCAATAACTGTGGACTCTACATATCAAACAGCAGCAAGGGGAAAAATTTCAATTAAAGATAATTTTAAACTTAGCAAACATTTTGAATACTATGGTGATGTGCTTGTGTACTCTTTCAATCCCTTAATCAAATTTACTGGTGCAACAAGAATTGTTCATAATTGTAATAAATTTAAGAAAAGTTGGATGTCTTTTAATGCTGAAATTGATCCCAAAAATATTCAAATACCAGTTTCATCCTCTATGAAGAGTTTAGATAGTTTGTCCCTTACAGCCGGAATTGTCTGGAGAGATTCGAAAAGAACTGATGAAATTGCACTTTATCCAACTTTCTTGTCTGAAATTCAAGAAAAGGGAGATCAAGTTGTTTTTACCTCAGATGGCTTTTTACAATATAGCGCCTTCACTAATGAATTTCAAATTGGATCTGCGGAAAAATTAATTAATCGTTTCGAAAAAGGAAACTACTTGGCACTTCAAACTGGAAATTGTTCTTTAAGCGGTGACGGAGTCATAACTTTGGGAATGAATTATTCTCCAATTAATTTAGAAACAGTTGGAACAATAAATTACTACCAAGAAAGTGAACAGACAAATATGAACCTAACCATTAAATACAACTTGCCTCTGGATGAAAAATCTTTTGAAAGAATTGCCGAAAAGTTACTTAAAAATCCAGATTTAAAACCGATGGATTTTGGTTCAACAACATTTGAAAAAGCTCTTGTTGAATGGACAGACAGGAAAACAGCTGATAAAGTGAAGGCGGATTATTTATTAGATGGAACCTATAAAAAAATACCTGATCAGATGAAAGCTGCAGTTGTAATTACCGGCTTAAAATTATCATCTTTAAACAATCCTAAATTTGAGGAAAAAGGATTAATAACAGATGTTGAATCAGCAGTGGTAGTTAGTATTTTTGATAAACCAGTTATGAAATATTTGCCTATTAAAGCTTTTTATCAACAATTTTATTCAGGAAATGGAGGAGATAAATTCAATTTATTAATTTCAAATCCAGCTGGTTCCGAATATTTCTTAAATTATGGATTGAACAAAAAAGAAGGTGAATTATTTATATATACGAATGATGTGGAATTGGAAGCTGCTATTAATGAATTAAAACCCGATAAACGTAAAGGGAAAAATTTCTCTTATGAAATAACTTCAAATAGAATTTATTTGAGTAAATTCTTAAAATTATTTAGTGTGGAATAATTGTTTTTAAATCGTTTTTCGGGACGCGTGTCGTTCGAATTACACTTTATTCTATTTTTACTTAATTTAGATTTGTAAAAAAACTAGCACCTAGTTTTTCCATCATGCGGATTTATTTTTCTGCAACTATAATTTGTCTTGCAATTTTATGTACCAAAGGTAAACTTAAGAGAAACATTTGGCTCTCTCTTATGAAATCCACTTTTTAAACAAAAAAACAAGCAATTTCCTTGAAAAAATTTGATTATAAATATGCTAAGTAATGTATTTAAATTTTTATTTGTGATTATTTTTTAACATCTATATATATAAACTTTCTTCTCAATAACAATTATAAGCATTTCCCACAAGTTTGGAAAAAACAGATTTAAAAAATCACACTACTTTGAGATATTATCGCATTAAATGAATAAAAGCATAATTAATCGCAAAAAATTATAATCTGGCGATAAAAGTGAAAATATAAGAAGAATTTTTAAAACAACCTTAATTCTCACTATATAAAAACTAATTTTAGCAAAAAAATCACCTATTAAATCTTGCAATTTTTCAAGCTTTCAAACTCAAACTAATTGAATTTTCATTCAAGACAATTAATTTTTGTTTGTATAAATTTCCAACCGCTTGCTTAAATGTTTTTTTACTCATTCCAGCAATTTCTCTAATGTCATTGGGATCACTTTTGTCAGTCAATTTTAGTTCACCAGCATATTCTTTAATCAATCTTAATAATTCTTCTGCTGCAGGTTCAATTTTAACAAATCCTAGTTTTTCAAGTGAAATATCAATTTTTCCATCTAGACGAATTTTAGAAACATAACCCTTACAAGTTTCTCCACGACGAACTTTTTTACTTATGTGATTATTGAAAATCAATCCACTATATGTGTCATTTACAATTACATTTTGGCCTAATTCTGTTTGATCACAAATTAATAAATCAACTTCCTGACCTTCCTCCAAAACAATATGCTCTTTTTCTAAAAAACGCTTAACTCTTGCAGATGCTACTAGTCGTTGCGTCGCCTCATCTAAATAGAGGTAAATTAAATAATATTTCCCCTCTTCCATTTTTGCACTTTGCTCTTTGAAAGGACAAAATAGGTGTTTTATCAAACCCCAATCTAAAAATGCACCGATATGAGTTGCCTCAACAACTTTTAAGTAGGCAAAAGTATTAATTTCAAGTAATGGAATTTGTGTAGTTGCAACAATTCTTTCATCGTGATCTAAATATAAGAAAACACGCAGTTTTTGATCAACCGCCATTTCTTGTGTTAAATATTTATTTGGCAGAAGAACATCATTTCCTTCATTATCACCTAAATATGCACCAACGCTAGTAAACCTCAATAATTGAAGTTCATTGTATTGCCCTAAAAATAGCATTAAAAATTGAGATTAAAAATTCAGCTTAGATGCTGATTTTGAGTTAATTATTAGACAAGGAAGATTTAATTCATTTACTAACAAACTTTGAGCAAAAGTGTCAAACATCGGTAATAAACTTTCAGAGTGATATGACAATGCGATAAAATCTCCTTGATTTTTTTTTGTGTAATCTATTACTTTCTTCTGATAAGAACCACCTGCATCAATTAACGAAAAAGTAGCTTTAATATTTCTTTCATCATATTGATCCTTTACCATTGCAATTCGAGTAGTTAATCTTTTAGCAAAGATTTCATCTGTTTGTTTTTCAACAATAACATGAATTTCAGCACCAAATATATTTGAAACGTCTCCCGCCAAATTTGTAATTTGAAGACTTTCTCTTGTCATATCAATTGGAACGATAATTCGTTTGACATTCTCTAATTTTGTACTTTTTTGCACAATTAAAAATGGGACTTCAGAACTTGTAACTACTTTAATAATATTGCTTCCAAAAATCTTTTGCATACCTGTTACACCATGCGTACCAATAATAATTAGTTGGGCACCCTCCTTCTTCGCTAATCTGCCAATATCTTCAAAGATATTACCTAATATAACTTTTGTTGTAATTAAAACATTTTCAGTCTTTTCACAAGAATCAACTATTTTTTCTAATTTTTGTTTTGCGCCAACTAATTTTGTTTTATCTGCCACTATGTGTATTAACTGAATTTCTGTTTTTACTTTTTTTCCTAAATTAATAGCATAAGTAAGCGCTGAATCGCCAACAGCAGTAAAATCGTGAGGTACAATATATAAATTATGGCCCATAAAACATTTTTTTCAAAAATACTGAAAATTCTGTTTACTTGTTTCTTATTTAAAACTATAAATGAACATTTAACTGTTATCAATTATCAAAAAGTAATTTCCATAAAACGAATCAACGACAAAGATTAATTTTCGCATTGGTTTTCTTTATTTTTACGGAATTTGAAAAATTATTTTTCACCTTTTCATAACTACTTTTGTCAATTGAAACATAACAATAGCTGCCTGCAACTTGAATTAAACCTAATTTATCAAAAGGAATTTTTAAATCAGTTGTGAAATAACCTACAAGATCCATCTTGCGTATTTTTTGTTTTCTTCCAATATTAACATAAAGTGTAAGCCATTGAGGTTCAGTATAATCAATAAAATTATCAGGGACTTTTAGTGTAATTAAATCTATTCCATCACAATATTCCGGTAACGTTTCATTTGATGAATGAATTAAATAGATTTTGCCTGATTTATTCATCCGTGCGGTTCTGCCATTTCGGTGCGTAAAATCTTCTAATGTTTGTGGGAATTGATAATGAATAATATGAGAAATATCTGGAATATCTAAGCCTCTTGAAGCCAAATCTGTCGCAATTAAACAATCAACCGTTCCATTTTTAAATTTAATTAAAGCCCTTTCTCGATCTATTTGCTCCAAGCCTCCATGAAAAATTTCGTTAGATTTGCCGTATTCCTTCAAATGTTTTGAAAGCCTCTCTGTTGCTTCACGATGTGTACAAAAAACAATTATTGTTTCATTTGAAATTGTAGTCAACAATAAAGCTAAAGCTTTTAATTTATCATTTTCTTCTGCTTTTACACTGTAAAATAATAAATCTGGTTTTTCATTTTGAAGAAAATTAAACGTTTTAAAATTGACATTCAGTAGAAACTTTGGTAATTCATTAATTTCTGTTGCACTAATTAATTGAATGTTATTTAAAAGTTTACTAAAAGTATAAATCGACTCTAATTCATTCAAAAAACCAAATTCCAAAGTCTTATCGTACTCATCAATAATTAATATTGAAAATTTATTTAAACCGTCTGTTTCTCTTTCATAATGATCTAAAATTCTACCCGGAGTAGAAACAATAATTGTTGGTTTTTGAGAAAATTGCAAACGTTCATTTTTGAAAGAATGTCCACCGTAACACAAAATATTACTGAATGGAAGTCTTAATTTTGTTAAAACTTCATGAACTTGAATTGCTAATTCTCGTGTTGGCGATAAAATCAGAACTTGTTCATCAGGATTTTTTTCCAAATAAATTGCCACTTTGACCAAAAAAGCTAATGTTTTTCCAGATCCTGTGTTTGCCAATAAAATAGAAAAATTATTTTTTTCAGAACAATAGTTTGCTTGAATTTCTGTAGGTTTCTCAAACCCAAAATTATTAAAATATGTTTGCATCGAATTTATTTTACAATTTGAATTATGAATAAAATCCAACTGTATGAGTACAAAATTAAGATTAATTTTGAAAGAGTTTCGAATAAAAAGGAATCAACTCGCAGCTCAACTTTCAAATTACTAAATTATGCAGAGTAGAAAATTGAGTTAAGTTTTAACCTGTTTTTTTTTTCAATCTTTTTTACATCTCAAAGAATAAGAAAAATTCTTTTCTGCAGGCGTTCTGAAAACTGTCGAATAACCGAATTTTAAATAATATGTCCAAACTCTATTTGCAGTATCTGCTGTGTTTGTCCACCAAATTCCAGATTGTGTAACTTCTTTGTACACTTTTTGAGGTTGTCTGTATCCTGCAGGTAAAGCTTCAAAAAGACTTTCGTTGTCAGCACCAAAATTTGGGCTTAACCACAAAGATGTACTTTTTAAATGTCCGCCACCAGATTCCTGACCTCCTACATACCTAGTTAGTGTATCCCATTCGTTTTTAGTTGGAACATGCCAGCCGCTTGGGCAAACATTTCTACCATCTTCAACAACATAATAGGTATAAAGTCTGCCGTATTTTTTCAAATTTGTGATTGAATCTCCGTTTGGATAAAAGAAAAATTGTGGTGTCAATAAACCAGAAATATCATTTGTGTCTTTTCCACTTGGGATTGTATCTCCATTGCTAAAATGACTTGTTCTTAAGTTAGAAACCATCCATTCTCCAGCGTTATCAATAATAACTGATTTGTAAAAATTACTGTCATAATCATAAACTCCAGGACCTAACACTGCATACGGATCTGGTTCTACAACCGCGACTTCTTCGACTTTTTTCTTACAAGAAATAACAACCAAAATCGCGCTTAAAACTAAAAATATCTTTTTCATACGTTTATTATGTTTACCAAAAATACAAAATCATTCTATATAAACAATTTTTTCTAAGATATTTTTATTGTCATTCTCGAACATCAATTTTGGTTTTTGATCATAAATTCCAAAAATAGTTGAGCCAGTGCCAGTCATGGAAACATATTTTGCTTCATTTTGATAAATTTTCTGCTTTAATTCTTTCAGTGCCGGAAATTTTTTGAAAATTGGTTTTTCAAAATCATTGATTAAATTTTCTTGCCATAAAGTTAAATTTTGTTTTAAAATTTCAGCAATTTTTACAGTAGAATTTAAACCCAATTCCAAATTCTCAAATGCTTCCTTGGTTGAAATGTGAACTCCAATGTTTACAATGTGGATGAATTTCCCTTTTAAATCGAGATCAATTTCCTCTAAAATTTCACCTCTAGAACTTGCTTTTTGAGGTTTTTTGGAAACAAATAAAGGACAATCACTGCCTAAAATTAGTGCATACTTCCTAAGCTGTTCTGCATTTAAATTTAGCTTAAATAATTCATTTAGAATTAGTAAAGTATATGTCCCATCTGCTGAACCTCCGCCCAAACCTGCACCCATTGGAATAATTTTATGTAAGTGAATCGAAACGGGACTTAAATTAAAATCTGTCTTTAATAAATTATAAGCTTTGATGCATAAGTTATCATTTTCATTACCTGAAATTTCAATTCCGCTTGCTTGGAAATGAAATTTTTCATTTTTGACGATTTCCAAAATATCACAAAAGGGCAGTTGAAAAAAAACGGTTTCAAGGTTGTGAAATCCGTCTATTCGCTTGTTTAAAATACTTAAACCAAGATTAATTTTTGCTGGTGGAAATAAAATCATGCTTCAAAGATAATAAACTTCTATTTTTTTGTCATATTTTATTAAATTTGTGCTTCGATTTTAATTTTAAAACAAAATAAAATGTCAGTATATTTAGATTTTGAAGAGCCTATAAAAGCATTAGAAGAACAAATTCTTCAAACCAAAGAAATTGGCGAAACCAGTGATGTGGATATGAATGAGACTGTTTTGGCCCTTGAGAAAAAATTAGCTGAAAAAACAAATGAAATTTTTTCTGGATTAACACCTTGGCAACGCGTTCAATTGTCTAGACATCCTGATCGTCCTTATACTTTAGCTTACATCAATTCTATTTCTGACAATACATTTCAAGAATATCATGGCGATAGAAGTGTCAAAGACGATAAAGCAATGATTGGTGGTTTTGGGCTTTTAGATGGAGAAACAGTTATGTTTATCGGTCAACAAAAAGGAATTAATACCAAAATGCGTCAATATAGAAACTTTGGCATGCCAAACCCTGAAGGATATAGAAAAGCATTAAGATTGATGCGTTTAGCTGAAAAATTTGGAAAACCAATTGTAACTTTCATCGATACTCCAGGAGCATTTCCAGGTTTGGAAGCTGAAGAAAGAGGTCAAGGTGAGGCAATTGCAAGAAATATTTACGAAATGATGCGCTTAAAAGTTCCCGTAATTTGTGTCATTATTGGAGAAGGAGCATCTGGTGGAGCTTTAGGAATTGGCGTTGGAGATAAAGTTGTAATGCTAGAGAATACTTGGTATTCAGTAATTTCGCCTGAATCTTGTTCATCCATTTTGTGGAGATCTTGGGACTACAAAGAAATAGCTGCAGATGCTTTGAAATTAACGTCAACCGATATGAAAAATAACAAATTGGTTGACGAAGTTATCAAAGAACCTTTAAATGGTGCGCACAGAAACCAAGACGAAATGTTTGGAATCGTGAAAAAATATTTAAAAGAAACAATTAAAGATTTACAAAAAATAAAAGTTGAAGACAGAATTAATCAACGAATTGAGAAATTCTGTGCAATGGGAGTTTGGGAGTAAATTATAAATGTTGAATTATGAGTTATGAGTTATGAATT
>CANLGD010000021.1 GCA_947490145.1 Flavobacteriia bacterium
CAAGAATAATTTCTTACTAAATCTTCAATTTTCTTTCGAGATTTCCAAGATTTAATTTTTTTCTCAAAAGTAAAAGCTTCGTCCTTTAACTCAAATTGTTTAATAAATAATATTTCCCAATCATTTGCTTGATTTGTAAATCCTTTATGCTTTGAATTATGTTTTTTTAATCTCTCAATTGGATTTTCTGATGCTCCGATGTAATATTTATCTTTTAATGGAGAATAAATAATGTAAGTGTAAAACATAAATTTTAGGCATAAAAAAAGCCTCACATTTCTGTGAGGCTTTAGTGGGGAATACTGGGTTCGAACCAGTGACCCCCTGCTTGTAAGGCAGGTGCTCTGAACCAGCTGAGCTAATCCCCCAATTTTTATTTTAAATTTTGCTTTAGACTTTTTAAAAGCGAGTGCAAATATATGTATTAATTTTAATTTAACAACTCTTTCTTTGAAAAAAAATCAAAAAAATCACTTAGCAAAAAGAAACTTCCTGTAATTAAAATGATATCATTTTCATTTACAGTATTTTGAACGTAATTAAAAGATTCTTTGACTGAAGAAAAAATTTGACTTTTTTGGTTTATTTTTACGTTCAGTTCTTTTAATTGCTCAAAAGTCAAACTTCTTTGATTTGAAAAAGTGCATAAATATAAATTACAGTTAGTAGGAAGCAAATTCAAAATTTCAAGAGCATCTTTATCATTGCTTGCTCCGTAGATAATATGTAAGTTCTCAAATTTTTCTGTCTTGATGGTTTTGATTAATTCAGAAATTCCAGCGATATTGTGCGCTGCGTCAACTATTATTTTTGGATTTCGTGCAATTTCTTGATAACGACCAATAAAGCCCGTGTTTCTTGAAACGTTTTTTAATCCTTTATTAATTAACGACCTTTCAATTTTTAATCCGTGTAGATTTAAAAGTTGAATTGCATTTTTAATGGTTCTTTCATTTTTAAACAAATAGGAATTTTTATCAAAAAACGAATTCCCGATTTCAAAATCTTCTGAAAAATAAATTTGACTACTTTTAATTTTGGCTTGTTCAATGAAAATCGGTCGAGAAATTGAATCGCATTCACCAATTAAAACGGGAATATTATTCTTAATTATACCAGCTTTTTCAAAAGTAATTTCCTCTAAAGTATTTCCTAAAATTGCGATGTGATCCAAACTAATATTTGTAATGATACTCAAAATCGGATTGATAATATTTGTGGAATCCAATCGACCGCCCAATCCTGTTTCAATAACGCATATTTCACATTTGGACTCAACAAAATGAATCAAACATAAAACCCAAGTTATTTCAAAAAAAGAAGGTTTAATATCAAAATTTGAATTCTTGATTTCTTCACAAAAGGAAATTACTTTTTCTTCCGAAATCATTTCTCCATTTACTCGAATTCTTTCTCGAAAATCCAAAATATGTGGAGAAGTAAATAAGCCTGTTTTATAAGATGCTTCTTGTAAAATGGATGCTAAGTAATTAGAAGTTGAACCTTTTCCATTTGTACCAGCAATGTGAATAAATTTTAAAGAAGAATATTCAACTTTAAAATAAGTACATAATTCCAGAACATTGTTCAAATCTGGTTTATATGCTGAAACACCAATTTTTTGGTAGGCTGGAAATTGATCAAAAAGCCAATCAACAGACTCTTGGTAATTCATTTTTTGAAAATTTATTTCGCTGAAATATTTAAAGTAATATAAACAATCTCTGGCGAAGAACCACTTACTTTATTGTATTTTACTTGAGATTTCACATTAGAAATAACTTGCTTAATCACAAGTTGATTCGTTGTGGTTGTTTTTGAAACAATGTTTTCTGCTTTGATTACGTCGCCCTCAGCATTAATTGTCAATTTCAAATTAATTTTGCAGGATTGATCGGAAGCAATATTTTCAGTATTTGGATCATTTAAACGAACTCTCGCTTTTTTTCCTTCTCCATTACCTGGTCCAGAACCATTTCCATCATCCTTTCCAAAACCTTTTCCATTTCCGCCATTATCTCCTCCACCAGAACCGCCTGATTTTTTAAAAGCAAACTCATCATTTACTTTGGTTGAGGCAGTATTGTCTGAACTTTTATCTTGATTTGAATGGTTACTTTCTCCTTTTGCAGCAAATTCTTTTGAATCTGAATTCGGGTCACGCAAAGTTTTATCCATCTGATCTAAATTCTCCTTTACAACTGGGGCATTTGTTGCTTGACCAGAACCGCCGCCTTGTTTCGCGCTTGTTTCAAATTTTTGCATGACAATCTCATCAGGAGTTTCTTCCATTTTCAAAATTTCCTCTAAAGGCTTTGGATTTACCTGCGTATAAGTAATGAGTTTTAATAAAATTAAAAGAAAAAGCATCACTCCTAAAGAAGAAATTACTCCTTTTATATTATCTTGCTTATCAAATACTTGAGCATTCATTTCTTTACTGTTTAATAATATTTAGTAAAACGCTATTTTTTTAATAAAGTTACAATCTATTTTGCGTATGCCAAAGATGGTGTCCAACCATTATTTTCTGCCAAGGCCAAAACTTGAAAAATAGCGTCATAATCGGCTTTTCTGTGTCCTGCGATTTTAAGTTTCATTTGACCAGAATTTGTAACCTCTGAAATCAATTTATCCTTCATTTGATCCAAAGGCCTGGCATCAGCTTCTTTTTCATTTGGAAGAATAAAATACATATTATTTTCCGTAATAATGGCCGTTGGAACAACTTTATCTTGAACAGGGCTTACTTTTTCAGCAGGTTTTGGAAGGTCCATTTTTATCACATTTGGATTTGATAACGTTGAAATTATCAAAAAGAAAAGTAATAAAAAGAACATGATATCGCTCAACGCCGAAGTTGCAACCTCAGCATGAAATCTCTTATTTCGTTTTATCGCCATTGCTTGGTCTTTGAATGATGTTAACAAATTCTAAGTTGATTTTTTGCACGTTAAGTGAGAAATTATCAATAACTCCGTTCAATAAATGGTAAATTGCAAAGGCAATAATTCCGACAACTAAACCAGAACCAGATGAAATCATTTTTTCGTATAAACCTCCAGAAATATTTCCAATACTCACATTTTCTGAGATCGAAATGCTGTAAAATATTTTAATCACCCCAGATATTGTACCGATAAATCCTAAAGTTGGTGCAATACCAGCAATTAAACCTAAATGTCCAAGGTTTCTTTCCATTTTTGCAACTTCGATATTTGTCACTTTTTCCATGTTAGATTCAATTTCAGAAACAGGTCTTCCAATGGTTAAAATTCCTTCTTTCACAATGTTTCCGAAAGCAGTTTTATCTTTAGATATACTAGCCAATGCATTGTCAATATTTCCAGCATTTAAACTTGTCTTAATATCTGACAATAAATTCATGTCAAATTTTGCTGATCTCCTGATGTATAGATATTTTTCTACCCCTAAATAAATGGTGTAAAACAACAACAATGCAATTGGAATTAAGAAAAGTCCACCTTTAATTAAGAAGTCAAAAGCTGAGATTTCTTCAATGCCCTTAAATTTTTCTTTTCCTGCTTCAACAGTTTTTTGGAGGTTTTCAGACTGAGCCATCACGGTTCCAGCCGCAGCAATAAAAATTGAGGCAAGTGTAATTTTGATGTATTTTTTCATTTTTAGCGTAAATTAATCCTGTAAAAATAAAGGTATTACTCTCTTGATTCTGAAAGAAAAAATATAGTTTTAAACAATCAAATGTTTTTATTTATCAGATTGAAATCGCTCTTACTAAAAAGAAAACTCCAATTCCGGCCAAATATCCAGCGAGTGCCAAAAGAGTAATGTTTTTTAAGTACCAAGAAAAAGAGATTTTTTCCATTCCCATTGCTACCACACCGGCTGCTGAACCGATGATAAGCATACTCCCGCCAGTTCCCGCGGCATAAGCAACAAAATGCCAAATTGATGCGTCGGGAGCATTCTGAAACATTCCAATGCTTGCGGCAACCAATGGAACATTGTCAATAATAGCAGAACTTATTCCTAATATAGTAACAAATAAGTCAGAAGGAATTGTGGAATTTACGGTTTGGCCGAAATTATAAATTAATCCCAGAGATTCCATGGCAGCGACTGTCATTAAAATCCCCAAGAAAAATAAAACGGAAGGCATTTCTATTTTAGACAAAGCTTTCATCGTGGGACTTATTGATGGATGGTTTTTTACATCTTTTATTTGAACAAGGCTAAATTTTCTTTTTGTTAAAATCTCAGCAATGATAGCAAAAATTGAAAGAGAAAGCATCATTCCAATGTAAGGTGGTAAATGTGTAACAGTTTTAAAAATTGGAACGAAAACTACTAATGCTAAACCAAGATACAGCATGAAAGCTCCATTTTTATTTTCTGAATCGGATCCAATTTCGGAAGAAAATCTCCCTTTAAAGGCTTTCATAAATGATGCAATTGTCAAAGGAACCAAAATATTTACCAAAGATGGTAGTGAAAGTAGCATTGCTAATTTTCCAGTCGTAACTTTTCCAGCCATCCAAAGCATGGTTGTTGTAACATCTCCAATTGGCGTCCAAGCACCACCAGCATTTGCAGCAATAATTACAAAACCAGCAAACCACATGCGATCTTTTTGCTCAGGAAGAATTTTACGAATAATTGTAATTAATACAATTGTTGCTGTTAAGTTGTCAATAATTGCAGAAAGAAAAAACCCTAGAAAACAAACGATCCACAAGAGTGCTAATTTGCTATTTGTTTTAATCATTTTTTTAATCGTACCAAAGCCATTAAAATGATCTATCATTTCAACAATGGCCATAGCTCCCATTAGAAAGACTAAAATTTCAGCAGTTTTCCCAAAATGATGCAACAAGGTATTTTCTAAAAGATGCATTTTTGCTAGATGATTCATTCCAGAAATGCCAATTAATTTAGCTTCATGCGGATTAAACCAAGTTGTAAAAGAATCAATTCCAAGTGCAACTGCAGTCCAAGCCAAAGCCATCATTAGTAAGGCTGGAATAAGTTTATCAATTTTCAATTTATGTTCCATCGTAATCGCGATGTAACCTAGAATAAAGATCAGGACAACAAATGTTTCCATAAAAAAAATATAAAAATATTCCGTAAATATAGGGATTTTCTTTTGGAAGATAACTGGGGACTTTTGCTTAATTAGATTCTGACAATTAAATATCAATTTAATCAAAAAAACACAAACTATTGAAATAACTTTTTTAAAGTTACATAAAAAATAAAAAAGTGAACATGTAAATGCCCACTTCCTTTGATTTTTGCTACAATTTAAATTACATACAAATCTAAAAAGGATTTTGAAGTTTTATTAATTTTTAACCTTAGAAATACCTTAGAATATAATTCAAGGAAATATTAGGTCGAATTGTGTCTGAAAATCTTCACGTGGGACTAGGCTGATATCAATTTTATGTATTTCAGCTATTTGTTTAATTATTGACAAGCCAATGCCAAATCCTTTAATTTGCAGTGCATTTTTTGATCTAAAAAAAGGTTCAAAGATAAAGTCTGCATCACCTTTTTGAATTTGCTGTCCGTCATTTAAAAATCGAATTTTTAATTTATCATTTTCAAAATGCAAAGAGATAAAAATGGATTTATTGGAGGAAAACTTAATTCCATTTTCAATTAAATTCCAAAAACATGTTTTAATCAAAGTTTCGTTTAGCGGATAATATAAAGTGTTATCGTTTGCAGGCAAATTTTTTAAACCTATTTCTATTTTAGCATCGGGATTTTGTTTTAGAAATGCAGTTCGAGCATCCCACAACAATTCATCAACTCTAGTTTTTTTGAATTCTTGTTCCACATTTTTATCAGAAAGTTTGGTTAATAAAAACATTTGGTGTGAAACCTCATTTAAACTCTTGACATCTTCTAAAATAGATTCACATATCTCTTTATATTCTGAATTAGTTCGTCCTTTCAGGAGAGTAACTTCCAATTGAGAAGTAATTATTGTTAAAGGATTCTTAAGTTCATGAGCTGCATTTGATGTGAAGTTTTTTTGTATTTTAAATGCGTTATCAATCCTTTCTAACATTTGGTTAAAAGTATTTACTAAGCGACTTAATTCATCTTTGTTTTTTAAAGGTTCTAGTCTTAAATTTAAATTTGTGGGAGAAATATCGTCAACTTGATTCATGATATCTGAAATTGGTTTCATGATTCTTTTTGTGAAAATCCAGCCTGTTACAGTTAAAAAAGAAACAATTAGAATAAAGACAAAGAAGAGTATTTTCTTTAAATTTTCATAGTTTCGAAGTCCATAAGAATCTCGAGCTTTCGCAATAACAAAGCAATCTTTACCGTTGATTTTTAATTTCAAACTCCAGATTACAAGGTCATTTTCTTCCAGATACTTTTCATTTTCAGTTTTTAAATTACCGATGTAATACTGTGAATTTTTAATTTGATAAATACTTGAAGAGTAGAGTTTTAATCCATTTGATTTAAAAATAGAAATGTTTTCAAAATCGTACACATCTTTATTACTGTCGTCAATAATATGAAGCAAAAAGGAGTTTTTACTCTTTAATTTTTCATAGCGAAAGGCTGTAGATAAAGCCCTGTTTTTTAAGGATCGTGAAAACTTACTTGACCGCGTATCTTTATACATAAAGAAAATTAAAACAAATGCCATTAGCAAAAGAGTTGCGGTAATTAAAACATAATTTAAGGTTAATTTTGTTCTAATTTGCATATCAATCGTCTATTTTTAAAATGTAACCCATTCCATGAGAAGTATGAATTAATTTTTTTGCAAAAGGTTTATCAATCTTATTTCTTAAATAATTTACATACACTTCAATCGTATTTGTTCCTGTATCAAAATTGATGTTCCATACATCTTCTGCAATTGCTTTTTTTGAAATAACTTTATTTTGATTTTCTATTAAATATTTTATTAAATCAAACTCTCGATTTGTTAATTCTATGTTAGTTTCATTTCTTTTTGCGCTTTTTGACTCTACATCTAATATTAAATCAGCGAAAATCATCGTCTTATTTTCTGCGATAATAATGGCATTTCGTTTACTTAAAACATTTATCCGAGCAATCAATTCACGAAAAGCAAAAGGTTTTACTAAATAATCATCCGCACCAGCATCAAAGCCTATAATTTTTTCATCAGTTGAACCTAAGGCGGTAAGCAATAAAATAGGTGTTTTTATGCCATTTTTTCGCACAGTCTTAACAATTTCAATTCCGCTTAATTGAGGTAAAATGATGTCTGAGATAATGACGCTATAATAATTTTCTAAACAAGCTTTTTGACCTGTCACTCCGTTAAATGCTAAATCAACTTGAAAACCATTCTCTTCCAATCCAATTTTAAGTGAATGAGCTGTTTTTATTTCGTCTTCAATAAGTAATATTTTCATTTAACAGTAAATTATAAAGGCTAAACTATAAATTATTTTTGACAAAATCATTTTATTTAAAATTAAGAATTTTATTTTTATATGAGAGACTTCGTTTAATCACAAAAAAAATGGACAACTATTTCTAGTCATCCATCTTTAAAAATTATTTTTTCAGATTATACCAATTGACTCAAAGCAATTTCGAACGCTGTTTTAGCAATGTTTGTTTTAGCAGGGTTATTTCCATGAGTTTTTACTAAAGCATTTTTAATTGTTTCACTTGTATCATTGAAAATTCCTTCGTCAGAAATATTTTTCAAATCGTTACTCATTAAATAAGCAAAAACTCTTGCCATTCCACAATTTGAAATAAAATCTGGAATAACAGCTAGATTTGCATCAGCGTGTTCGGCAATTGAACCAAAGAAAATTTCTGGATCAGCAAAAGGAACATTTGCCCCAGCTGAAATCACTTCAACACCAGATTTAATCATTCTTTCTAATTGATTTTGTGTAATCAATCTTGAAGCGGCACAAGGAACAAAAACATCTGCCTTTACATCCCATATTTTTGCATGAACCTCGTCGAATGACAATAAATTTGAGTGAACAAGTTCGTTTCCGTTTTTATTTAAGAAAAGTGTTTTTATTTCTTCAAAAGTAAAACCTTCTTCGTTGATTAATCCACCAACTCTGTCAATAATTCCAACAATTTTTGCTCCTTCTTGCGCCATATAATAAGCTGCAGCAGAACCAACATTTCCCCAACCTTGAATAATTACTTTTTTTCCTGCAAGAGAACCACCCCAAATTCCGTAAAAATGTCGAACTGATTCAGAAACTCCGTAACCTGTAATCATATCCGCAACAACGTATTTTCGCGAAATCTCTGGAGAAAAACGATTGTCTTCTATAACCTTCAAAACGCCATATCTCAATTGACCAATTCGTTGAATTTTTTGTGATTCACGCGGTTGAAAATGCCCATTAAAAACTCCTTCTTGGGGATGCCAAACTCCGCAATCCTCCGTAATTGGTATAACTTCATGGATTTCATCCACATTCAAATCTCCACCAGTTCCGTAATAGTATTTCAATAAAGGAGTAACGGCAGCGTACCATCTTTTCAAAACTCCTTCTTTACGCGGATCTTTTGGATCGAAATTAATTCCTGACTTTGCTCCTCCAATTGCTGGGCCAGAAACAGTGAATTTCACTTCCATTGTTTTGGCTAAAGATTCAACTTCACGTTTATCAAGACCAATTCTCATGCGTGTTCCACCCCCAGCAGCACCGCCACGAAGTGAATTTATGACAACCCAACCTTCAGCTTCCGTTTCTGCATCTTTCCATTCAAATACGATTTCTGGTCTTTTATGTTCAAACTTTTGAAGTAAATCTTTCATATATTTTAGTACTAATTTTTTCTAAATTAAAGGACAAATGTAGAAAATCTTTTTGTAAAAGGGGAATTAGTTTTAAGGATTTAACAAAATCGATTTAGAAGTTAAAAATATAACGAACTATACTTTCTAATAAAAATTTATGTTAACTTTAATCTTTACTTTTCTTTTTCCCCAAAAGAAAAGTAAAACAAAAGAAAACTCGGCACTTATTGTTAGTAAAAGCACGTCACTTGTCTATTTGCGACCATTTAGGTGATCTCCTTCAGAGCTTCCTAATTGTTCCCGCAATAGACTTCGCTTTGTTTTTCACTAACAATTAGGTGCCACAAATCAAAGTAAAATATATGAATCATGTTTTAGAAATTAAAATCTTTTTTTATTGATTTTAATTAAAAACCATTTATTTTATTCTTCCAATGTTTTAGAAAAAAGTTCATAAGCTCCTTTGGAAACATATTTTTTACCAGATAATTGATTGATATTTTCAAAAGAAATTGCTGTAAATTCATCATTTTTAGAAATCACGTTCACTTTAATTTTTTCATAAACAGCCGATTTACCATTATTTTTAAGCATCAAGAAAATATAATTTTCACCTTTATTTTCGACAATTGATTCCGTTGGCAAAGAGAAATTTTTAATGGATTGAGTTTTAATGATAGCTTTAAAAAATGATCCTGGAATTAAAACCGAGTTTTCTTTGTTAAAATGGCAATGAACTTTCACCGTTTTATCTTTGTCCAAATCATGACCAATTAAATATATTTTCCCGTAAACTGGATTTTCTATATTTGGAAAAATCATTTTGACATTTTGCTCTTGTTTTAATTTATAAATATCCTTTTCATAGACAGAGATTTCAGCATGCGCATGCTTAGTATCAATTAATTCTAACAATTGATCCTGTGAATTTACATAACTCCCCGTTTGAACATTTACTTTTGTCACAATTCCATCGAATGGTGCTCGAAGAATCACATTATTTTGCAAACCATTTTCACTCACATTTCCTAAATCTACACCAGCAAGTTTTAATTTACTTCGTAAACCAAGATTTTTAGCTTTTGAACTCAAATAATTTGATTTTGCCTGTTGGAAATTTTTCAAACTTGTAGCTTCTTCTTTTGATAAAGTTTCTTGACGCTCAAATTCAGCTTTTAAATATTCCATATTGCTCAAATTTTCCAAATAATCTTGCTGCATCTGAATAATTGAAGGATCTTCGATTTCAATTAATTTTTGACCTTTACGAACTTTCATTCCGTCAATAATGTCAATAGATTTTACAAATCCACCAAATTTTGCAGTGATAATCGTTTTATTTTGAGGTGGAACCTCCACTTTGCCAAAAGCAAAAATTTCAGGTGAAAATTCTCTTTCCACTAAATCGGCATATTCAATTCCATTAAACTGAATTTGTTGATTTGTTAAACTTAATTCTTTCGTTGCTTCTTCAGTCCCGTTTTCTGTAGCTTTTTCTCCACAAGATGTAATGCAAAGAAGAAAAATAAGTGTGAATATTACTTTAACTAGTTTCATTTTTTTATATTTTTAATTAAAATTTAATTTTTTCTTTAATTCTGCGTGATCAACCAATTCAAATAAATAACTTGTTGATTTAATTCATTTACTAAATTCAAATATTGTTCTTCTGAATTTAAGATCAGTTGTTGCATATAAATCCATTCAATATTTGAGATGTCTCCATTTTGAAAAAGCAAACTTGTTTTTTTGTTAATTTCCTTGTTATTAGCTAAAATGCCATTTTCAAAATCGATTAAACTGTTTTTCAAAGAATTATATTTTTGAAGATTTTTCAAATATTCATTTTCTAACATCAACTTTTCTTGTTCAATTTTAAAATCAAGTTGCTTGTTTTCAATCGTTAAGGCTTCATTTTTTCGTTTTGTTGCAAGATTAAAAATCGGAATTGTTACACTTCCTTGAATTCCTTGAAAACGTTTGTTGCCGCTGAAATATTGATCTACGCCATTAACTTGTTGAATACCAATTAATGTTTGATTAAAATATCCCAAAGTTAAATCTGGATAAGAACGATTTCGATTTAATTTTTGCTGAATTGCATTTTGTTCTTGATTTATTTCAAGGGGCTTTAGCATCAAATGTTCAGAAAAATTTGGTGAATCAGCTAATAAAATCATTTTTGAATTTTCAATATCAATTTTTGGATTTACAAAAACCGCTTTTCCAAGAAATAAAGTTAAATTATATTGAGCGGAATTGAAATCTTCTATTTTTCGCTTTACTTTTTGTTGCAATTCATTTTTTTGATTTTTAAACAGCAAATAATCAACTGGTTGAATATCACTTTGTTCATACTTCAATTTCATTTTCACCTCCATTAAACGAAATAATGAATCCTGCTCTTGCAATAAAATCAATTGTCTTGAAGCGTAAATAAGTGCTTGAAATGCAATTCTAACATTCAATTTTAATTCTGCTTCATTGATTAAATGTTCAAATTCAGCTTTTTGAGATTTTACAACTCCCAGTTTATTTTCTAAACCATAAATTGTCGGGTACGGAATCGACTGACTGATATTCAAATTATTATCTGTCTTATTTATCGAATTAAATTGTCCGTACATAAACCCAACATTTGTTTTTGGAATTTCTTTATTTCCCTTAGATAAAATCAATTGTTTGGAAGATTCAAGACTTGAAGCAGCTAAATTTTTATTATTTTCAAGGGCAATTTTGATGCAATCTTCTACTTTTATATCTTGCGAAAAAGATGAAAAATTAAACCCAATCAATAAAAATAATATTGAAATTGCTTTCAAAGTAGGTTTTCTAATTTTCATTTTTCGTGCTGAATTTGAAAGTAAATACAAAATTGGAAGAATGAACAAGGTTAAAATTGTTGCAGAAATTAATCCTCCAATTACAACAGTTGCCAAGGGTTTTTGAACTTCTGCTCCACTTCCATGAGAAATTGCCATTGGTAAAAAACCAAGCGATGCAACAAAAGCAGTCAGTAAAACTGGACGTAGCCTTGATCTTGTTCCTCTAATAATTATTTTGTAGATATTGTTTTCACCAGAATCACTGATGGAATTAAATTCAGCAATCATTACAATTCCATTCAAAACGGCAACTCCAAAAAGTGCTATAAATCCAACTCCTGCAGAAATTGAAAAAGGCATATCACGAAACCAAAGAGCAAAAATTCCACCAATTGAAGCCAAAGGAATGGCTGTAAAAACCAAACTTGCTTGCTTTAATGATTTAAACGTTACATAAAGTAGGATGAAAATTAGCAATAAAGCAATAGGAACTGCAATCATCAAACGATTTCTTGCACTTTCCAAATTCTTGAAAGTTCCACCATAAGCAGTTGTATATCCAGCTTCAAAAACAACTTTTTTATCAATTGCAGCTTTTAATTCAGTAATAATACTTCCAACATCACGTCCACGAATGTTGAAACCTACGATAATTCTGCGTTTGGTATCATCACGTTGAATTTGACTAGGACCAATTTTATAGGCAACATCTGCAAGCAATTCAAGCGGAACTTGATTTCCATTAGAACTTGTAATAATCAAAGATTTTAAATCTTCAATGGAATTTCGAGCTGCAAAATCATTTTTAATTACTAAATCAAAGCGCTTTTCTCCTTCGAAAATCAAACCTGCATTTTTTCCTGCAAAAGAGGTATTTATTACATCATTTACTTCTTGAATGGATACATTGTAAAAAGCTAAATTCTCGTGATTAAAGGAAACAATTAATTCTGAAAGTCCTGTGACTTCTTCGACATATAAATCTTGAACACCTTTAATTTTTCCAGCTAGTTTCCCTATTTTTTTAGCATAAAAAGACAATTTATCCAAATCTTCACCATACACTTTCACAACAACATCTTGTTTTGCTCCAGTCATTAATTCATTGAAACGCATTTGAATCGGTTGTTGAAAACCAAATTCAACACCTGAGAAGTAGGATTCTAATTTTAGCTGCATTTTTTCCGCCAGCTCTTCCTTAGTTTCAGCTGATGTCCATTCTTTTTTGTCTTTCAGAATAATCATCAAATCGGCTGCTTCCATAGGCATTGGATCTGTTGGGATTTCTGCCGAACCAATTTTTCCAATTACTTTTTTCACTTCTGGAAAATTATCTTTCAAAATTTTTGCAGCTTTTCCAGTTGTAGCAATCATTTTTGTTAAGCTTGATCCAGGAGGTAACCTTGTTTCAACCGCAAAATCACCTTCATCTAAAGTCGGAATAAATTCAGAACCTAAATTCATAAAAATAAGAATACTGATTACGAAAATCGAAAGCAAACCTATCAAAACAACTTTTTGATGTCTGACAGTTGAAATCAAGGCAGGCATAAATTTACGAGAAATAAAACGAATTATTTTATCACTGATATTAAGTTTATTTTTAACATTTTTGCTTAAAAATAATGCTGAAATCATTGGAATGTAGGTCAAAGACAAAATAAAAGCTCCCAAAATTGCAAATAAAACTGTTTCAGCCATTGGTTTAAACATTTTTCCTTCAACTCCAATCAATGTTAGTAAAGGCAAATAAACAACAAGGATTACTAGTTGTCCAAAAACTGCGCTTTTACTGAATTTTGAAGCAGAAAAAATCACTACTTCGTTCATTTCATTTTGAGAATACTTTCTAGCTCCTTTGATATGAATGATGTGTAAAGTTGCTTCAACAATAATCACCGAGCCGTCAACAATTAAACCAAAATCAATTGCGCCCAAACTCATTAAATTCCCGGAAACTCCAAAAATATTCATCATTGAAATAGCGAAAAGCATCGCAAGTGGAATAATAGAGGCAACAATTAAACCTGCTCTTAAATTTCCAAGTAATAAAACCAACACAAAAATGACAATTAATGCGCCTTCTGTTAAATTTGTACTAACAGTAGAAATAGCATTATTTACCAATTTTGTTCGATCTAAATATGGTTCAATTGAAACACCTTTTGGCAGCGAAGCCGTTATTTCTTCGATTTTCGCTTTCACATTTCCAATTACTTCAGAAGAATTTGACCCTTTTAACATTAAAACGATTCCTCCAACTGCTTCACCTTTATCTCCGTTTGTCAAAGCTCCGTATCTCAAAGCAGAACCAAATTCAACTTTCGCAATGTCTCCAATTAAAATTGGAATTCCATTTTCATTTTCCTTAATTTTTATCGATTCAATATCATGTTTTGATTTCAATAAACCTTGTGTTCGAATAAACGTGGAAGTGTTGTCTTTTTCAATGTAACCTCCGCCGCTGTTTTCGTTATTTTCATTTACCGCCTTGTAGACATCGCTAACAGAAATAGATAATCTCTTTAATTCCAAAGGATTAATTCTAATTTCATATTGCTTTAAATTTCCACCAAAACTGCTGATGTCGGCAACACCTTTTAAACCTAACAATTGACGGCGAATCATCCAATCTTGAATAGTTCTTAATTCTGCAGCATCAAATTTCTTTTCGTAACCTTTTTTAGGAACGAGAATGTATTGATAAATTTCGCCTAAACCTGAACTAAGAGGAGCTAAACTTGGTTCACCTAAATGACTTGGAATTTGACTTTTTGCCTCGATTAATCGTTCTCCGACTTGTTGTCGAGCCCAATAAATATCTGTTTTCTCCGTAAAAACGATTGTTACAACACTTAAACCAAAACGACTAAACGAACGAATTTGTTCCACGTTAGGAATAGTCGCCATTGTTTGTTCAATAGGAAAAGTGACAAACTTTTCTAAATCTTCCGCTCCAGTTGAAGGAGAAGTTGTAAGAATTTGAACCTGATTATCAGTGATGTCAGGAACAGCATCAATTGGCAATTGATTCAGAGAATAAACTCCCCAAAAAATCAAAGCAATGGTCAAAAGAGCAACAAATAATTTATTGTTGACAGACCAATTTATTATTTTATTAAACATAAATTGAATATTATAATTTATACTTTTTTAGAAACTCTAACAGGATCTAAGTGCGTCAAACTATACTATTTGAGGAGGATTCCAAATGGAAAATAATCTTTTTGAATCAAGAAAACTTGGCTCAGAAAAATAATGTTTTTGGGAGTAAATCAACTTAGTTTCAACAAAAATGGGCAAAATTTTAACTTCATGTAAAGTTAAATGCAAAGAATTTGTGTTGATTGTTTTAAATGGCAAGTCCTTGTGTTCTTTATCATTTTTATCAGAATCATTTGAATAATGTTCTTTCAAAAAAGCAATAAAACCATCAAATGAATTTCCATTTTTTTTATGATGGATGGTGAAATGATGAATCATTTTTCCCACTTTCAAATATTGCGCACCTTGCATGTTGGGCGCTAGCGACATCAATGAAAAAATGAAAACAAATAAAATGACACTATATTTCACAGGGTAAAGTTAACTTTAATTATTGAAGTAAATATTATTGATAGTGAAATTTTGTTAAAACAAGCTTTTTATTGGACTTTTTGGCGATAAGATAAATAAAATGAACAACAATTTTTATCTTTACGAAAAAATTCTTATGTCTCAGCTTTTAGATTTAGATAAAAAACACGTTTGGCATCCTTTTACCCAAATGTTTACAGAAAAAGAACCTTTAGCTATTGTCGCTGCGAAAGATACGACTCTAATTGCCGAAGACGGAAAAACCTACTTGGATTGTAATTCATCATGGTGGGTAAATACGCATGGCCATGGAAATGAATATTTAAAACAAGCTTTAATAGATCAATTTGAGGTCTTGGATCATGTTATTTTTGCAGGAGTTACGCATCCGAAAGCAGCGGAGTTAGCTACAAGAATCGCGTCTATAATGCCTTCTGATTTAGAAAAAGTTTTTTTTTCAGATAATGGTTCAACAGCCGTAGAGGTTGCTTTAAAAATGGCCTTACAATATTGGCACAACAAAAAAGAGCCAAAAAGTAGAATTTTAGCTTTAGAAGGATCTTACCATGGTGATACTTTTGGAGCGATGTCTGTGAGTCAAAGAGGAGTATTTTTTGAAGCCTTTGAACACTTGTTATTTCATGTCGATTTCATTGATTTTCCTAGTTTGGAAAAGGAAGATAATTGTTTAAAGCAAGCAGAAATATTATTTCAATCAAACGAATTTGCAGCAGTAATTTTAGAACCATTGGTTCAAGGCTCAGCAGGAATGCGCATGTACAGACCCGAATTCTTAAAACAGATTACTGTACTTGCAAAAAAACACAATGTGTTGGTAATTTTTGATGAAATCATGACAGGTTGGGGAAGAACAGGAAAACTTTTTGCTATGAATTACATTCAAGAACAAGCAGATATTGTCTGCATTTCAAAAGGTTTAACGGGTGGAGTTTTACCCCTTGGATTAACAGTTGCAACAACTAAAATATTTGATGCCTTTTTAGCTCCTGAAAAAATAAAAGCGTTACTTCATGGTCATTCTTACACAGCAAATTCATTAGCTTGTGCTGTTGCTTGTGCGAATTTAGATTTAATTGAGAACGAACAATTTTTCGATGATATTGACAGAATTTCTGCCAAACACACACAGTTTTTTCATGAAATTAAAGGCAATGAAAAATTATCCGATGTAAGACAATGTGGAACTATTATTGCATTGGAAATTAAAGTTGAAAATCAAAATTATTTCTCCAATATTCGAGATATTGCTTATGATTTTTTCTTAGAAAATGGATTGTTAATTAGACCTTTAGGAAATGTGATTTTTCTAAATCCGCCTTATTGCACAACAAATGAGGAATTGGATTATATGTACCAAAAAATTAAAGAATTTTTAAATGAATTCATAATTCATAACTCATAACTTTTTTCAGTTCCCATTATCGTTAAAAATCCAAGATATTACATTTGTTGATAAAGTAAAATTTTTCATATCATTTGATTTAAGTTTATAATGCAAAACTACAGCATGAATTTCAAGCAAAACAAAAAATAACTTTAAAGGTTTATTTCGTTTATTATACTGTTGTTAAATTTCTGTTAAATGAATTTTAAGAGTGAAAAATGAAAAATAAAGAATGAAAAATAAAGTTTTTATCGATATAATATTTTGTATTTCAAATAATTTTCATTTCAAAACTAAACCTAAAATGAATGAAAATTATTTAAAATCCAAAAGTTATTCTTTTGTTCTTGATTCCATTAATTTATTCAAAGTACTGAATTCAAAAAAAGAATATATCATGAGTAAGCAATTACTGCGTTCAGTTATATCAATCGGAGCAAATATTAGAGAAGCAAAACAATGCTCAAAGCTTAGTTGATTTTATCCATAAATTATCTTTATCTATAAAAGAATGCAATGAATCGCCATATTGGTTAGAATTATTAAATAATTCAAAATATATCGATGAAGAAACTTTTAAACCAATGTATTCCGAATCTCAAGAAATATCTAGAAAGCTGTCAAGTAGTATAATAACATCAAAAACAAAACTTAACAAAAGTAAAATTTTATAATTACTTCATTTTCATTTCTTAACTTTTCATTCCTCATTTTAAAATATTTCTTTTTAAATAAAAAAACTTATTTTTACAGAAACTAAAACTTAATAAATTGACTAAATAATATGAATTTAAGAGCCCTGATAATTGACGATGAGGAATTTGCAAGAAAAAACCTACAAATTTTATTAGCAGAATATTGTCCAGATATAGAGGTTATTGGTGAAGCATCTGGCAAAGAACAAGCTAAAGCTATTATTGAAACTTCAAAACCGGATGTCATTTTCCTTGATATTAGAATGCCAAGTGGAGCAGAAGGTTTTGAATTGTTGGAAGAAGTTGAAAATAAAGATTTCTTGGTTGTTTTTGTTACAGCCTTCAAAGATTATGCGATTAAAGCATTTAATGCAAGTGCTGTTTATTATTTATTGAAGCCTATTGATATTGACGATTTACAACTTGCTGTAGAAAAATTAGTGGAGGCAAAAAAAATATTTTCAGATAATCCAGATAGTTTTGTGACTTATTTTAGATCTTTAAAAGATTTATCTCAAACACTTTTGCACAATAAGAAAACCAATCGAATCGCAATTAGTCATACAAAAGGATTGAAAATTGTTGAAGACAATACGATTACACATTTGGAAGCAAGCGGAAATTGTACTACTATTTATTTTGAAGACGGAACACGCTATTTAGATACTAGAACTTTAAAAATTTACGAACATATTCTTAATCCAAATAAATTTTTTAGGGTTCATAAATCTCACATTATCAATTTAAGCCGTTTGACAGAATTTTTAAATGAAGACGGACATTTTGCTGTCTTAAAAGGTGGATTGAGGATTCCTGTTGCCAGAAATCGCGTGACAGATTTTGTGAAATATCTGAAAGAAAATTCATGAAATTAAGTCGTTTTCTTTTTTTTTTCGGATTTTTAATTTGCTGTAATTTTTATTCTCAAAGTTATTCTTTTAAGTCTTATTCTATTGCTGAAGGCCTTGCTCAAACACAAGTAAAAGCAATTTCGGAAGATAATAATGGCTATTTATGGATCGGAACTTTGGGAGGCTTAAGTTCATTTAATGGCTCTACGTTTAAAAATTATTCATCTGATGATGGACTTTTTAATAATAGAATAACTGCACTTTTTGCATCAAAAGATGAGCTTTGGATTGGCCATGAAGGAGGAATATCACTTTACAAAGGAAGAAAATTTAAAAAATGGACTTTTGGTGCGAATAAACAAAATATTGCCGTATCAAAAATAATCTATTTCAAGAGAAGGTTAATTATTGCAACAAAGGGCGAAGGCATTTATGTTTTAGAAAACAATAAATTAAAGCAAATAACTTTAAAAACTGATAACAAAAATTGGGTTCGAGGAATCGTATCACAAAATAATCAACTTTATTTAGCCACAAGAAATGGATTAATAATTACCAAAGATTTGATTAATTTTCACAGAATTAAATCTGATTTAGAATTAAATTTAACTGGAATCTTTAAAAAAGATCACACACTTTTTATCTCAACCAGTGATGGCAAAATTTATCAATTTATTGAAGCGAAAAAAACTTTTAGACTAAAAGTTGATACGCATGAAGATGAATATTTAGACGATTTTATAATTGATTCAAAGTGGAATATCTGGGGTGCGTTTTACAAAGGCTTGATTTATAAAAACCCACAAAAGGCTGTGCAAATCATCCAAGAAAGTACAGGTTTACCATTTAATCAATTAAATGTAGTTTTCGAAGATAAAAATGGTACAATTTGGATAGGGTCTGACGGAAAAGGATTGTTTCGATTTGGAGGTACAAAGTTCATTTATTACAATCAAAATAACGGTATTGCAAGTAATTTAATAACATCGGCATTGGAAACTAAAAATGGAAATTACTTTTTCGGATCTTACGACAAAGGTTTAATCCAATTTAAAAATGGTGTTTTTTCAAATTATAATGTCAACTTTTCTACAATTTGGGCTATTCAGAGTGATAACAAATCCAGTCTTTGGCTTGGAACTACTGATAGTTTGATAAAAACAAATTCATCTAAAATCGAAAAATTCGATAATTCAAATAATAAACTTGGAAATAAAATAACCTGCTTTTTTGAAGAAAATCGGACAAAAATTTACTTCGGAACTTCCAACGGAATTGGATTGATTTGTAAAGATAAGGTCGTTAATCTCACAAAAAAAAATAATGCCACGACAGTTGGAACTATTCGTTCAATCGTAAGTTTTAAAAATAAAATTATTTGCGCTAGCGATGGTGGTTTATTTGAATTTAGAAACGGGGAGTTCATACGTTTTTTAGGCTTCGGAATTACATCATATTCTCTTAAAATAGATGAATTTGGAAATCTATGGTGTGGCAGTGAATCGGGATTATTTTGGACAGATGGGAAATCAATTAAAAAAGTTTTTCTCACTAATCAACCAGCTTCAAACTTTATAAACTTCATTAATCATTCAAATCAGCAACTTTATGTTGGGACAAACAATGGATTATATGTTTTAAGTAAATTATTCCAAAAGGAGAATGCAAAAATCAATCATTTTGGTATTGAAGATGGATTGGTAAATTTAGAAACTAATTTAAATTCTAGTTTAATCGATTCACAAGGTGATTTATGGTTTGGTACGGCAGCAGGCTTAGTTTGCTATACTGTTAAAGGTCAAGAAACTAATATAAATTACAACAAACCTTTTTTAAATATTTCAAACATAAAAATTAATTTTCAGGAAGTTAATTATTCAGATTATTCAACGTCAATTGCTGAAAACGGATTACCCTTGGAGCTTAATTTGCCACCAACAAAAAACAATTTACTCATTGAACTCGATGGTGTTTTATTAAAAAATTACTCGGAATTAAAATACGAATATTGGATTGAAGGTCTAAATGAAACTTGGGTTCCAAGTTTTTCTTCTCCTCTTGTGAGTTTGTCAAATTTACCTTCTGGTTCTTTTATTCTGCACATCAGAGCAAAAAATGAGGCAGGAGTTTTTTCAGATGAGTACACATTAAACTTCATTGTTCGACCAATATTTTATAAAACATGGTGGTTTAACTCTTTGCTGATTTTATTTGTTGGCATTTTAATTTATTTATTTTTTAGATCGCGTATTAACAGAGAAAAAGAAGAAAGATACAAAGAAAATTTAGAGTTTAAAACAAAACTTATTTCCCTAGAACAACAATCTCTGAATGCAAGTATGAATCGACATTTCATCTTTAATTCATTAAATTCAATTCAATATTTTATCAATACGCAAGATAAAAAATCAGCAAATAAATACCTGACAAATTTTGCAAAGTTAATTCGTAAAAATTTAGATTCAGCTTCAGACAATAACAACCAAATAGATTTAAATCAAGAAATTGAGCGATTGGAATTGTATTTGTCCTTAGAATCTATGCGCTTTAAAGATCGATTCGATTATAAAATTGAAACTGGAGATATTGATTTAGAATCGATTGAAGTTCCAGCTATGTTATTTCAGCCTTTTGTTGAAAATAGTATTATTCACGGAATTTTACCAATCACAGATAAAAAAGGATTGATTTCTATAAAATTAAACGTAGAATCTTCTAAAAATGGAGAAGAAAAACTTATTGTTTGCATTGAAGATAATGGTGTAGGAATTGAAAAAAGCATGCAAATTAAAGGCCATTCTGATGGGGATCACAAATCACAAGGCATGGAAATTACTGCCAAGAGAATCAATCTTTTAAACAAACTATCGCGCCAAGATTTTGAACTTGAAGGACCTTTTCAGATAGAAGATGAAAACCGTTTAATCAGCGGAACACGTGTTTTAATAAAAATTCCGCTTAAAAATGATTAAAAACATCCTAAAAGTTTGGTAGATTGAAAAAGAATACATATCTTTGTTTAGTAGTTTTATTATTATCATGAAAAAGTTAACATATATCGTTTTAGGACTTTCATTAGTAGCAGTATTCTCTTGTCAAAAAGAGCACATTTCTCCTTGTGGTTCTCACGATATGGTCCAACCTGAATGGAATGATTCTAGAACTTTCGATAAAAAAGTTGATAATAATGGGAAAGTTATCATAGATGCTAATCATTTGAGAAGTACGGTTAATCCTAATGAAGTGCTTGATGGTAGTTCAACAGATGATTTTAGCGATACGCAAGCAGGTTTAGATGGTGATATTACTGATCCTAATAATGACCCTGATAAAGGAAGAAAAAAAGGAAGATAATTTTTAGCTAATACTTTTAAAGAAACATTCATTTTATGCATGTTTTTTTTTGCCCAATATTTTATTTTTTTCATACAAGTCTAAACTTAATAAATAGTTATAATTTTAATACCATGCCATTGACTAAATGAAACAGACACATTAAGATTTATTTCGAATACTCATTTATTATTACCTTAATTTAGTAAATGAAATCACTAAATGATGAAATATGTCTAATAGCACAAAGGAAACTTTACATGAGTTAATTAAACACATGTCTAAGTCTGAAAAAAGATATTTCAAGGTCTTGTCTTCCAGGCACACAATTGGCGAAGAAAATAATTATATCGTCTTATTTGATTTTATTGAAAATCAAATAGAATACAATGAGGAAAAAATATTTAGTCATTTTAAAGGGGAGGCCTTTTTAAATAAATTCTCAATTTCAAAAAAAAGACTCTACGATCACATAATAAACGCATTAGATAATTTCCATAGTTCAAATTCCGTTGATTCGCAAATTTATAAATTGCTAAGCAGTGCTGATATTTTATATCATAAGTCACTTTATAATCAAAGCTTTAAGCAATTAAAAAGCGCAGAAAAAATTGCACGTAAAAACGATAAATTCAATTTACTTTCTGAAATAAACCTGAAAACAAAGAAAATTTATGAAAGTCAAGGAAATTTAGATTTAATAGAGATTAATAAACTTTTAGTTCAAGATAAAGAATATCATCAGAAAAGTTTGACTTATGATAAATTTTGGAATTTAAAAAGTAAATTGTTTGCTTTACTTTCTACAAAAGGAATATCAAGATCTGAAAATGACATCCTAGAATTTAAAAAAATCATAGAGGAATTATTAGAATCAGCTGAAAAATCAGAATTGTATTTTGATTCTCACTATTTATACAATCATATTTACAGCGCTTACTATTTTGCGACAAATTCATTCACGGAATGTTATACTTATTTGAGAGCAAATATGGATTTAATGGAAAGTTCTGAAGAAATTTTACAAGATCAGGTTAATAAATATTTATCACTATTAACGAATGCCATATATGTTGCATCTCGTCTACAGATCAAAGAAGATTTGCAATTATTGCAAGAAAAACTCAAAAAATTAACATTCATTGAAAAGCATAAAAATAACGAAGATTTGTCTTAAACGCTAATTCTTGGACACTTACCATAAACTAAATTTACCAATTTTCATTTACAACGACACCCCTATTTTTTAAAAATTTTGCTGGACTTTGATATTTTAGTCCACCATGTATTCTTTCAAAATTATAAAAATTTTTCCATCTACTCATTGTTTCTTTAAAATCTTGTAAATCCATAAATTCAAACCTTTGACAAACAGCACTTTCCATAACAGAATGGTAGGATTCGATGTGCGCATTTTGTTGTGGAGTTGCTGGTTTAGTAAATTCCTGAGTTACTCCTTTTGATTTCAAATAATTTTGCACAACTAAAGCTTCAAATTGACTTCCATTATCGTTTCTAACAATAAATTTTTCAGGTAAATCAAATGTTTTAAAAATTTCTTCAAATAATGCTATTACGTGCTCTGAAGTTATCGAAAATCCAATATATTGCCCCATATTCCATCTTGAAAAAACATCCAAAACCGTTAGTACTTGTGCATTTGTTCTTTTCCCTTGTATGTAAACATATTTAATGTCAAATTCCAAAAATTGAAATTCGGTTTCTACAGTAGGAACCAACTCTTTAACCCAGTTTTTATTGAATCTCTTGGTTTTATCTCGCTGAAATTTCAACAAATTGTGTTCTTTCATCAAAGAATACGTTCTGGTTGATCCAATACAATAACCCAAACTTTGTAAATGTTTGTAAGTCTTATAATAACCATAGTCAACAAATTCGTTCTCAAGCAACGATTTTATTTCATCTATAACAATTTGTTTTTCAACATGATGACCATCATTTTCGTCCTCCTTTTTATAGACTAATTTTTCAACTCTTTTTCCTGCTTTGGTTCCTGTTGGTTTATAATAATAGGAACTTCTGCTTAAACCTAAATGTCTAAGAATTGTTTTTTTAGGATAACTTTTTTCAAGAAATTCATCAGCAACCATAATTCTTATTTCTTTACTGAATGGACTTTTTTTAAAAGGGAATCTTTAATCTGAAGAGCTAATTCCTTATCGGCTACAAGGTTCTTTAACTCTCTATTTTCCCTTCTTAGGGCACGAAGCTCTCTTTCCACTTCACTCATAGAACCAGGTTCCAATCCACCTGAACCCCTTTCTTCAAATTTCTTTTTCCAATTTGAAATTGTAATTACAGACACTTCAAACTCTCTGCTTGCGGCAGCGTTTCCATTTTCTTGACTAAAAAGAACTATCCGTTCCTTCTCTTCAACTGACCAACTTTTTCGATGTTTTGACATAACACAAATTTAAAACATAAACTTCAAACTGTGTCCAAGAATTAACTACGCTAAAGGGGATTTACAAATTAAATTATTTTCAAGTATTTATAGTATTGAATTAACAACTTTAATATTACGAGGCAAAATTCAAGAGGCTTATAAGTTAATTCCACTTATTGAAAATGGATTAATAAATTATGCAGATAAAATTACGGTTAACAGAAAAGCATTCATGCAATTTAAGATTGCTGCGGTTTATTTTTCTATTGGAGAATTTCATACTTCTTTAAAATGGTTGAATAAAATTTTTAACGATTCTACAATTGACAATCAAGAGGATATTGTTTCATATGCTCATTTAGTGAGTTTGCTAATCCATTTTGAAATCAAAAATGATGACTTTATTGCTCAAGCATTAAAAATTACGCAACGGTATTTAAAAGCAAAAAATAGGATGTATGAATTTGAAAATTACTTCTTAAAATTCGTTACAAAGATGACTAAAATGGAAGGTGAAATTGATAAGGAAGAACTTTGGAATGATTTATATATGGAATTAGTAAATTATCAAGATCCAAATTTAAAACGCGTAGCCTTCGAATATTTTGATTTTATTTCGTGGGCAGAATCTAAATCACAGCGTAAATCTTTTGAAAACATTTTGCAAAAAAAGGCATTGATATAATTTATCTTTTGTTTTTATAAGAGCACTTTATGGTTAATTAGACTTCGTTTTTATTGTGAAATCATGCTGCTGCAAACTTGACTTGTCGAAGTAGTCTTTTTTATTTACCTTTGAAGCACATTTAGCGTTTAAATAAAAAATATGTCAAAAGAAGTTTTTATAGTTGACGGTGTACGTTCAGCAATTGGAAGTTTTGGAGGAAGTTTAGCTCCTGTAAGAACTGATGATTTAGCAGCCAGTGTTTTAAAATCATTGATCGAGAAATTTCCAAGTTTAGATTTATCTCACATTGAAGATGTAATCTTAGGTTGTGCAAATCAAGCGGGTGAAGACAATAGAAACGTAGCGAGAATGTCCTCACTTCTAGCTGGAATTCCCATTGAAGCAGGAGGAGAAACCATAAATCGTTTATGCGCTTCAGGAATGGCAGCAACTATAAATGCTGCAAGAGCAATAAAAGACAATGCTGGAGATATATACATTTCTGGTGGTGTTGAAAATATGACACGCGGACCTTGGGTAATTTCAAAAACGAGTTCGGCTTTTGGTCGCGATGCTCAAATGTTTGATTCTTCTTTTGGATGGAGATTTATTAATCCAAAAATGGAAGAAAAATTCGGAGTTGATGGAATGGGAAATACAGCCGAAAATTTAGTTGATTTATATGGGATTTCCCGCGAAGATCAAGATAGATTTTCAGTTTGGTCGCAAGAGAAAGCAACAAGAGCACAAAAAAATGGAATTTTAGCACAAGAAATTTGTCCAATTTTAATTACACAAAAAAAGAAAGATGCATTGATTTTTGATCAAGATGAATTTATTCGCTCTTCAACAACTTTTGAAACATTGGCCCAACTTAGACCAGCATTTAGAAAAGATGGTTCAGTAACTGCAGGAAATGCTTCTGGTTTAAACGATGGTGCAGCAGCTTTATTGATTGCATCTGAACAAGGTTTAAAAAGTAATAATTTAACACCAAAAGTGAGAATTTTAGGAGGAGCAGTTGCTGGCGTTGAACCAAGAATTATGGGAATCGGACCAGTGTTAGCTTCTCAAAAAATCTTGAAAAGATGCGGACTTACATTAGATCAAATGGATATTTTGGAATTAAATGAAGCTTTTGCAGCACAAGTTTTGGCTTGTACAAGAAAACTAGGTTTAGCAGATAACGATCCGAGGATTAATATAAATGGGGGAGCAATTGCCTTAGGGCATCCACTTGGAATGTCTGGAGCAAGAATTATGTTAGCGGCCGCAAACGAATTAGTTCGTTCAAATAAAAGATATGCCCTAGTAACAATGTGCATTGGAGTAGGACAAGGATATGCCACAATTTTAGAAAGAGTTTGAAAATTAGCTAATTTTTAAATTAGTAAATTAGCAAATGAAAAAACCAACGTATTAAGTATATTTTTCGTTATATCTACAATGAATAAATTTTTCTATTTTCTTTTTGTTTCAGCAATTCTTTTTTCATGTCGAAAGGAAAATACTTCTTGGTATTCTGATTGGACAGTTCCTCTATTTAACGATACATTAGACTTAAATAATTTAACAAATGATTCCACTTTGACAATTCAAAATGGATTTTATGTTTTGGATTTAAATCGAAAAATTGCATCCATAAAACCGTCAGAATATATAAAAATTCCAGATACAATTATTGAACAAAAATTTGCTATTAGCATTAATTCTTTGAATATTCCTGCAGGAACAAGTTTTGTTAACAACAATGAAGATCATGTTTTTGATTTGAAAGATGTTCAATTAAAAATGGCGAGAGTTAAGCAGGGCAAAATATATTTAGAAGTTTTTAATGAAGTTTCTACAAAAACATTTTTTGAAATAGAACTTCCGAGTGTGACTTTGAACAATATAAAAGTCAAGAAAAATTTAGAGGTTCCAGCTGGATCGTCTTCAAGTCCAAGTTCCAATACACTTGAAATTGATTTAGCAGGATATTTTATTGATATGACTGGAAGCAGCGGTAATTCATTTAATTCATTGCCTTCAAAACTGAAAGTTACCTCAGACCCAAATGGAAATTCGGTAATTTTAACTTCTTCAGATTCTACCAAATTTAAAATTAGAATGGAAGGAATTGAGTTGGATTATGCACGCGGGTTTTTTGGAAATTATAAAGTTTTAGATTCCTATTCTTTTGAATCTGAGTTTTTGAAAAATAATCTTTCTGGAAATATCGATTTACCAAATATCCACTTAGATTTGAATTTCCAAAATGGTATAAAAACTTCTGCTAAAGCAAATTTAAAAAAATTAAATAACATCAATTCTGAAAACTCAAATGCAGTTTTATTGACAAATGAAATTATTGGAAATCCGTTCACGATTCAAACGGCAACTGGTTCTTGGGAGAATTTAGTGCCATCAACTAAAACCTTCATCTTTGATGAAAATAATTCTAATCTTGAAAATTTTATTGAAAACTTGGGAGAAACAACTGAAATTGAATACGACATTGAATTAAATCCTTGGGGAAATATTTCAAATGGTTGGGATGAATTCTTTCCTGAAAGTTCATTTGATGTTAATTTAAATCTCCAAATGCCCTTAAATATTGCTTTCAATAATTTAGTTTTACAAGATACTTTTTATGTAAGTTTTGAGCAAGATTACGAAAAAACACAAATTGAATCTGGAATTTTACATTTAAAAGTTGAAAATGCTTTTCCTTTAGAAGGAGAAATATCTTTGATTTTTTTAGATGAATTTAATAATCAAATTTTCACCTCAATTATAGATCAAAAAATTGGTTCATCAGTTTATGGCGCCATCAATTCTTTAGGAATAATTTCTAGTAAAACGAATCTTGACATTAATTTTCCAGCTGAATTATTGTTAAAACTAAATGAAATTAAGAAAATAAAAACATCAATAAAATTGAATTCACCAAATGTGAATACAAATCTTGTTGAGCAAGTTTTAATTCCTGAAAAAGCCTTTTTAAAAGTAAAATTACAGGCTTCGTTTAACCTTGAAAATCACCTTGGAAAATGAGAATACTAAAGTTTTTTTCACCCAAAGTCCGAAAAGTTTTTTCGACTACCTTATCCACAAAACACTATTTTTTCTATGTGCCTATGTGGTTAAAAAACTACCAGTTACATCAAACGCTAAGCTCAGTGTTCTCTGTTTTCTTCCGCCATGGCGGATTAAAAACTTTCTCATTATTTCTCTTATTATCCACCACCCTAACAGCACAAATTTCACTTCCAACAACATTAGATACAAATTCAAGAAAATTTAGCCTTAGTTTGCTTTCTTCTCACGATATTCAAACAAGTTCAATTAATAAAATTTTTGCAAGAAAACTGATAAACGGTGGATTAATTAAGGATGAATTAATTCAATCAAATTTTGACAAACACAAAACTATCAATCATTTAGGTAGAGAATTTACAAATAATTTAGCCGTAATAATTCAAAATCCGTTTAAGAAAATAGAAAAATTAACTTCTTTGGATTTACTTTTTGAAGCAGGCTATGCCTCCATAGTTTCTGCGGTTTATTCAAAAGATTTATTCGGATTGGTTTTTAAAGGAAATCAAAATTATATAGGTGATACAGCTGATTTTTCTGGAACAAATTTTCAATATGTTGATTTTCAAAATATTGGAATTGGCTTTTCTCACAATAAAACAAAAACCTCGCTTTCAGTAAATTACGTGAATATTCAGAATTATTTGACAAGTAATTTTTCTACGGCAACTGTTTTTTTTGCTGAAGATTCCGCACAAATTGATTTAGACTTAAATGGTGACTTGAATTCGACATTTAGCCAAAAATTTAATAAAGGTTCTGGCTTTTCATTAAATTTTAAAGCAAATATCGAAGTTCCGTGGAAAGATGATTCAAATGCCTTTTTTCAATTTCAAGTTCAGAATTTTGGTTTTGCAAAAGTTGAGAATATTCTTCGTTACCGCAGTGATACAACGATTTCATATTCAGGATTTAATGTTGATAATTTAATCAATTTAAGTACCAATTATTTGGAAAATAATCTTTGGCAAGATACCTTGAATATCAAACAGGATACAATTTCTTCTTGGATTATCCTTCCTGTTATGTTTCAATTTGGAAAGATTTTAAATGCTAATTCAACATATAAATTGCAAAGTTTTTTTGGAATCAAAATGTATCCAAGTTTAAAATATACTCCTAAAATTTATGCAGGAATTGATTATTTATTGTTGAAAAATTTTCACGCTGGATTAAGCGCATCATATGGAGGATTTGGCAATTTCAGAGCAGGTTTGTACTTAAATTATTCTTCTGAAAAAATTAATTTTGGTATTGGGACAGAGGATTTTTATGCCTTAATTTCAAAAAAAGCTTACGGACAGGCTGTAAATATTAGATTAAATTATGCGTTTTAAAGCTATGAAAAGGATTAAATTAATTTTATTTTTCGTCTTAACTTTTGCTAGTTTTTCAGTTAGAAGTCAGATTGCGTTTTTTAAAGCTTATTCAGATAATGGATATGATAAAGGCGAAGGAATTTTTCAAATGCCAGATTCAAGTTATTTAATTACTGGTTCATCTAGCAGTTTTAGTTCATCTTCACAAGCTTTTGTAATGAAAGTTGACAGTTTAGGAAATCGTTTGTGGTCAAGGAATTTTGGAGGAGCAGAAACAGAAAAAGGAAGAAGAATTTTTCATGTTCCTAATGACGGAATTTATGTTGTCGGACAAACAAATTCTTACCCAAACAAATTTTACGATGCTTATTTTTTTAAAACGGATGAGTTAGGTAATTTACTGTATGAAAAAAATTACGGAGGCACTGGCTTTGAAGACATTCACGATGGAGTAATGCTAGCTGATACTTCTTTTATTTTTGTTGGAGAAACTCATTCAACACCAACTGAAATTGAAAATTTATATCTTTTAAGAGTCAATAAATTTGGTGACACTTTGTGGACTAAAAACTTTGGCTCAGGAGGAAAGGACATTGCTCGATCAATCAAATTATTGAATGATACGACTTTAATAATTGCTGGAGAATATTACGTAAATGATTCATTGACTCAAAAAGCAATGTTTATCAAAATGCACATCGACGGAACAGTTGAATGGTTAAAAACGTATGGAGAGAAAGGGAAATATGTGTTGAATGATTTAAGCATTGATAATAATGAAATTAGAGGAGTTGGTTACAATCAGGTGGATTTGAATGTTGTTGGTAATAACAAACAATGCATGATGAAGATTGATAATTTAGGAAATTTAGTAAGTCTAAAATCTGAAGAGCATCTGGGAGATTTTTCATTTGAATGCATTACTAAGTACGGAGTTGATTTTAATGATTTTTATTTTGTTTCTAAAATTGAAAACAGTCCAGATATTCCAACTTATGCAAATGGAACTGACATTATGTGTTATAGATTTGATTATAATATGAATTACAATAATGTTGCTTTTTTTCCTTCAGAAACTGGTAATGATGTGCCAAACGAAATTATTTCAACAAGTGATAAAGGAGCAATTCTAGTTGGATACAATGAAAATAACGAAAATGGAGGAAATAGTATTACTCTAATGAAAATTGGTAGAAATGACCTTTATCCTTTTTCACAAACAGAACCAATTTATTCGACTTTAGTTTCAATTCTTGATTTAGACAAAAATTCTATAATGTCGATTTTCCCAAATCCTGTAGAAAAAGAAATTAATTTTAATGGTTTGCAAGGTTTTGATTATACTTTTTCAATTTTAAATCAATTGGGAGATGAGGTTTTGAAAAGTGATTCTTTTCACGGAAAAATAGATGTAACTTTCTTGAAATCTGGAATGTATTTTATGCGTATTGTAAATAAACAATCAAAAGAAATAATTAAGTTTATTAAAAAATAAAGAGCTTACTTCTCCGAAAATTTTGCTAATATTCCTTGTTTTAAAAAAGCAAAAATCAACCAACAAATGATTGCAAGAAACATAGGTGTTTGGTACCAATTTTCTTTTACATCCATTTCAATTGAGTCAACCTTTGTCCTTTTTAATTTAGAGAAATGTTCCAACACCTCAGATAAATCTGGATATGCAGTTGAACTAATAAGAGAAAAACCGTCCGCTTTTGTCGCAACTTCTTTTATCAAATTTTCATTTATTTTTGAAGTTATTCTTTTTCCATTTGCATCGGTTTTAAAACCCAATTCTGGTTTTTGCGGATCATTTGGCACAAATCCTCCATTTTTATTTCCGACTCCTAAAATTGCAAGCATTATTTTTGATTCCTTTATTAATGCAATTTGCTCTTCAATTCCACCTTCGTGGTTTTCACCATCCGTTACAATTAAAATTGCTTTACTGGTTTTATCTTTTGAAAACATTTGTTGCGAAATTTCCATGGCTCCAGCGATATCTGTCCCTTGATTTGAAATCATATTCGATTCAATTTCGTTGATATACATTTTTGCGGCATCGTAATCCCCCGTTATTGGAAGTTGCAAATAAGCTCCACCAGCGAAAATTGAAATCCCAATTTTTTCACCATGTAAATTATTCAATAATTGGACCATGGCACGCTTTACGATTTCTAAACGAGAAGCTTGAGAATCAATATCTTTGGTGTTCATAGAGTTTGACACATCAATGGCCAAAACCAATTCCATTGTTTCTATTGTTCCAGTCACTTTTTTAGTTCCAAATACTGGCTGAGCCATTGCAATAATTGTGAAAACCAAAGCATTTCTAAAAAAGAAAAAAGTTAGAAAAAAATGTGTTGAATTTATAGGTTTTAAAAGGGATTTTAAAGTATTTGGATTTCCTAAAAGTGCAAGTTTTTTATTTTTCCAATAAATAAACCAAATTATAGAGACAATTAGAGGAATCACAAGGAATAAAAAATATAATTTTTCTGCAAACTTAAATCCAAGTTGACCAGTATCATAATCAGTTGAAAAATATCCCATGGATAGCAAAATTCCACCAAAAATAACCCAAAAACTTATCTCCCAAAATAAAATTCCAGCGATAATTCGATTTGTTTTATATATATATTTATTTAGCACTTTAATTATTCTTGAAATAAAATGTTTGAACTGAAAATACCAATATCATCAATAAAATCGCCCAATTTAAAAACGGCAAAGGTCTCACTGGTGGCTCTGATTTAAAATCATTTTCTTTAATTTTTCGTTTCTCTAGTTTTTCAATTTCCTTGTAAATGGTCCTTAAACTTTCTTCATCGGTGGCCCTAAAATATTTACCGCCAGTAATTGAAGCTATTTTGTTCAAAGACATTTCATCAATTTCAACAGGCGTGTCAACATATTGCACTCCAAAAGGCGTAAACATTGGCATTGGAGCATTTCCCATAGAGCCAACCCCAATTGTGTAAACACGAATATTTTTTGCTTTGGCAAGTTGAGCCGCATTTTCAGGACTTAAATCTCCTTGATTATTTACTCCATCAGTTAATAATATAATCACTTTTGAAGGTAAACTATCGTTTCTTAGCCGAGTAACAGCAGTTCCTAATCCAGTTCCAATTGCCGTTCCACCTTCCAGTAATCCTGGTTGCAATTGATCAATTTGGGTTTTCAAAATATTGTAATCTAAAGTAGCAGGACAAGCAGTATAAGCCTCACCTTCATACACGACTAAACCAATTCTATCTCCATGCCTTCCATCAATAAATTCTTTTGCGACTTTTTTTGAGGCTTCTAAACGGTTTGGTTCAAAATCTCGTGCGAGCATCGAAACAGAAATATCCATTGCGATTACAATGTCGATTCCATTTTTATAATTTTCTTCGTAATCGTCATAACCTGACCAATGAAAAGGTCTTGCAAAAGCAACAATTAAGAGCGACAAAATGATTCCATAACTTACAATTATTGACCAGCGCAAATATTTCACCCAATTTTGGCCTAAATTTCTTTGTTCTTTTTCAGTTCGAGAAAATTTAATTTCGCCTCCTTGATTTCTTTCAAAGTAAAAAAGCCACCAAACGACAGCAGGAATTAAAGCCAAAAGCCAAAGCCAATATGGTGAGAGAAATTCATATTCCCAAATCGCTATGTTCCAGTCGTTAAACATGATTTATTTCCAATGGACTTGTTTCAACAATGATTTGTTTTATTTGCGCAATGTTTTTAAAAATCTCCATCTCGGTTGGAGTTAATTTTGCAAATTTCACTAAATCTGAATAATCTAAAATGTTTTTTATTGTTTCAAGGGTGTCTTTTTCTAAGTTTTTGTGATTTAATAAAAAGGTAGTTTGATAACTTGTTTTTTCCAATAAATTTAGGTCATATTGTGAACTTAAATACGAACGCAAAATGAAGGAAAGTTCTATGTAATGCTCTTTTACTAAATTTTTTTGCCACATTTTTGCCTTTTCCAAAGAATCAATTGCCAATAAACTTCTTTCTTTAAGAGATAGTTCTTTCAAAGGTTTATGATCTTTTTTAAATCTTTTCCTGAAGAAAATGATGATTAAAATTAATAATGGAAGTCCAATTAAAATCAAATGCCACTTATTTTTAAACCAAGAAATATATTCATCTGTAAAGTCATCGGCCATTGCGGACTCTTTGATGTCATAAATTTCTTTTCCTTCTTTTAATTTGGGAGAAATTACGTGTAAGATAATTTCAGCAAATTGGTAAACAGAATCTTGAGTTGAAATCGTTGCTGGTGGAATAATAAAAGTTCCTGCATCCCAGGCTGTGATTTTATATTTTCCGAGCCAAATTAATCCATTTTTTGCTTGAATAATCGTATCTTTAAATGGAATTAAAATTTCTACGTCAATGGGATCTTCTGTATTTACCTTACTCGATTTAGATCTTTTTAAACACGAAATAGTTTTAGAATGGGGAAAAAAACTCAATTGTCCTTCTTCTTTTTTGAATTTTAATTGGTAGGTAATTTCAGTTTGTTCACCAATTTTCAAGCGTGCGTTTTTTATACTCGATTTTGTTTGAGAAAATACTGCTCCGAAAAACGTTGTGAATAATATGAAAAATAAAATTTTCATTTTCTATGGTTAAATAAAGAAATTAATGTTGGAATATAATCTTTTGTCGTCTCGAATGTAGCGAAATTTATTCCATTTTTTTTAAACGAATTATGCAATTCTTCTTCAAATTGCTGATGATTTTCCTCAAATTGTTGTTTAACTAGTTTTGAAGAAGAATTTACCCACGTTTTTGTTCCACTTTCTGCATTAAAAAGCTGAATCATTCCTAAATCAGGCAGCTTGTATTCAGCTGGATCTAGCAGTTGCAAGGCAATCATGTCGTGTTTTCTTTTGGAAATTCGAAAACCTTCAATAAATGGATTTTCTGACATGAAATCACTGATTACGAAAGCAATACTCTTCTTCTTGATCACATTTCTGAAAAAACGTAATCCTTCAGCTAAATCTGTTTCTTGATTTTTCGGCTCAAATTCAATTATTTCTCTTAAAATATATAAAATATGCCTTTTCCCCTTTGCTGGAGCAAGGTATTTTTCAACTTGATTTGTAACGAAAATTGCGCCAACTTTGTCGTTATTAGCTTCTGCAGAAAAAGCTAAAACTGCGCATAATTCTAAAGCTAGTTCTTTTTTTGTTTTTTTTTGCGTTCCATACATGGAAGAACCGGAAAGATCAATTAAAAGCATAACAGTTAATTCTCTTTCTTCCTCAAAAACCTTTATAAATGGGGAATTAAATCTGGCAGTAACATTCCAATCGATTGTTCTAACTTCATCGCCAATTTGATATTCTCGCACTTCAGAAAAAGCCATACCTCTTCCTTTAAATGAAGAATGGTATTCTCCAGAAAAGATATGTTTAGTCAAACCTTTTGTTTTGATTTCTATCTTTTTGACTTTTTTAAGAAGTTCTTCAGTAGTCACTTTGAATGAGTTATGAGTATTAGAAACTTTATTTTAATTCAATAAATGTTAATTGAAGAAAATTAAAGTCTTTTGACTTATGTCTTTCAGTCTTTCTTCTAATTAAGGTACTTGAATTCTATTTAAAATTTGATCAACTATATCTGTAGAACTTAAATTTTCAGCTTCAGCTTCATATGTCAAACCAATTCTGTGACGCATAACATCTTTTGCAATGGCACGAATATCTTCTGGAACAACGAATGCTCTGTTATTTAAAAAAGCATAAGCTTTCGCTGCTAAAGCTAAATTTATGCTCGCTCTTGGAGAACAACCAGTTGTAATTAAAGCTTTTAAATGCGGTAGATTGTATCTTTCTGGAGTTCTTGTTGCATAAACGATATCAACGATGTATTGCTCGATTTTTTCGTCCAAATAAACTTCTTTAACCAAATCTCTAAAGCGAAGAATATCAGTTGGTTTCACGATTTTATTGACTTTGTTCAAGCCTTCTTTTCTAACATTTGAGCGTATAATTAAGCGTTCTTCTTGAATATTAGGATAATCTAAAACAACTTTCAACATAAAACGGTCGATTTGAGCTTCAGGTAAAGGATAAGTTCCCTCTTGTTCAATTGGATTTTGAGTCGCTAAAACCAAAAATGGTTCAGGTAATCGGTGTGTTTCATCTCCTAAAGTTACTTGTCGCTCTTGCATTGCTTCCAGTAAGGCACTTTGAACCTTTGCAGGTGCACGATTTATCTCATCTGCCAAAACAAAATTTGCGAATATTGGTCCTTTTTTAACTTTAAATTCTTCGCTTTTTTGTTGATAAATTAACGTTCCAGTTACATCGGCTGGCAATAAATCTGGAGTAAATTGAATTCTTGAAAAATCTGCATCAATTGCATCAGACAATGTTTTGATAGCCAATGTTTTTGCTAAGCCGGGAACACCTTCTAATAAAACATGTCCATTCGCTAAAAGCGCTATCAAAAGCCTATCAATCATTCCTGTTTGACCAACAATTACTTTTGAGATTTCTCGTTTTAAAGCTTGAACAAGTTGATTTTCGAATTGAATTTTTTCAGCTAAAATCCGCAAATTATCTGCTGGAGTTAATCGATTTTGTTGGGAATCGTTATTTTCGCTTTCTAACATTTATTTATACTTTGAATTATTTTTTAGCTTATTTTTAGAGTGCTAAGATAATAATTTCTAGGTGAAAAATGGCTGTTAAATATTGTTAAGCGCAGGAATTAGTGAAAAATTAAGAATGAAAAATGAAGACCTGACGTTTTTAAAAAAATCACCCAACCTTCTCTATGAATACTTCTTTCTCTTGAAAATTCAATGCTTTTTTAACTGTTTTTACAATTCCGTCAACATCGAAGCCACATTCTGCATGTAATTCATCTTGCGTTCCATGATGAATGTATCTGTCTGGAATACCAATTCTTACTACGTTTGCTTGGTAAGAATTGTCTGCCATGAATTCTAAAACGGCACTTCCCATTCCACCCATTAAACATCCATCTTCAACTGTGATAACTTTTGAGAATTTTGTAAAAACTTCGTGTAATAGAATTTCGTCTAATGGCTTCACAAAACGCATGTCATAATGTGCTGCGGAAATTCCTGCATTTTTCAATTCTTTCAAAGCTTCTTGAGCCGTATTCCCAATGTGACCAATTGTTAAAATTGCTACATCTTCACCAGCAGAAACTTTTCTTCCAGATCCAATTTTTATTTGTTTCAATGGAGTTTTCCATTCCAACATAACACCATTTCCTCTCGGATAACGAATTGTAAATGGACCTACATTTTCCTGTTGAGCTGTAAACATTAGGTTTCTCAATTCTTCCTCATTCATAGGCGCAGAAACCACCATGTTCGGAATTGAACGCATGTAAGACAAATCATAAGCTCCATGATGTGTCGCTCCGTCAGCTCCAACTAATCCTCCCCGATCTAAACAAAAAACAACATTCAAATTTTGTAAAGCCACGTCATGTAAAACTTGATCGTAGGCTCTTTGCATAAAAGAAGAGTAAATATTACAAAATGGAATCATTCCTTGCGTAGCCAATCCTGCTGAAAAAGTTACAGCGTGTTGTTCTGCAATTCCAACGTCAAAAGAGCGATCAGGCATAGCTTCCATCATGAATGTAAGCGAGGAACCTGAAGGCATTGCTGGTGTTACACCCATAATTTTTGGGTTTTTCTCTGCTAATTCAACAATTGTGTGACCAAAAACATCTTGGTATTTTGGTGGTTCAGGAGATTTTGGAACAACTTTAATTATTTCACCAGTTTCTTTATTGAAAACCCCAGGCGCATGCCATTTTGTTGGGTTTCCTTCTTCAGAGAACTTGTAACCTTTTCCTTTCATTGTAATGCAATGCAACAATTTTGGACCAGGAATATCTTTTAAATCTTCTAAAACTTTTGCTAAACCAACAACATCGTGTCCATCAACTGGGCCAAAATAACGAAAGTTTAGCGCTTCGAAAAGATTACTTTGTTTCAGTAAAGAACTTTTTAACGCATTCGAAATTTTTGAAGCAACTTTTTGAGCATCAGGACCAAATTTAGAAATTTTACCTAATAATTTCCAAACATCGTCTTTCACTTTGTTATAGGTGTGAGAGGTTGTTATGTCTGTTAAATATTCCTTCAAAGCACCAACATTTGGATCTATTGACATGCAATTATCATTCAAAATCACCAATAAATTAGCATCTTTTTCAAAACCTGCATGATTCATTCCTTCAAAAGCTAAACCAGCAGTCATAGCTCCATCACCAATTACAGCAATGTGCTGACGATTTTTTTCGCCTTTTTGATGGTTTGCAACCGCCATTCCTAAAGCAGCGGAAATTGAAGTTGAAGAGTGACCAACACCAAAAGTATCGTATTCACTTTCAGAGCGTTTTGGGAAACCAGAAATTCCTCCTTTCAAACGATTTGTATGAAATTGTTCTCTTCTTCCAGTTAATATTTTGTGTCCGTAAGCTTGATGTCCAACATCCCAAACCAATTGATCATAAGGAGTATTGAAAACATAATGTAAAGCCACTGTTAACTCAACAACACCAAGACTTGCGCCAAAATGAGAATTACCAATTTCAGAGATAACATCTACAATATATTGGCGTAATTCATCGGAAATTTGCGGAAGTTGATCCATATCAAACTTCGATCTTAAATCAGATGGAAATTCAATTTGTTCTAAAAGCGGACCTGGTTTGTATTGTGTCATTCAGTTAATTATTTTACAAATCTATGAAAAATCTATTTAAATCACAACAATTTATGGATAAAATTGTTCGATTAAACTTTATAAAAACTTAAAAAATGTTGAAATATAGTATCAGTTTAAAAAGTTTAAACTCGATGAGTATCAGTTTAAAAAGTTTAAACTCGATGAGTATCAGCTTTCCAATTTAGGATTTCTTTTTTAATTGCTGTACTTGAAAGATTTTCTTTAAGCGCTTTTTCAGTTAACGCGACTAATTCTTCGTCGCATGCAAAACGCAATGCAATTATTTGGCTTATTGTTAGATTTTTATCAAAAAGTTTTCCTGTTAAAGAAAAATAACGCAAATTTTCTTCCGATCGGATTGCACGATCTTGAGCTTTTAAGGCAAATGTTCTCATGTAATAAAAGGCTGAAACTAAAGAAAGTGAAATCAAACAAAATAAAATTCCTTCAAGGTTTTGATTATGGAAACAATTAATGGCAGAAAGGACAGTGCAAATTGGACCTATCAGTAAAAAAGAAAATAAATAAATAGGAACAATTCTTTTGTGGTTTGTAGCGTTTTGTGTTTTCATTATTTTAAATTTAAGGTTTGAATAAGGCAATCTTTTTTACTTGTATTATCCACGTAAAACAAGCAAGAAATTGATCTGTTCGCTTGTTCGATTAATTTAGTAGGATAATAATCTGAAGAGATTTTAGAATCAATTTCTTTTATAATTTCCATTTTTGAATTATACAGAAAATAGCTCCATTTTTCAAATTCATTTGCTGCAATAATTAGATAATTTCCATCAGAAAGTTCAATGAGTTTATTGTAATCCGCATAATCTTTCAAAGGAATTTCAGTTGATTTTTCAAATTTAAAATGTTCATCTGTTTTGAAAAAATACATCGAAACATCTGAGGCGCCAATGTGGCTTAGAAAAGTTAATTCATTACGAGATTTCATTATAAATACATTGATATTCGCCCACTTTGAATTGCCAGTTTGAAAGCTAATGTATTCTGGAAAAAAAGTAAATTCATGTAAACTATCTTTCTCGAAACGATACAAATGGTTCTCGTTTTTTAAGGTACTTTGATTCAAATTTGAAGTTGTGAAATAATAGTTCTCAGCCGAGGTGGAACCGTTTTCACTTTTTTGAACAGTTGAAATTTCCATTCTACCCATGTCTTCATAAGAAGTTTGAATTGAAAATGTTTCATCCAAAACATTTATCCATGGTCTTATTGAGTCTCTATGAAATTTAGTAAGGGAAACTTTGATTACTTCTGCTTTCTCGCTGTAATTGTCCAAAAAGTCTGTATTGTTATTACTACGAGCAAAAATAGTTACTTCGTCTTTTTCAAGAAAAAAATCAGTTAAAATGCAGGAATAAGGTTTTGCTACAAAAAATGATTTTAGATAGAAATCAAGTTTTATTTTCACAATCACAGGTTGCCAAGCAGAAAATGATTTTTCACCAACTTTAATGTAGTCAAAAAAAAGTGACCCAATGGTAAATTCTTTTGTTTTGGGGTCGTAAATTACTTTTTTTCCGATAAATGAGTTTCTAATTTGTAATACTTTGTAGTTTTTATCGGTAAAAATCAAAATTCCAGTTTCATTGTCGTAACTTTTTCCTTGGATGTTAAAAATACGATTAATTGTTGTGTCGCGATCTTCTTCTTCAACTTCTGTTGAATGAATTTCTCCAACCAATAAATGATTTCCGTTTTCGTCTACAGCATCATCATTTATACAGGTTGAATACCCTTTATAATTGAAGTAATGTGTTGAGATTTGAGCATTAATTTTTATGGTATATAAAATGCCTAGAAAAAATAAGAGAATAGTGATTTTCATTTCTCGCAAAAGGATTTTTCAATTATAAACTTCAAAGATAATTAATTTTTAACAAATTAATCTTTTTCGATTTTCATTAAAATAAATAAATTAACTAACTTTGTAACATCTTTAATTAACAAAGAATTTTTACAAATTCGATTTTCCAAGTCGAACAAGATTTTAAAAACGGAGTAAGCTGTTGCTTATTAGTTCTTTATAAATTGTAGTTTAACGAAGAAAAAGCAATTTGTTAAATTCTGAAAAAAACATAGCATGCAACTGTGGAACAAATTAAATAAAGAGGATTTAGTAAAACAATTGAATCAAAGCGGTTTTGATTTTGTTACCGTTTCGTTTTATCAATATGCAAATATTGACAATCCTCGCTTATTCAGGAATCATATTTTTCAAATGTGGTCAAATCTCAACATAGTAGGTAGAATTTATGTCGCACACGAGGGAATCAATGCGCAAATGTCAGTTCCAATTACTCATTTTGAGCAATTTAGAAATGAATTGAATGAAATTGAGTTTTTAAATGGAATTCGCTTAAACATTGCTGTTGAAGATGGTGGAATTCAATTTCCTTTCTTGAAACTAAAAGTAAAAGTACGGGATAAAATCTTAGCTGATGGTTTGAATGATAAAACATTTGATGTTAGAAATCGAGGAATTCATCTTTCAGCTGAAGAATTCAATAAGTTAACGGACGATCCAAATACACTTTTGATTGATTTCAGAAATCATTATGAAAGTGAGGTTGGATATTTTAAGGGAGCAATTACTCCTGATGTGGACACTTTTCGCGATTCTTTAGCTTTGATTGAGGAATCTTTGCTAAAAGGAAACGAGGATAAAAATCTTGTGATGTATTGCACAGGTGGAATTCGTTGTGAAAAAGCCTCTGCTTGGTACAAACACCGTGGATTTAAAAACGTACATCAATTAGAAGGTGGAATCATTAAATATGCCAACGATTGTGCCGATTTAGGAATTGAAAATAAATTTATTGGAAAAAATTTCGTTTTTGATGAAAGGCGTGGTGAGCGAATTTCTGACGACGTAGTTTCTCAATGTCATCAGTGCGGCGAACCTTTTGATACCCACACTAATTGCGCAAATGACGGTTGTCATTTATTGTTTATTCAATGTGATTCCTGTAAAGAAAAAAATGAAAATTGCTGTTCTATCGAATGTCAGGATGTTATTCATTTATCAGTTGAGGAACAAAAAGCTTTGCGTCAAAATAACATGGAAAGCAATAAAATTTTCAAAAAAGGGCGCTCTGAAAAATTGACTTTTAAACGCGTTTTTTAA
>CANLGD010000022.1 GCA_947490145.1 Flavobacteriia bacterium
AGAAAATATATAGATTTTTACAACAATGAACGAAGACATGAATCTTTAAATTATCAAACCCCAAATGAATATTTTTATCAAAACAAAAAAGTATCCTAAAAACACCTTAACTTTGGTGAAAAGTTGCCCAAGCTTTGGGGAGTATTATAAATTGCGCTAAAATATCTTTCATTTCAGAACTGACCTTTTTTGAATCAAGCATGTTATTTTGTCCAAACATCAAGCGAATTTTAATTCCCTGTGAATGTAAATCTTCCATCAATTTGATTTTCTGATTTAAAAATTCATCTTTCTCAGTAACAGCAATTTCAACCTCATCAAACTGATTGTAAGCAATATATTCACTCAAAAAAGCGACTGAATATTTTTCAAAAGTTTTCGACCAAATATAAACTGTACGATTTGTCTCGTCTTCAAAGTTAAAATAATTTGGCAAAAAAAGCGGCACAATTAATTGCTGCATTTCAATACCTGGCATTTTTTCATGCATTTTCAATAATTTGATGTATAAATTTTGTTTTAAATCCAGTAATTCGATGTCAACTTGCAATAAATCGTCAATTAATTCCAAACCATGAAGTGGATTAAAATCAGCATCTAGTAATTTTGCTTTTACTCTTTCTTGTCTAATCGACTCGTTTAAAAGTATCTTTTTTTGGTGAAAAATAATATATTGTTTTAGTTGATATCGATATTCGTAAGCTTCATTTAGCAATTCAACGCGTTTATTTACTGTTGCTTGCTCTAAAACTTGTAATTGTTTATAAACTTTTTCTTTTTCAAGAATATTTTGTTCTTTATGTTTAAATTGCAAAGGAATTGTTGAACTAATCCCAGCACTAAAATAAGATCGAGAACCAACATTTTGAGAAATTACATCGTAAAAGTTATAACGAGTATATGTTTTCAAACGAATTTCATTAAACCACTTATTTTGATTATTAATTTTCTCAATAAGTGATTTATTTAAAAAATCCAAAGAATTATTTTCAGCACCAGCAGCAATTTTATCCCCAAGAAACAGCTCATAATTCAAATCAAAAAGCGGTGTTTGGAAACTGAAAAACGAAGAATCGAAAAGTGGAGAAAAGTATTCATTGTAACTTTGATAAATCCCACGCATTCCTTTTATTTCAGCAATTCTAGTGTGATTTTTTATTAAAAAATCTTTGCTTAGTTTTTTTGCAAAGTACAATTTCTCAATAATTTCGCTTTGCTCTGAAAGAATTTTTTCTCGTTTGTTTAAAAGATTTGTTTTTTGAAAATTAAACCAATAAATACATTGATTCATCTTTAAAGGAACATTAACCTTGGAATTTTGAAGTTTAGCAATTTCACTTTGAATTGTCTTGTCGATATCTAAACTTTTCAATTGATTTTTTGAATCCAAATATCCATCTTTCAAAATATTCCATTCTGCTCCAGCTTGATACCTTGCTCTAAATGAAATATTGTCTTCTAAATCTTGCGTTGGATTTGCATTGAAATTATGTAAGCCTTCCGCAGTTAAATAAATTCCATTATTTTTTCTTAATAAATTTTCATGCGCTAAATAATAATTTTCCAAAGAAAACTGATTGGCAGTTTCCGTTTTTAAACCTGAAAAATAAACTAATAAACTAGAATCCCTGTCTGTTTTTAACGGAGAAAAATTTGTTTGCACCAAAACGGAATCAAAAATAGCTTGTAAATCTTTCAGGTAAGCAGAAAAATTCTTCTCATTTTTACCCTGAGAAAAAAGTAAATTAGTAAAACTAATTAAAATTAAGATATGTAGATATTTTCGTTTGATACTCTGAAATAATCCTCAAAGGTAGTTAAATAACACCCACTAATACTATGTAAAATATTTATTACACAATTATTTTGCTTTATTATTTTATTGCTATTAACTTTGTTTATGCAAAAGTCTCTTATAAATCGAATTGAAACGAATTGTTTCAGTGAATTTTCAAATAAACTTGCGTATGATCAATCATTTTTCAAGGAATTAATTCGAACTGAATTTTCCTTAAAGGCTTTTGAAAATCAAATCAAATTGAAAAATAATTTTTCGAGGGAGAAAAGGAATGTTTTGCATAAAACTTTAGTTTCGCAGTATAATTCAGTTGATTTTTCGCAGAAAACAAAAGAAAATATCGATTTACTCCTAAGCCAAAATACATTTACTGTAGCAACCGGACACCAATTAAATATTTTTACTGGGCCAATTTATTTTATTTATAAAATTCTGCATGTCATTAAATTGGCAGAAGAATTAAAAAATACTTATCCTGAAAAAAAATTCGTTCCAATTTATTGGATGGCTTCTGAAGATCACGATTTTGAGGAAATAAATCACACTTTTTTGTTCAACAGAAAAATTTCTTGGGAATCAGATTTTGGTGGAGCAGTTGGAAAATATCCTTTTGAAAGTTTTTCAGATTTAAAAGCAGAAGTAAAACAATTTTTTGCAAATTATCCTGATTCAAAAATTCATACTTTATTAGAGAAATATAAAGGAAATAATTTGGCAGAAGCAACATTTTCTTTTGTAAATGAATTATTTAAAGAATATGGATTGGTAATAATTGATGCAGATAAAAGAGAATTGAAAATGGAATTTATTCCAATTTTGAAAGAAGAAATTGAAAGTTCATTTTCTGAAAATGCCGTGTCAGAATCTAATAAAATAATTGAACAATTAGGTTTTAAACCCCAGATTTTTGCTCGACCTATTAATTTATTTTATCTTTCAGAAAAAAGTCGAATTAGAATAATAAAGTCCGATAATATATTTCAAATTGAAGGTTTAGGGAATTTTACCAAGGAAGAAATTTTAGATTTAATTGCTTCAAATCCTGAGAATTTTTCTCCAAATGTAGTTTTACGACCAGTTTACCAGGAAACAATTTTACCAAATTTAGCTTATATTGGTGGTGGCGGAGAAATTGCTTATTGGACTCAATTAAAAGGAGTTTTTGATGCCGCAAACATTCCTTTTCCATTAATTCAAGTTAGAAATTCTATTCAAATTCTTGATAAAAACGCTCAGAAAAAGGCTGCCAAATTAGGATTTTTAAATGAAGAATTATTTTTATCCTTAGACGAATTGATGCAAATTTACCTTCGAAAAAATCTTAAGGAAGAAATCGATTTTACTGAATTAGAAAATCAAGGTCAAAGCTTGGCAATACTTTTCGACAAGCAAATTACTGGTTTTGATTCCAATTTAAAAAATTATGCGGAAGCCGAAAAAACGAAGCTGCAAAATCAACTTGACAGCGTCAAACAAAAAATTAAAAAATTGCAAAAAAGTCAATTTGATCAGGAACTAAAGCAAATTAAAGATTTGAAAAATAAATTACTTCCAAATAATGGTTTGCAAGAAAGAACAGATAATTTCTTGAATTTTTGTCCCGATGGTGATTATGAAAAATTAATTTCAGAACTTTTTGAATTAATAAACCCTTTTGAAAAAGACTTGATTATTTTGAGTTGAACAGCATAAATGGATTGATCTTGAACGAATTTTAAACTTGATTGTACAAACTAAAAATTAAAATTTGCGTCATGAAAAAAATTGCTCAAAGAATCTGTCAAGGAATCATCGTTTTTGGTTTAAGTTTTACTTCTTTTTCACAAAATCAGAATGGAAACATCCAAATTGCTATTTTATTTGATACTTCAAATAGTATGGATGGTTTAATTGAACAAGCGAAATCACGTATTTGGAAAATTGTTAATACGATGTCAACCTTAAGATATAATGGACAAATTCCAAAAATTGAAATCGCTTTATACGATTATGGAAATGATAACATTACGTCAAACAAAGATTTTGTGCGCCAAATCTTACCTTTGACGGGAGATTTAGATTTGATTTCTCAAAAATTATTTGGTCTTACAACACGCGGTGGAAGTGAATATTGCGGTGCCGTAATTTCTTATTCTGTCAAAGAATTGGAATGGAGTTCAAATCCAAACAGCATGAAAATGATTTACATTGCAGGAAATGAGCCTTTTAATCAAGGAACATTAAATTACAAAGAAGTAATGAAAACTGCTGTTAAACAAAACATTCAGGTAAACACAATTTATTGTGGAGATTACCAAAAAGGAATTAACGAATTTTGGTACGATGGTTCCCAACTTGGAAAAGGAGAATATTCAAACATCAATTCTAATATAGTTGTAAAACATTATGACACTCCTTACGATCAAAAAATTAGAGCCTTCAATGATTCGCTTAACAGAACATATTATGGTTTTGGTGTAGAAGGAAAAATGAAGAAAGAATCTCAAGCATTTGAAGATAAAAATGCAGTAATGCAATCAGCAGAAGCAATAACTGAAAGAGCAATCGTGAAATCCAAAAAAGTTTACAATAATGCGAAATGGGATATTGTAGATGCAAGTATGGAAGATTCAACTCGAATTTTAAAATTGAAAGAAGAAGAATTACCAGCAGAATTAAAAGGTAAAAACGAAAAAGAAAAATTAGAATTTATTGAATCTAAAAAAGTAGAAAGAGAAAAATACCAAAAAATGATTCAAGAATTATCTGTCAAAAGAGATGAAAACATCAATGAACAAAAAACGAATGATGTAAATCCAGAAGCAGATTTTGGGGAAGAAATCAAAAAAAATGTGCTAAAAAATGCGGAGGTTAAAGGTTTTAAAGTCGAGTTAAAATAAAATCGATTCAATAAAATTTATATTTTGCTCCTTTCCAGATAAGGTAAACTTTGCCTGAGCATAAAAATCTTCTCGCTTTGCTAATAATTCTTTAACGAAGGTATAAACCTCATCTTTTGATTTACCTTTAGCTAAAGGTCTAATTGTTTTTGCATTCAAAATTCTTTTTGAAAGTTCAATTGGATTTAATTTGACGTAAAAAGTGGTGCCAACTTGATTTAATAGCATCATATTTTCATTAAAACAAGGCAAACCTCCACCAGTTGAAATGATGCAGTTTTGTTTATCTTGTAATGAAACGATTAATTTTTTTTCTAATTCTCGAAAGTGATTTTCACCAAATTTTTCAAAAATTTCGGCAACAGAACAATTTTCATTTTTTTCAATTTCTTGGTCAGTATCAATAAACTCAAAATTCAATTTATTAGCCAATTTTTTTCCTAATGTGGATTTCCCACATGCCATGAAACCAATAAGAATGATATTTTTCATGGTGTAAAACTAGGAATAATTTAAGTAAAACAATTAAATGTTTCCTATAAAAGTAGCTCAAAAGTTTAAGCATTTGAAATTTAAATGTTCCATGTGTAAAATTTATTTGATTACACTCATATCTGATACTAAAATTGCATTTAATACTGAAATCTAATTTTTGTTCTTTTTCATTGCCAAAAAGAACCAAAAGGCTAGTGCTTGAAAACGCATCTACCTTTCAACAAACGACGCTAAAAAATCAAAAATCGTTGCACTCAAACACTTGATTTTTATACGCTTACTTATTATGAAAGGTGCCAGATTTACGTTTTCGAGGCACGATTTAACGCACCAAACCATAATTGACTTAAAAAATATAATCTTATTGTAATAGTGAGCTTAATCAAAAAATTTATTTGAAATATATTACAAGCTTTTTTATAAAAAAATGATTCTATAGTTGTTATTGCTTTAAAATTCGTTTTTCAGGTATTATTTTACTGAGCATTTTTGAAATCATTGGCACCAAACCAATAAAAAGTAGAATTCCTCAGATATTAAAAATTAGATGAGCAGTTGCAATGTGCTGATGCAATGAAGTTTCACCTGAAATTAAATTCACGAGAGAAATAAAAGTATTTATCAAGAGTAGGGCTAAAAAACGGAAACAAAGTTAAACAATAAATGAAATTCACCTACTCTAAGCGCGTAACTTAAGTGACCAATTGAAGCAATTAATGTAACTGAGCGAGTTCCAATTTCAGAACCAATCATTACCGCGACGGCTGCGCTCAAATTGATCAGACTTTGATTTGACAAGGAAATTATTATTACAATCATTACAGAAAAAAAAGTTTAAATTACATATTTTACAGTATTGATTATCAATAAATTAATTAAATAAAATAATTAGTTTGGATGAATAAAAAAGTGTAACTTCAACAAAATTATAATAGTTAAACAAACAATTTTAGCAGTTGATTTTCTGTTTAGATTATTAAACTTTAGAATTACTTTAACATAAAATAGTATCAAAAAAATAATAAAACGCTTTTTAATTTTTGCAGTTATTCTTTGTGTTTCTGTTACACTCTTTATTGTGTTTTTTTTAAAGGATTTATTGGTAAATAGATTAACAAAAGAACTTGATCAAACTTTTCATAATTATTATACATTAAAATATGAATCAATAAAACCATCAATAAATTTGAATGGTTTAACTATTTTAATTCAAAAACCAAGTCTTGTCTGTGATACAAATAAACATAAATTGAACGATAAATTTCCAACATTATTTTTCCACTCAGATCAATTAGAAATTAAAAATATTTCTATTAGTAAAATCCTTTTTACAGACGATTTGGTATTGCAAAGTTTGAACTTAAAAAAACCACATTTAAAACTCATAATATTTGATTCTACAAGCATCGTTAAAAAGCAAAAAAGAATTAGAAACAGAAGCAAAACCATTCGTTTTCTCTCTGTAAAGAAAATCAATATTGAAGGTGGAAGTCTGGCTTGTTCGCACTACAAAGACATAAAGGATACAACATTTATGGGGCTAGATATTAATTCGAATGTCGAAAACATAAAATTAAATGTCAGTAAGTTAAAGAAAATTGTTTTTACCTTAACTCCAAAAAATAAATTTTCAATTTCAATTTCAAAAGCCATTTATTTGCCTTATAAATCGAATTATTTTTTTAAAATGGATTCTATGGTTTTAAATGATCGAATTAAACTTATTTCTGCTAAAAATATTTCTGAGAAAACACTAAAATCAAAAATTGAAATCAGTCGTCTATTTGAGTTTTCAAAAATAATTTCAGATGTTAAAATTAAATCGCTCTTAATCAATAATTATAATTTAAAAGAGCTCGTTTTGCAAAAGTCGATTGTGCTTCATTCAATTAAATTGGATAAAGTAGAATTGGATTTATTCAAAAATAAAAAGCGGAGATTAAATAAAAAGCGAGAGCGTTTATTAATTCAAGAAATGCTAACAGCTTTGCCTTTCCTGCTTAAAATTGATACTGTAATAATCACCAATTCAAGTTTGAATTTTGAAATAATTGATTACAAAACAAAATCGCCAGTTATCATTTATTTAAGCGGAGTGAATGTAATTCTAAATAATATTAATACTTTTAGAGGAGCTCATGATACACTAATTTTGAGTGGAAATGGTAAAATTATGGATCGAGCTTTGTTTCATTTGAAAATTGTTTTTCCTAATATTTTTGATGCCAAACACTATTATTTAGGTTCAGTTGGACACATGTCATTTCAAAAATTCAATCCAATACTTTCGAGTTATTCAGGAATTCAATTTGTTGATGGAAGTATTCAATCCATTGTATTTTCAGGAAAATGTAATAAATATGAAAACAGAGGTTCATTGGTTTTTAGATACAAAAACCTCAAAATAAAATCTGAAAAAATAAATCGAAATGGCAAAAAGAAAAAAGCAAGAATAGCAAGCTTTTTTGGAAATTTGATTTTACAGAATAACAATCCACGAAACAAGAATGAAGCAGCAGAAAAATATTCCTATTATCTAAAAAGGGACAAACATCAAAGTCACATTGCGCTTTTGTTTAACGGTGTACTTGAAGGAGTAAAAAATACTCTGGTAAACAAAAAAACTCAAGATAGAATCAAGCGATTTAAAGGAAAAAGTTGACAAGGAAAACTTATTTTAACACCTTTTGAGCGCAAGAATTAGCGCAAATAAGTGCTAAAAGTCAGGTAATTATTTTGTTTTTAGCATTGTTGTTCTGTTTATCATTCGTTATTATCCAGTTTGAATGATTTAAACCTAAAATTTTGAGGAGAAAATTCTTATGAAAATGAATTTAATGATAACACAGAAATTATGCTGAACACTAAAAAAAAGCTATTTTTTTACTCAAATGGATATTTTTTAACGAAGTACACAAAATATTTATCTTCACATATAAAGTTGTTTAACATTTAAATATTACAAAAAAAGACTATTTTTCTAAAATTCAAAGTGCTTTTTTTACATTTCAACTATTTTGTTTCTTTCGAATAATGAAAGATAATTACTTTTGTTACATGAAATTTAAAAATACACAGATGAAAAATAAGTTACTTACATTTATTTTTTTGACTTTTTTGGGGAGTTTTCTAACTTATGGACAAATTCCCAGTCAAACAATAAAAGGAACTGTAATTGACAAAGAATCTCAAAGTCCAATTCCTGGTGCAACAATTACCATAATTGGTTCAGATCCTTTTAAAAGAACATTAACTGATGCTGACGGGAAATTCAAATTGGGAAATATTTTACCAGGAAGATATGATATTTCAGCAAAATCTGAAAGTTACAAACAAATTACGATTCCTAATGTGACAGTTACTGCAGGTAAAGAAGTAGTTTTAGATATTTCTTTAGAAGAAGTGATCTATGGAATAATAGAAGTTGTCATTTCTGGCACAAAAAAGAATGAAACAATCAATGAATTATCGACCGTTTCAGCTCGTTCATTTAGCACGGAAGAAGTAAACCGTTTCGCTGGAGGAAGAGCCGATCCAGCAAGATTAGCTGCAAATTTCGCTGGAGTCAGTTCACCAGATGATTCGCGAAATGACATAGTGATTCGAGGAAATTCTCCAAGTGGTGTTTTATGGAGAATTGATGGATTAAACATTCCTAATCCAAATCACTTTTCAACCATTGGAACAACTGGTGGACCAGTAAGTGGAATTAATACCAATTTATTGAAAAATTCTGATTTCTTTACTTCTGCTTTTCCGTCAGAATATGGAAATGCAAATGCTGGCGTTTTTGATTTAGGTTTTCGAAATGGAAATTCAGATAAAAGAGAACACACGTTTCAATTTGGAATGTTGACTGGATTAGAAGCAATGACAGAAGGACCAATCAAAAAAGGAAATGGTTCATCGTATGTGATTGCATATCGTTATGCCTTTACTGGAGTTGCACAAGCGATTGGTTTAAATATCGGGACAACAGCAACGCCTTTTTACCAAGATTTATCGTTCAAAGTAAATTCTGGAAAAACAAAACTAGGGAGATTTACACTTTTTGGAATGGCAGGAACAAGTAATATTAAATTTTTACACGACAAAGTTGATTCAACTGATTTATTTGCTTTTCCAAACAGAGATTCGTATTTTACTAGTAATGTTGGATTGGTTGGTTTAAGTCATGTTGGTCGTGTGAGCGAAAAATCGTATTTTAAAACAATTATTGGAGCAACACTTGCAAGCTCAATTTATGACGAAGATTCCATTAATAAAATAACAAATGATATTACTAGAGTTATTGAAAACAGAACCGAACAATTACGCTATTCAATTAACACATCTTACAATACAAAAATTAATTCTAAATTATTTTTAAAATTTGGTATTTTAGAGGAACTTTTACATTTGAATTTATTTTATAGAAATCGAAATTTTACTCCTGATTGGATTCAGATTTGGGATTTCAATGATTTAACATCTTTGCTTCAAGGTTACGCACATTTAAAATACAATTTTTCGGATAAATTAACTTTAAATGCTGGTTTGAGAGCTCAATATTTAGCTTTAAATGGATCAAAATCTCTTGAACCAAGATTGGGTTTAAAATATGTGATGAATCAGAAAAATAATTTGACTTTTGGTTACGGAATGCACAGTCAAATGCAACCTACAGATGTGTATTTTTATAGAACCTTGGATGCAAATAACGAATATCAACAAACTAATAAGTACTTGGATTTTACGAGAAGTCAGCACTTTGTTTTGGGCTATGAATTGTTTCCAATAAAAGATTGGAGAGTAAAAACAGAAGTTTATTATCAATACATTTCAAATGTTCCTGTAACAAAAGATTCAACTTCTTATTCCATGTTAAACACTGGAGCAGGATTTACACCTAATGAAACGGGCAATTTAGTAAATACTGGAACTGGTGAAAATTACGGTTTAGAATTAACAATTGAGAAATTTTTTAGCAAAGGATTTTATGGATTAATGACTGGTTCGATCTATGAATCAACTTATAAAGGAAGTGACGGAGTAAAACATAACACTGCATTTAATGGAAGATTTGTTTACAATATTTTAATTGGAAAAGAGTTTAAAATTGGAAAAGAAAAAAGAAATACATTCTCTATGGATGCTAAATTTACGCATGCTGGAGGAAGATTTTTTACACCTATTGATTTAGAAGCATCTAAAGCAGAAAATAGACAAATTCAAAAAGGAGATGCGTTTGCTTATACACAGAGAAATTCAGATTTTTTAAGAATGGATTTTAAAGTTGGGGTAACTTTTAACAGTAAAAAACGCAAAGTTTCACAATCATTTTTCTTTGATGTAAATAACATAACAAATAATAAAAATGTATTTGCTCAAAGATACAGCCCAAATTCTAAAACAATAAGCACTGCATATCAGATTGGGTTTTTTCCTAACTTTGTCTATAAACTACAGTTTTAGTTCTAGATTCTATTTCTGAAGATGGAATGGTTTTGTTGGTTAATTCAAAAGGGAAACGTTTTCCAGTAGATTTTAATCTAGACCAATTAGAAGAAATCCTGAATCCAAGTGAATTTTTTAGAATCAACGGAAAAGTAATTTTAAACATCAATTCGATTGAAAAAATGACTATTTATTTTAACACTCGATTAAAAGTTGACACATTATTCTTAGACGTAGAATCTTCCATTGTAAGTCGAGATCGTGTTTCAGAATTCAAAAAAATGTTGGATAATTGAATTTTCAAAAAACACTTCACATTTTTATTTGAAACCAATTACCCCAAATTATGTATTTTTGCAAATGAAAGCAACCATTTACAATATGTGATTTTTTTAACAGATCTTATAGCTGTAATTTTGTAGAATCAATTCTAAATTAATAAAATAGATTCATGAAAAAAAAATTATTCTTATCATTTGCAGCTTTATCAACAATAATTTCTGTAAATGCTCAAACATTTTTTGAAGAACAAAATTTTTCAAACACGCAACCAGAAAGGTTAACTGAGGAGAAAAGTAGGGTTAAAAGTACAGCCATTCTTTCTGATGATTCATACTACTATTGGGAAAACAACTCCAGATTTACTAGAGAATTAAATACTTTTCTTGGAACAACTGGTCAAGCAAATGGTGGTTTTGATACCTTAGCGCTTTACAGTTATACTGTAAAGCAAAAAGCCGCAAATGGAGGTTATTGGCAAAAAATGTTGCAAGGTATTCCCAACAAAGACACGTTAACTCTAAACAGTATCACTTTTGTAGGTTCTGGTTTAAAAACTGGTGGTTCTACTGTCACTGTAAAAGTTTACAAAAAAGATTTAACAACAGTCTTAGCGACAAAAACCTTGACTGTATCAAATACTTACGGGTATAAAACGGTAACTTTCGATACACCTGTAACGGATTTGGATACCATGTTAGTAAGTTTTGAAATGGCATCAGTTGCAGATAGTTTTAAAATTGCAAAATCTCATTCTCAGTGGAATAACTATAATTTTGGAACAACAAACGCTCCAAATGTATTTACCTCCGCTTTACCATTTGCTGGCGATGCTGCTATTTTTGCAGTGTCTATCGGAAACAATGATGATATACTTGGTGTGATTCAAGAAAGTTTTGATTTCTTCATTATTCCAAATTTTTCATACAATTTAAATTCCAATTTTACCTCTTCAAATTTAACTTTTTGCTTGGGAGATTCTGTTTCTTTTCAAAATATCGCGAATACATTTCATGAAAAAAATCCTATTCTAAATTACATTGAATGGGATTTATTAGCGAATGGTTCTCCATCTGCATACACTAATTTTGATTTTGGTGATGGAAATGCTTCAGTTTATTCTGATTTACAAGAAAGTGGAATTGTTTATCAAACTGCTGGAACATTTTCAGTTGACGCAAGTGTAATTATGTTCCCTTGGACAGCTACCGGATTAATTTTAGATACAAAAACATTTTCTGTTACTGTGAATGATTTACCAGTTATTGCTGAAGGAACATTTACAAATCCAAGCACTTGCGGTGCAGCAGATGGTAGCATTGTAATTACTGGATCTGGTTCGGGAACATTATCTTGGACGGGCTCAGCAACAGGAAGTATGAACGTAATTTTACCTATAAATATGAATGCCTTAACTGCTGGAACATATAATTTCACTTTTGACAATGGTTGTATTTCAAATACGATTTCAAGAACATTAAATAATCCTGGTGCTCCTTCAACTCCAACAATTTCAACAAATGGTTCAACTACGATTTGTGCTGGTGATGTTGTTACCTTAACTTCATCTGAAACTTCAGGAAATCTTTGGTCAACTGGAGCAACTACTCAATCTATTACAGTGAGTGCTTCTTTGAGTAATATTACTACTACAATAACTGTAAATGGTTGTTCAGCAACTTCAGCAGCGACAAATGTAACTGTAAATCCGATTCCAAATTCACCAGCTATTTCAGCAAATGGAACAACTTTTTGTGAAGGAGGATCTACTATTTTAACTTCAAATGTAGCTTCAGGAAACCTTTGGTCAACTGGTCAAACTACTCAAACGATTATTGTCAACAGTACAAGTTCTGTAACTGCAACTGTAACAGCTAATTCCTGTGTTTCAGCTCCATCAAATACATTAAACATAGTTGAAACTCCAAATCCAACTGCTCCAACTATTTCAGCAAATGGTCCATTGGCATTTTGTTCTGGTGGTTCAGTTGTTTTAACTTCATCTGAAACAAGTAATAACCAATGGTCAAACGGTGCAACTGCAACTGCGATCACTGTTACAGCGGCTGGTGTTTATACAGTGACTTTTTCTTTAGGTCAATGTTCTGCAACTTCAAATCCAATTACTGTAATATTCACACCTAGTCCAAATGCACCAATTATTACAATAACTGGTTCAACTACTTTTTGTGAGGGAGGATCTGTTGTTTTATCTTCAACGGCAGCAACTGGAAACCTTTGGTCAACTGGAGAAACAACTCAATCAATTACAGTAAGCTCCACTGTGAATAACATTACAACTAATTTTACTTCAAATGGATGTACCTCACTGCCTTCAATGCCAGTAAATGTAACTGAAAACCCAATTCCTGCGGTTCCAACAATTACTGCAGCTGGACCGTTAACTTTTTGTAATGGAAACTCTGTTACTTTAACTTCTTCTGCAATTGGAAATAACATGTGGTCAAATGGTGAAAGCACAAATTCCATTACTGTAACCACACCTGGAGTATATTTTGTTGAAAATTCAGTTTCTGCTTGTTCATCAACATCTTTAGATGTTACTGTTCAAGTGAACGATTGTTCTTCGCTAACAGAAGAAAATCAATTAGCTAAATTTAATATTTTCCCAAATCCTTCAAGTGATTTAGTTACACTTTCAAATTTAACAGAAGGACAAGTTACTTTAATCTCTACAGATGGAAAAATAATTGAATCAAGAATCGTGACTTTAGGTAAAAATGAAACTTTTGATGTTTCTACTTTAACTGCTGGTATTTACTTTTTTCAATTAAATAATAAAAATGGTCTTTCAACAAGCAAATTAATTGTTGAATAATTTTTAGATAATTTCTTAAGCTGGTTTTATTAAATCGCCTCAAATTCATTTTTGAGGCGATTTTTTTTTGGGTAAATAAAATGCTATTGCATTTCTATTTCAATAGCCACCTCGTTTTTTCGATTTATAACGTCCCATGGTGCATTATAACCCATAAACATGAAATCACCTTTGGTCTTTATATCGTTTTGAGTCAATATTTTACTTAATATTTGAATGTGTTCTTCAATTTTTTTATCAGATGAATATCCACCGTAGCTGACAACTGCAATTGTTTTCGCTGCTACTTCAGAAATTACAACAGCCTTTGAACTTGGTTGCGGAAGATCCTCCTTTTTATATTCTTTTGGCATTACAAAATACATACTTGAGCTATCACCCATATTCATTACAACCGGCGAAGTCATCGCAATCTTTTGATTTTTTTCGTTTCCACCAAAAATATAACCTGCAATGGTCCGAAAACCATTACTCCCTTGATCATCAAACGATTTATCTGCTAGACTTGTTTTTGCTACTAACATTTTAGGGTAAAGTCTTATTTCTACCTCATCGATGGTTTTGATAACTTTGTATTCTGGTGTTTCGACGTTTTTACTCGCAAATGACATGATTATTAGAATTATGCATATTAATGCAAAAGTGCTTGATAAAATCCAGATAAATTTTGACATGACATTTTGTTTTACACAAAGTTAAGATATTTTAATGGAATTTCAAAATGGATTGAAAATTGGGAATTCATCGCCTTAGAAAAATAACGATTTATGACCGCAGGATTAGGAAATCACTGCGTAGCATGTGCTGGGAAGCTGGTTAATATTTTTTTCTAACAGTATTGATTATTTAAATTGAAATAAAACAGAATACATTGTAATACCCTCACTTTTTGGAGTAAACATAACAATTATATCATCATTTTTAAACCAAATACTTGTGGGGTGTTTTATCATATTTTTATTGCAATCTTTTAATAAAACATTATAAAAATTAATATCTTCAGAAGTTATTATTAACGTATTTAGTTCTTTTGTGTCTATAGAATAATTTAATGACCAAAATAATTTAGTTGATTTATCAAAAAAAGTTATGCCTGCATTTTTTTCGTCTTCACCACTTCTAATAATTTCACAATTCTTATTTTCTGTAAATTGACCATAAATTTGTTCAACAGATTTTAATTTAATAGAGGTTATCTCTTTGACATCCATTTTTGTTTGGGAAAATAAAGTCAAATTAACAATGATTATAAATAATGTAATGTATTGTTTCATATTTAAAATTTAGTTTATTTTCTCAGCGAAATAATAATTTAATATCTCACAAATCGAAACATGAGGTTTTTTACATTTTAAAATTAATTCAACAGTTTCGAAATGGCCTTCTTTTTTAATCGGCAATGTAATAAATTCAAAATCTGTTTCTCCAATTTTAGAGAAAGCAATTTCAAATCTATTTTTGATTTCTTTTTCTTTTCCCTCTCGGTAATCAAATGAACCGATTAAAAATTTGTATGAAAAATAATTTTCACTCATCTTTTCTTTTTAAATCTCCAATAAAAAACACAATCAATAAAATAGAAGAAGTTGTTAGTGAATAAGTTAAAAATGATCTGTAGTTAAAATGTGTTTCAACTAATCTAAATCCTTTATAACCATCTGAAAAGCCATTATAATATGTATCCTTACTGATTTCACTTTTTTTCTAATATGTACTATAGTATTTAACTATTTCATTTTTATTTCCAAAGATTTCACCAACAATTATTCCAATTGCTAAAGAAATAATAATTTTTGCTATGGTTTTTTTCATAAGTAATTTAATTTTAAATAGTTGAAATTTTCATTGAATACAAATATTTGTTAAAATCTTCAATCAAGTTATTTGCTTGTTCTAAAATTTCATCTGAAGAATTTGCTACTTTAATGTTCAAAAAATTAATAATAATTTTAGCTGCGTCACCATAAAAAATCAAAGGAAAGTCTTTTGTTTCAATATCTTCATTAAAAATTTTAAGATTTACTTTTTATTTAAATTTTTTAACTTCATACCTGAAATTTTCAAAAGTATTTTCTTGCGTTAAATTCATAACAATATTTTAATTAAGCTTACATATTACGTCTATACTGCCCACCAACCTCAAATAAGGCATTCGTTATCTCTCCCAAACTCGCATACTTACACATTTCCATCAATTGCTCAAACATATTCTTGTTTTGAATTGCAGCTTGTTGAATTGCCTGAATTCCAGCTTCTTTTTTATCTAAATGCGCTTTTTGAAGATTTGCCAACATTCCGATTTGGTATTGTTTTTCCTCTTCCGTTGCACGAACAACTTCTTTTGGTAAAACAGTTGGAGATCCTTTTGAACTTAAGAAAGTATTTACCCCAATAATTGGAAATTCACCGTTGTGTTTCAAGGTTTCGTAGTACAAAGATTCTTCTTGAATTTTTGAACGTTGGTACATGGTTTCCATCGCTCCTAAAACTCCTCCACGTTCAGTAATTCTGTCAAATTCAGTTAAAACCGCTTCTTCCACTAAATCCGTTAATTCTTCGATAATGAATGAACCTTGAAGTGGATTTTCGTTTTTCGCTAAACCTAATTCACGGTTGATAATCAACTGAATAGCCATTGCTCTTCTTACAGATTCTTCAGTTGGAGTTGTAATTGCTTCGTCGTAAGCGTTGGTATGAAGTGAATTACAATTATCGTAAATCGCATATAAAGCTTGTAAGGTTGTACGAATATCGTTGAAATCAATTTCTTGTGCATGCAATGAACGACCAGAAGTTTGAATGTGGTATTTCAACATTTGCGCTCTTGGATTTGCACCATATTTTTTCGCCATTGCTTTCGCCCAAATTCTTCGCGCAACACGACCAATTACAGCGTATTCTGGATCGATTCCGTTGGAGAAAAAGAAAGATAAATTTGGTCCAAAATCGTTGATACTCATTCCACGACTTAAATAATATTCCACGTAAGTGAAACCATTTGAAAGCGTAAATGCCAATTGCGTAATTGGATTTGCTCCAGCTTCCGCAATGTGATAACCAGAAATAGAAACGGAATAGAAATTTCGAACTCCTTTGTCAATGAAATATTGTTGCACGTCGCCCATCAATCGCAAAGCAAATTCTGTTGAGAAAATACAAGTATTTTGTGCTTGATCTTCTTTCAAAATATCTGCTTGAACCGTTCCACGAACTTGCATCAAAGTTTCCGTTTTGATTTTTTGATACACATCAGTAGGAAGTACTAAATCTCCAGTAACTCCAAGTAACATCAAACCTAAACCATCATTTCCTTGCGGTAAATCTCCTTGGTAACTTGGTCTTTCTATTCCCTTTTTCTTATAAATATCAGCAATTTTTGCTTCAATTTCTTTTTCTAATCCGTTTTCTTTGATGAATTTCTCACAATTTTGATCAATTGCTGCATTCATGAAAAAACCTAACAACATCGGTGCTGGACCATTAATTGTCATCGAAACAGAAGTCATTGGATGCGATAAATCAAATCCTGAGTACAATTTTTTGGCATCATCCAAACAGCAAATTGACACACCAGAATTTCCTATTTTTCCGTAAATATCTGGTCTTAAATCTGGATCATTTCCATATAAAGTTACAGAATCAAATGCCGTTGAAAGTCTTTTTGCCGGCATTCCCAAACTCACGTAGTGAAAACGTTTGTTTGTTCTTTCTGGTCCACCTTCACCAGCAAACATACGTGTTGGATCTTCACCTTCACGTTTGAAAGGAAATAATCCTGCGGTATAAGGAAATTCTCCTGGGACATTTTCTTGTAAATTCCAACGTAAAATATCTCCCCAAGAAGTGTATTTTGGAGTGGCAATTTTTGGAATTTGTAAGTGAGAAAGGGATTCCGTATGCGTATCTAATTTTAAGATTTTATCTCTAACTTTAAACTCAAAAGTTGGATTTTTATACAATTGTTTCTTTTCTTCCCACTTTTGAAGAATATCCCAATTTTTTGGATCAAAATCTAATTTTTCTTTTTCTAAAGTTTCTTGCAAGCCTTTAATTAATCTGTCTTTGTCGTCATAATTTGACCCTTTCAGGGTGTCAATTGAAGAACTTAAACCTTGTAATTTATTTGCAACAATAACTTGATGGTTCACCCATTTATCAAAAGCACGGTTATTTTCCGAAATTTCTGATAAATAACGTGTTCTTTCTGGCGGAATCACGTAAATTTTCTCCGACATTTCTTGCGTAATGCGGAAAGAAGAATTTAATTTTGCTCCAGTAACTTCAACAACTTTATCCATAATCACTTTGTAAAGTGAGTTCATTCCTGGATCATTGAATTGAGAAGCGATTGTACCGTAAACTGGCATTGAATCAACAGCAGCATCCCATAAATTATGGTTGCGTTGAAATTGTTTTCGTACATCACGCAAAGCATCTAACGCTCCACGTTTGTCAAATTTATTTAAAGCGATTACATCAGCAAAATCTAACATATCGATTTTTTCTAATTGCGTTGCAGCACCATATTCTGGTGTCATTACGTATAAGGAAACATCAGAATGTTCAATGATTTCTGTATCCGATTGACCAATTCCAGAAGTTTCTAAAATGATTAAATCGTATTCAGCAGCTTTTAAAACATTTATTGCTTCAGAAACATGTTTCGATAAAGCCAAATTAGATTGTCGAGTAGCCAAAGAACGCATGTAAACACGGTCACTTTTGATTGAATTCATACGAATTCTATCACCAAGTAATGCCCCACCTGTTTTTCTTTTGGAAGGATCTACCGAAACAACTGCAATTTGTTTTTCAGGGAAATCAACTAAAAAACGACGCACCAATTCATCCACTAAAGATGATTTTCCTGCACCACCAGTTCCTGTAATTCCTAAAACTGGAACAGAAACAGCTTTTGCCAATGCATCAATTTGTTCTAAAATTGCCTTCGCTTCTTCAGCAAAATTTTCTGCAGCAGAAATAATCCGAGCTATCGAAGGAACATTTTTTTCTTTGATGTGATTGATTTCTCCACTCAAATTATTGCCAACAGGGAAATCTGATTGACGCACTAAATCGTTAATCATTCCTTGCAATCCCATCGTTCTTCCATCATCCGGATGATAAATACGCGTGATACCGTAGTCTTGTAATTCAGCAATTTCTGAAGGAAGAATTGTTCCGCCACCACCAGCAAATATTTTGATTTGAGGAGCGCCTTTTTCTTTCAATAAGTCATACATGTATTTCAAATATTCTGTATGTCCACCTTGGTAGGATGTCATCGCAATTGCTTGTGCATCTTCTTGGATAGCGCAATTTACAACTTCTTCTACAGAGCGATCGTGACCCAAGTGAATTACTTCGCAGCCAGTTGCTTGAATGATGCGACGCATAATATTTATTGCAGCATCATGTCCATCAAAAAGTGAAGCGGCAGTTACAATTCTAACTTTATTGACTGGTTTGTAAGGTTCTTCTATATTCATCAGATTTTTTTGAATTAGTTCGTTTTTTTGTAACGGATACAAATTTAAAAAAAATGCTGAAATAAATCGATTTAAGTATGTTTTATAAATTTCCTACAATAGGATAAAAATTTCAAAAAACTATTAGTTAGGACTTACTGCACTTTTATTTCAGTTTCAGTTGCTTTTTCGCCCGCTTTTTTATTCCTTCCTTTTATTGCAATACTTATTCCACCGCAAAGATGTGCATTTCTTGCGTTAAGCGGATTTATAAAAGACAAAACGTTGTCTGAAAGAATATAAAACTGAACAGGTCCAGCATTCATGCTTAAACCAAGACCAATATTAGAAAATGAACCATTGTACATGGTATAACTCATGGAAGCAACCAACCATCTTTTTAGCATTGTGTTCATAGACAAAGAAAATCCAGCTCTATATTTACCTCCAATAAATTCATTGAATAATAAAGCACCTGCATTTACTGATTTTGTGAAATTATAATTTGCACCAAGGTAAATTTTAGTGTTCAACGAAGTTGAATATTTTGTAGTATTCTGTTCATAATCAAAAACCTTCACGAGCGTGTCCGTTAATCTGCCTAATGGTTTTGCTGTTGTATCGTTTAAAAATTGGTTTAAATCAATTCCGTCAAAAGTATAATTAATATCATTTGTTTTTAAATTAGAAACATTTGATTTCCATGAAATAGAACCAAGGTCAATTATACTAGCATTAACTGCAAGTTTATCATTTAATTTGTACGTTCCGCCTAAATCAATTCCTACACCTTTATTCACAAATTTAAAAAGCGAGGATTTTACTGTATTTGGAAAATTATTCGAGGTAGCTGAATTGTTTGTGTCGAGAGCAAAAAATAGAGAATTTGAAGAATTGATTTCTGCTGAACCATCAATTGTTAAAGCGAATGTTGTTGGATCGGTGTAAATTCCTAATTCTGTTTTTTTAGTTGATATATTCGCCAAACCGGATATTATTTTTAATCTACCACCAACAGTTAATTTGTCGTTTATTTCTTTGGTTGCACCAAAAGCATATTCCACGTAAGTATTTAGATTAATCGATAATCCATCTAAAGAAACTCTTTTATCAAGAAAATTTTTACCATTTCCCTCGAAAGCAAATTGAATTAAATCTTTAGGATAAACAAAATTAAAACGAGATTTTAAAGTTGTGTTAAAACTTAGGTACAATCCTTTAAATTTTATTCCAAGTCCAAAAAGTTCATTATTTGTTTCAACTGAAAAATAATTTAGCGGTTTTAATCCTTCAATAACTCCCTTAGCATCAATTGCCAGGGAATCATCTGCTCGCTTTTTAAACAAGGTATTGAAAGAAAAGGCGCTATTTGTCACTCCAAAATCAACCATTCCAATAGGTAAACTGATGTATAGTTTTGCTTTTGGCATAAAAGATGGGTTTACACTTATGGCTTGAGGAGTCGATTTCATGTTGTATAAGGTGAAATTCTTTTGAGAGAACACGCACATACTTGAAAAAAGTGATATTAAAACGAACGTTATTTTTATCTTAGACATTGGATTTATTTTTAATATATGAAAATTTAAAAGTACTTTTTAAAAGCTGGTACTTCCTTGAACCTGCATAGCTACTTTTAATCCAAATTTATAATAATCAAAGAATTTAACATAAACTCCATTTTGAGACTCAGTTGTTGAAGCTTCACCGTAAATAATTAATTTCTTTACATCTTTCAATTGATTGATTTGAACATCGTTTAAATTAATATCCGTTATTTTTTGCCTTGATGCACTCACAATTCCATTTGCATTTACCGGTGCTGGCTCAACAACGTTTTCGGGCATGTCAAAAATCGTGAATACTGTATTTCCATTGGCATCTACTGCTCTTAGTTGTGTTCCTAATTGCACTGGAAAACCATTGTCAGCAATTAATCGAAACATGATTGATTCTATCAAATCTGTATTTTGATTGAATTCAAAATCAACAGTATCAGAAATTGTAAAACCGTAAGCAAAGCCATCCAAAGGCATATTAACTTCTGCTCTTAAAGTGAATTTGCTATCATCTTCAATAAAGTTTGGAATACCTGTATTTCCTTGTGGATTTGCCGTTGCGTCTATCTCATAGAAAAAATATTTTGGAGTAGGTGAAATTACTGCGGATAAATTTGTTGTGTTTGAAGTATTCAATTGAAAGTTTGTATTTGCCGACTGACCGAATCCAGTTGATGGATTAACATTAATAATATTGTTATTCAGACCAAGAGGAACTATTTGATTTGTATTTACATTTATTGACTTCAAATTATTCAATTGAATATCTACAGGAAAACCAAAGGAATTGTCAATAAAAAAATCAATTTTTGGGTTTTGCAATTCAAAAACTCCATCTGTTGCATTTTGAAATATTTTTATCAAAACAGAATCAGCTTGCTGGGCAACATTTTGCTGGCCGAAATAACCAATAACATTTTCAAACGAAAAATTGGATGAAGTAACATTAAAATTAAAAGTTTCTGCTCCAAATACTGGTTGACCAGTTCCTGTTATTGTGGTTTCAACATCAATTTCCATTTGATTAAAAGTTGTATTGCTCAATGTGAAATCTCCGGACAAACCAGTTAATTCAATTTGCAGATCAGCAACTTGAGGAACTGTTCCACTATAAATTGCATTTATAGTTCTGACAATTTGATTCCCATTTGCATCCAATAAAGAGGGAAAAGTAATTGTGACATCTAAATTTTGTTGAACAGAAGATTCAAAATGTAAATTTAAAGTTCCTGTCTTAAATAACACTTTATGAACTTCAACTCCATTCGCTGTATTTAATTGAATTATTTGTGGATTTGATGAATTAATAGTTCCAAATAAAGCTGGTGTTGTTGGAATATTTAAATTAATTGTATTGATAGAAATATTTTCAACAATATTTCCTAAATCAACAATCTCTGTTGAACCAAACGAGCCAATTTCACTGCTATAAATTAAACCTATTTCTCCAGAATTTGGATCAATAATTATTAAATCTGAGCTATCAGTTGCTGCTAAAATATCATAAACATCAAAAATTGCGTGAGCCAAAGGAACAGCCAAATTAGGATTCCAGGCAGTGCTTGAAATTTTCTTTAAATCTTCATATTTTTTACAAGAACTGAGAACTAAAAGGCTTGTGCAAACAAAACTTAGAACTCTTTTTGAAAAGATTTTCATAGTATTTTAGATAAGGGATTAATTTTCTAAGGGTAAATATAGAATCTTTTTTTTAAAAATCGAATATTCCTGCTGAAAAGATGCAACAAATTACTATTTTTAGCGTTAGTAAAATTATGAAATTACAGTTATTATTTCTTTTTACGTTTATTTGTGCTATTTCTTTTTCTCAAAGGCAAAATGGTAAATCCAAATCAGAAATTGGAATTATTTTGGGCGGTTCATACTATATTGGTGATTTGAACACAACAGATCATTTTGAAAATACCAATTTAGCTTTTGGAGGAATTTTCAGATACAATGTTCATTCACGGATGGCCTTAAGGACAACTTTTTCTTATGGTAATTTAGATGCTAAAGATTCTGACTCTAAATTAGATGTTGTTAAAAATCGTAATTTATCTTTTCAAAGTGACTTTTACGAGTTTGCTTCTGGAGTTGAATTTAATTATTTACCATATCAAACTGGGCATACAAAACGTCGAATTTCTCCTTATATTTATGCGCAAATTGGCGTTTTCAGAATGAATCCCAAAACAAATTACAATGGAGATTTAATTGAATTACAAGAACTTGGAACGGAAGGTCAAGGAACGGATTTAAGTAATCAAAATTTCTATTCAAAGACACAAATCTGCATGCCCGTTGGCTTTGGGGTAAAAATGTCGCTCTCAAAAAATATTTCTTTGAGTTTTGAATACGGTTTGAGAAAAACTTTTACAGATTACATAGACGATGTAAAAAGTAGCCGTTATTTTAACAGGGAAGAATTGAGTAGTGTAAACGGACCAATCGTTGCAGAATTATCGAATCGAAGTTTAGATGGTTCCTCTTTTGGAAGAAGAGGAACACCCGATACGAAGGATTGGTATTTTGTTTTTGGAGGAATTTTATCCATGCGCTTAGGACCGCCAGATAAATGCTTTCAACATTAAGACAGTTTTTGATTTTAAAGTTACTTATATGCTACTCCTTTGGAGTCGATTTCAAATTTTAATTTCTTTAATTATGAATAAATATCCCATAAACGGGTCATTTATTTTATTAAGCCCAAACATTCTTTCAACGATTTCGGTTCATAACCCAGATCATTTTTAGCTTTAGAAATATCAAATCCAGTATTCAGCGGTCTTTTTGCAGCTTGATTCAAACTTGCTGAAGTAATTTCTTCAATTAAAGTTTTATCTAAATTGTAAACATCGGCAATTTGAAGTGCAAAATTATACATGGAAACATAATCTTTTCCGGATAAATGGTAAATGCCAATTTTTGATTTTTCGCAAATTGCAATGCAGCCCCAAGCCAAATCTTCTGCCCAGGTTGGGGTTCTAAATTGATCGTTCACCACTTTTATTGTCTGATTATTCGAAAGTGAATCCTTTACCCACAGTACAAAATTTGAACGTGAAAGCTTATTTCCTTGCCCAAAAACAATGATTGTGCGTGCTATTGACCAATTTTTGTATTCTGAATTAATTAACAAATTCTCAGCATCCACTTTTGATTCTGCATAAAAACTCAAAGGATATACTTTATCTTCCTCTGAATATTTTCCTTTTGTTCCATCAAAAACAAAATCCGTTGACACAAATAAAAAGTGTGCAAAAAAGCGTTGCGTAACATCAAAAAGTGATTTCGTTGCATCAATATTCACTTCTTGACATAATTCTCTATTGCTTTCGCATTGATCGACATTTGTAATTGCTGCTGTATGAATAACATGCGTTGGATAAAAAGCTTCAAAAACACCATTTATTTGCAATTTATTTGTAATGTCTAAATTGAAATAGTTGCTTTCAGGACAATCCGGATTTCTATTTTCACCTTTTGAAGTTGCCAAAAACTGAATGCCTCTTTTAAGACACAATTTAACAATTTTTTGTCCCAGAAGTCCGTTTGAACCTGTTATTAGAATTTTCATTTATTTTTTTACTTGTTATTTTCCATCACATAATTCAAGACCTTTTCCATCAAATGTACACGATCTTTTCCACCAACATTGTGTTTATGCATTGGATAAGGAAAAAAGTCCATTTGAATTCCTAATTCAACGAATTTTTTTACCAAAGCAAAATTATGTTGCATTACCACAACATCATCAGAAGTTCCATGAATTAACAATAAATCACCTTTAAGTTTTCCAGCGTGAGTCAATAAACTTGACTGTTTGTATCCTTCTATATTTTCCTCAGGCTTATCCATGTAGCGCTCTCCGTACATCGCTTCGTAAAATTTCCAATCCGTAACTGGACCTCCAGCAACTCCAACTTTAAATGTTTCAGCTTGACGAAGCATCAAAGAAGTTGTCATGAATCCACCAAAAGACCAACCGTGAACCGCCAATCGATTTCCATCAACGAAAGCTAAGGATTTTAAATATTCTACTCCTGTCATTTGATCTTCCATTTCAATGGTACCTAATTGACGGTGAATACCACTTTCAAAAGCAAATCCTCTTTCTCCCGAACCACGGTTATCTAATGTGAAAATCAAATATCCTTGTTCTGCCATCCAATGCATCCATAAATTCGCTCCATCAAGCCAAGAATTTGTAATCATTTGAGCGTGAGGGCCACCATAAACATAAACTAAAACAGGATATTTTTTTGAGGGATCAAAATTACTTGGTTTAATTAAACGCGTATATAAATCCGAACCATCTTTTCCTTTGATAACTTTAATTTCGGTTGTTCCAAGTGAATAATCAGCCAACTTGTTCTCCGAAGTCAAAAGCGTTTTCTTTTCTGTCCCAGAAGCATCCAATAATAATGATTTGGAAGGAGTTGAATGATTTGAATATTCATCAAAAATCCATTTTGCGTCAGAAGAAATTTCTATGTGATGCGTTCCTTCAGTTTTTGTTAAAATACGTTGTTTTCCTTCTAAAGAAACTGCGTAATATAAATTATTCGTAGGATTTTCTCCCGTTGTACAAAAAACAATTTCTTTACCTTTATTGATTGCAGTAACAATTTCTTTTGTTACAAATTTATTAGCAGTTAACTGTTTGATTAATTTCCCCGTAATATCATAATAATACAAATTATTAAAACCATCTCTTTCACTGATCCAAACGAAATTGGATGATGCATCAGAAGGAAAAAATGCTGGATGTTCTGGCTCAATCCATTTGTCATTGCGTTCTTCGAATAATGTTTTAATAAAATTTCCAGATTCAGAATCGTATAAATTCAACCACATGTGATTTTGCGCTCTACTAACTTCTGCAATCAAAAGGTGCTTTTCATCTGGCGTCCAAGAAACATTTGTCAAATAATTATCACTTCCTCCTTTTGGAGAAATAAAAGCGGTATATTTTGTTTTAAAATTGAAAATTCCAATACGTGGCTTTTCAGAAAGTTGTCCAGCCATTGGATATTTAATGCTTTCTAATTTCCCCGGTGTTTCATTGATGTCTAACAAAGGATAATTGTGCACATCGGATTCGTCTTTTTGAGCAAAAGCTAAAAAATTTCCATTTGGAGACCAAAAAATTCCGTTTGTAATTCCAAATTCACTCCTAGCATAAGTTTGCCCAGAAACAATGTTTGGATCCTGGTTATTTGTAATTACAATTGTTTTTCCCTCAGCAGTTCGAACCTCCAAATTATTTTCAATCGTGTATGCCAAATATTCTGCATTTTTCTTAAAACTTTGATTTGCAGCTTCTTCGTTAACTTCTAAAATTAATCTTCCAGTTTTTGATTTTGTGTCATAGCTGTAAAAATGTGTTCCATCATTCACTAAAAAAGTAAATTGATCTTTCCATTCAAAACCAGAAAACCAACCTAATTTTGATTTCAAAACTGTATTTAACTCTTCAATTGTGATTAACACATCAACCTTATCAGTTTTAGCATTACCTTTTTTCAGAACAACGTACTTATCTAAAAAGGTATATTCTGACGTATTTGGAATCCATTGAAACATAATTAATTGATCAGCAGCAAATTGACGATATTGTTGCGTAACAGATTCTTTTAATGTTAATTGTTTTTTTTGTGAGAAGCTTAAAAAACTAGCTCCAATAAATAACAGTGTAAATACTTTTTTCATAATTATTACTTTTATTTTACTTTCTAATTAATTTCTTTTTATTAAATCATTAAAATACTTTTCCAAGGGTTTACCTGTTTCAAAGCATTGTAAAATTAGTTTATCTAAGTTGACACTTAAAATTGTTTCAACAGGAAATTCAGCAAAAAAATACCATTGCTTATTAAAAATTAAGTTTTCTTTTTCTGCTGCCTCTCTCAATTCTTTCGGAATTATTTTATTCTTTTCACCTCTTAATTCTCCAAAAAGAGAAACAAATTTTTTGTCTGTGTATAAATCTTTAAACTTATTAGGGTTTTGAGCAATTCCTTCTCTAACAGTAAGTAAATCTTCTTTGTCAATTTCGTACACTCCACCATAAACACGCACATGTTCGGGTGTTAATTCAAAATAAACGCCATTTACTGCCTTACTTTTCTTACCATTGGGCGCCACAACTGCAGAAACCATTAATTTATAAGGACTTTTATCTTTTGAAAAGCGAACATCTTTGTTAATTCTAAAAACACAATGTTTTGGCTCTAAGTCAGTGAAGTTGCTATCAGTTTTACTAATTTCAGTTATTAAATGCTGAACAAAACTATTGAATGGATCTTTTACAAAATTTTCATAACGTTTTCTGTTAACATCAAACCAATCCTTATTGTTATTTGGTGCTAATTCAATGAAAAAATCGATAAATTCTTGCTGGAAAAATGCCATTTTATATTTTTTGTCGCTAAAAGTAGTACAATTGACTAAAAAAACAAAAGAAAAAAGATGAAAGATGAAAAATAATAATAATTACTTTAAAAAAGGGTTTCAATTAAAAATCATTTTATTTTTTATCTTTGTTCAAAATAATTCAATTAGATTTTCGTTTAACCTTACAATGAAGTATTTCCCAATTATCATAACTTTTTTTCTTTCTAATTTTTTCTTTTCTCAAGCTGGAAAAGTAGAAGGAAAATGCATTGATAAAAAAGGAAACGCACTAGAGAACGTAAAAATTTACGTACTGCTTTTAGATAAAGTTTTTTACTCAGATGAAAAAGGGAAATTTTCAGTGGAAATTCCTTCAAATAAAGATGTTGAATTTGTTTTCAGAATTGATACAACTGAAATTAAAAAAATGTATTCTGTTAATGAAAAAGCAATTAATAAAGTGGATGACATTTCATTTCAAATTTTAGGATTGAAAGAAATTATAATCAAAAATTTTCAAGAACAAGATATTTTGTTTTTTAAGTTACCAAAATTAGACATTCAAACTTTTCCCAATGCAAGTGTAGAAAGAACCTTGATATTTACAACAGCTGCAAGTTCAAACAACGAATTAACTTCAAATTACAACGTTCGTGGTGGAAATTATGATGAAAATTTAGTTTATGTAAATGACTTTTTAATCAATCGACCATTTTTAACACGTTCTGGTCAACAGGAAGGTTTGAGTTTTATAAATACGGCTTTAGTGGAAGGAATTAGCTTTAGCGGTGGTGGTTTTGATGCGAGATATGGGGATAAATTAAGTTCAGTTTTAGACATCACTTACAAAACTCCAGATTCACTAAACGCTTCAGTTATGGCTTCTTTGTTGGGAGTTGAAGCACATGTTTCACATGCGGTAAATTCAAGATTAAACTATTTAGCTGGAGCAAGATACCGTGCAAATGGTTATTTACTGAATTCATTACCAACAAAAGGAAATTACAATCCCGTTTTTTATGACGGACAAGTTTTACTAAACTATAATATTACAGAAAATTTACTTTGGAGTAATATTTTACATTTTTCATCTAATAATTACCGTTTTACTCCTGTTACTGCTGAAACTGATTTTGGAACCGTGAATGAGGCTTATCGATTTAAAATTTATTTTGACGGACAGGAGCAAACGCGTTTTCAAACCATTACCACAGGAACGGCCTTGAAATGGGCTGTAAATAAAAAAGCACAACTGGATTTTTATGCATCTGTTTTCAACACCGACGAAAGGGAAAATTTTGATATTCAAGGCCAATATTTCATCAATTTATTGGAATCAGATCCCTCAAAAGAAGAGTTTGGAGATTCAATTGCAACAGTTGGAGTTGGTACTTTTTTAAATCATGCTCGAAATAAATTAAACGCAACGATAATCAATATTTATCACAATGGGTCATTTAAGATGAATAAAACTTCTAAACTGTATTGGGGAGTAAATATCCAAAAAGATAAATTTCGCGACGTCTTAAGTGAATGGAAAATGATAGACTCCGCTGGATATAGTTTACCACAAGCTTCGCCTAATGAAGTCGAACTTTTTGAAACAATCAAAAGTAATTTAAGTTTGGATAATTCGAGATTTACAGGATTTTTACAATATAAAACGGAATGGTTTAAGGCAAAAGAAAATTACATTGTAAAAGTAAAGCAGAAAAATAAAGCAAAAAAAATCACTAATTTTCATTCTGACACACTAGAATCCTCCTATAATCGTTTGGTTTTTACATCAGGAATTCGAGCAGGATATACAGAAATCAATAATGAATTTTTTGTGACACCAAGAGCAAGTTTAAGTTTTTTTCCGCGCTCCTATTTTTATAATAATGGGAACATCAGAAAGCGATCAGCTTTATATAAATTATCAAGTGGTTTGTATTATCAGCCACCTTTTTACAGAGAATTTAGAACAATTGAAGGGAATTTAAACCTAAACGTAAAATCTCAAAAATCATTTCATGTGGTTGGAGGTTATGATTTTTTGTTCACACTTTGGGATCGAGATGTTCCATTTAAATTTTCTTCAGAAGTTTATTACAAGTACATGTGGGACGTAAATCCTTACGAAGTTGATAATGTCAGAACCCGCTATTACGCTGAAAATATGGCAACAGCTTACGCTTATGGATTGGACATCAATTTACACGGTGAATTTGTAAAAGGAATCGAATCGTTTTTCAAAATGGGACTTTTATCAACAAAAGAAAATGTTGAAAATGATCAATATACTCTGTATTACAACAAGGCTGGAGAACGAATTTATCAAGGTATTAGTGAAGATCAAGTTGCATTTGATAGCACTATTATTTTCCCAAAAGGAATTCCTAGACCGACAGATCAATTAATCAATTTTGCCATTTTATTTCAGGACAACATGCCTGGCTATGAAAGTTTTTCAGTTCAACTTGGATTGTTTTTTGGTAGCAGATTACCATATGGTCCACCAGATTTTGAGCGTTACAAAGATACTTTGCGTCAAAAATCGTATTTCAGAACTGACCTCGGACTTTCTTATGATTTTTTGAAAAAGAAAAAACACGCCTTGGCAAAAACACAAATTAAAAAATCTCGTTTTTCTGATGCGATAATTTCTTTTGAAGTCTTTAATTTGATGGGAATCAATAATGTACTTTCCAAACAATGGATTCAAGATGTTTCGGGAAAATATTACGCTATTCCTAATTATTTGACTCAAAGAAGGTTTAATCTTAAATTGATTCTGAGGATATAATTTTCACCTCAAATTTTTAATTCAAAAATTACAGGAAATAATTGTTTGATTTTTTCTCACCACGCAGGCACATAGAAAACATAGACTTAAGAGGTTTCAAACAAAAATTACCATATAATTAAATTAGCTAAACACATTAAAAAACTATATAAACTATGTGGCAAAAAAACACCAAGCACATAAAAAAATATAGGTAATATTAACAAATGCATTAAGACCTACATCATTTTTTGTCGCTTAATCAAATACTGCATCAAAACCTGTTCATAACCCTCAGAAATATCAGCCAATACATAATCAATTCTATTTTGAATACATTTTGTTTGAATCGAAGCAAAATATTTTTCAATACTCGATTTGTATTTTTCTTTCAAAGCTGTTGGATTTAACTTTACTTTTTCTCCAGTCTCCATATCAACAAAAGTGTAAGGTCGATTTTCAAGTTCAAAATCCAATTCTATTTTTTTGTCAATCACATGAAAAACAACTACTTCATGTTTATTGTGTTTTAAGTGTTGCAAAGCTTGAAAAAATTCCTGTTCCTTGGTTATATCATCTAATAAATCTGTAAAAATAAAAACCAAACTTCTGCGGTGACATAATTCAGCAATTTCATGAATTACTGGAATTGTATTTGTCGCTTTTTTGGAATTTTCTGAATAGGAAACTAAATGTTTTTCCAATTCATTGTATAAAAAACGGTGATGGGCAAGCGAAGATTTTGCTGGCGTATGTAAATCTAAAGAATCTGTAAATAAAGAAATTCCAACTGCATCGCGTTGTTTCTTGAGCAATTCTATCAAAGAAGCTGCTGAATAAACCGCGTATTCCAATTTTGAAATTTGTTTTTCTTGTTTAAACAACATCGAACTAGAACAATCAATCACAATTTGACAACGTAAATTTGTTTCTTCTTCGTATTTTTTTGTGAATAATTTTTCAGTTCGAGCAAATAATTTCCAATCAATGTGTCGCGTAGATTCGCCTTTGTTGTATAAGCGATGTTCAGCAAATTCAACTGAAAAACCATGAAAAGGACTTTTATGCAAACCTGTAATAAATCCCTCCACAACTTGTTTTGCAAGAAGTTCTAAATTGCCAAAATTTGCTAATCTAAGTCGATTTATTTTATCATTCATACTGTAAATTTAGAAAAAAATTAAATTAAATACTTAAATTAACAAATAAAAAACTTAATGCAATTTATAATAGTGATTAAATCAATTTATTATAAAATTAATTTGTTCTGTTTCCATACCTGAAGAGGGATTAAGGGAGTTGACAAATCGTTCATGATCACCCTCCTCAATCCTACCTCAAAGGAGGAAGCCTTAATTTCCTTAAAAAAATGTGATCGTAAATTTAAAATCTTTGTAAGCTTATAATTTTTAATTTGTTGCTTTTTGGATGCAAAATCACTTTTTCTAAATTCAAATTTCTATTTTTACAAAAAAATTCAAAATGTCAGTACACAAAAACGTTAAACGTGTTACAACCAATGTTTTATTAGAAATGAAACAAAATGGTGAAAAAATTTCAATGTTAACGGGATATGATTTCTCAATGGCGCGCATTATTGACCAAGCTGGAATCGATGTGATTTTGGTTGGAGATTCTGCTTCAAATGTCATGGCGGGTCACGAAACAACTTTGCCAATTACCTTAGATCAAATGATTTACCACGCTTCTTCGGTTGTTAGAGCAGTTGAAAGAGCCTTGATTGTGGTGGATATGCCCTTTGGTTCCTACCAAGGAAATTCTAAAGAAGCTTTGTCGAATGCTATCAGAATCATGAAAGAATCTGGTGGACACGCAGTGAAATTAGAAGGCGGACAAGAAATAATTGAATCAATCAAACGTATTTTAACAGCTGGAATTCCAGTTATGGGACATTTAGGTTTAACGCCACAATCAATTTATAAATTTGGAACTTACGTTGTTAGAGCAAAAGAAGAAGACGAAGCAAAATTATTGATTGAAGATGCCAAAGCATTAGAAGCTGCTGGTTGTTTTGCCATTGTTTTGGAGAAAATACCTGCCAAATTAGCTCAGCAGGTTGCAAAAAGTTTAACGATTCCAATCATCGGAATTGGCGCAGGTGGCGGAGTGGATGGTCAAGTGTTGGTTGTTCACGATATGTTAGGAATTAACAATGAATTTAGTCCACGTTTTTTGAGAAAATACAATAATTTATTTGAACAAATGATGACTTCATTTCAAGATTATATCAAGGATGTGAAAACGGGTGATTTTCCAAATGAAAACGAACAATATTAGGAGAAATATTAACTCAAATGACTGAAAATAATCATTCCGATTTGGAAATACTATACGAAGATAATCACGTTATTGTTATCAACAAAAAAGCGTCGGACATTACGCAAGGTGATAAAACGGGTGACGAAACTTTACCTGACAGAATTAAAGCTTACCTAAAGGAAAAGTACGATAAGCCAGGAAATGTTTTTTGCGGAGTTGTTCATCGTTTGGATCGACCAACAAGTGGAGCCTTGATTTTTGCAAAAACGAGCAAAGCTTTGGAACGATTGAACAAACAATTTCGAGAAAAGCAAACAAAAAAGATTTATTGGGCGATTGTAGAACAAAAACCAGAATTAAAAAGTCAAACCTTAATTCACTATTTAAAGAAAAACGAAAAGCAAAATAAATCTTACGCATCATTTAACGAGACAAAAGATTCTAAAAAAGCGATTCTAACTTATACTCTGAAAAATTCTTCTGATAAATATCATTTGCTTGAAGTTGAATTGGAAACTGGAAGGCACCATCAAATTCGCTGTCAATTGGCAACAATTGATTGTCATATAAAAGGCGATGTAAAATATGGCGCAAAAAGGTCTAATCCTGACGGTTCAATTCATTTACATGCAAGAAGATTGGATTTTATTCACCCAACAACAACAGAAGAAATAAAAATTACAGCTCCCGTTCCGAATGAGAATCTATGGCTCTGGTTTGAAGGAAGACGATAAGATTATAGGATATTAAGACTTTCAGATTCAAAAGTCAAGACTAAAAGACTTTAATTTAAGTAGGTTTACATTTAATTATACAATGATTAGTTAACAATAAAAACTTATTTACTACTTAAATTAAGTCCTGACTTTTGACTTTTTTAGTCTTTTGTCTAAATTTTAATTCTAATTTTACATTTAATTCATAATTCATAACTATCAAACGTTTAATCGTCATACAAGGTCCAACCGCAAGTGGAAAAACCACTTTGGGAATTCTTTTGGCCAAACATTTTAAAACAGTCATACTTTCATCAGATTCGAGGCAATTTTACAAAGAAATGTCTATTGGAACTGCGAAACCAAGTTTGGAAGAGCAAGCTGGAATAAAACATTATTTTGTACATTCACATTCAGCGGAATATCCAGTTTCTGCTGCAGATTTTGAGCGAGAAGCATTGGAAGTTTTAGAACATGAATTTAAAAATCACGAAACAATTATTTTAGTTGGCGGTTCTGGAATGTTTATAGATGCCTTATGCGATGGCTTGGATGATATTCCAAATGATGCAAATTTACGGGATGAATTAACAATATTAGTTCAAGAAAAAGGTTTAGAAATTCTGCTGAATGAGTTAAAAAAGAAGGACGTAAATTATTACAAACTTGTTGATAAGAGCAATCCGGTCAGAATTATTCGCGCAATTGAAGCAATTCGTATCTCTGGGAAAACATTCACCGAATTGCGCCAAAAAAAAAGCAAAAAGCGTTATTTTGAAATTTTTCGTTTTGTAATTGATTTGCCAAGGGAGAAATTATACGAACGCATTAATTTACGTACATCTCTCATGTTTGAAAATAATTTAGTTGAAGAAGTGAAAAATTTAATTCAATTTAGAGAAATTCAAACGTTAAATACAGTTGGTTATTCAGAAGTTTTTGATTTTCTAGATGGAAAAATCACTTTAGAAAAAGCCATTGAATTGGTTCAGCAAAATTCGCGTCGCTATGCCAAAAGACAATTAACGTGGTTTCGAAGAAATGAAAAAGCCATTTGGCTGAAAAGCGAAAAAGCGGAGGATTTGTTGGAAGAGATTTTGGGTAAATTAAAACAGTAATTTCACCATTGGGATCCCTTGTCAAAACGAAGCTTAAATAATCAAGAAACGGTCTAGTAGATTTAAAATATCATTTACTTTCTCAACAAAATTTGTAGCAAAAACTTCTTCATCTGAAAAATTATACCACAAAATAAATTAATTAGAAGGGCAGCCCATTTAATTGGACTTCAAATAAAATAAAACTGCATTTAAAACTTTTCACTTTATTGGTGGAACTCCATTAGGCGTAAATAGCGAATGCGTAAAAAAATATCAAATTGAAGTGAATTAAATACAATAGCCCATTTACATGATAAAAATCACTTTTTAGTCTAAGCATAGTCATTCTTCATGATTTTTAATAAGCCGAAATTTGTCTTAATAAAAATAAGAATTATGAAAACAGATACAGCGCACACAGAAAATTTTTCAAAAAATCTTGAAAACGCGGAATTTAACCGTTTTGGATTAATCAGTCTCGTTATTTTAATTATAGGTTGTTTGGGCGGAATTACGATTGGTTTAGGTGCAATAAATTACACCGCAACATTAATTTTAGTTGTAGTTCCAACAATGCTATGTTTAAGCTTATTGCTAGGAGTTGCACCAATGAAATGGATTATTAATTCAGCAATTCTAGCAACTATAATTGATATAATTTTGATTACTTATTTTTTGATTGAAGGGTAATAAAAAAGACTAGTTCCGATTTTTTTATTCGGATCTAGTCAAATATCTTCTATCAAAATCCCCCTTTATTTACCAGGAAATAAGCTCAGCAAACCTTCCTCGCTTGCATCACAAATTCCTCTTTCAGTGATTAATTTTGTTATCAAATGCGCTGGTGTTACGTCAAAACCGTAGTTACTAGCATTTGTAGTTTCTGGGCAAATTAAAACGGAATCCATATTTCCAGCGGTATTTTTTCCAATCATGTAACGCACTTCATCTTGATTTCGCTCTTCGATTGGAATTTCTTTTAATCCATTTTTAATTGTCCAATCGATTGTGGTTGATGGCAATGCTACATAAAAAGGAATTTCATTATCTTTTGCTGCCAAAGCCTTTAAATAAGTTCCAATTTTATTTGCAACATCTCCAAGTCGAGTTGTGCGATCCGTTCCAACGATTACCAAATCCACAAAACCATGTTGCATTAAATGTCCTCCAGCATTATCAACGATTAATGTGTGAGGAACTTCATGGCGTGTTAATTCGTAACAAGTCAAATTTGAACCTTGATTTCGTGGTCGTGTTTCGTCTACCCAAACGTGCACTTTTATTCCTTTTTCAATTGCTTGATAAATCGGTGATGTAATTGTTCCCCATTCGATACAGCCCAACATTCCTGCGTTACAATGAGTCAAAATATTTACAACTTCACCTTTTTTTCTGACAGAAATTGTTTCAATTAATGGTAAGCCATGAACACCAATCATTCTGCAGGTTTCGATGTCTTCTTCAACGATTTGCGCTGCCATTTCCCAAGAAGTTCTCAAGAAATCACTTGAATTATCCAAAGCATCAAGCATTTTATCCAAAGCCCAAAATAAATTTACAGCTGTTGGTCGAGAAGCTCTTAAATCGGAGAAGGCTTGGTCAATAAAACTTGGATCCAATTCATTTTCAATCATTTCCCTAACTGCCAAATAAATTCCGTAAGCGGCTGTTGCTCCAATTAATGGTGCTCCGCGAACGGTCATTTCTTTGATAGCAATTTCTGCATCTTTGTATGTTTCAAGTTTTACAACTACAAATTCATGCGGAAGTTTTCGCTGATCGATTACTTCTACATATTTATCTTCTGTTGGACAAATTGTTCTGAATTTCATTTTTTATTAGATTTTAAGATGTTAAGTTCCGATAGTTATCGGAATTAGGATATTAGGACTTTTAAACTATTTCGGAAAAACTATTTACTGTTTGTTTCCAATTTGCTGTATTTCCAGTCCTAACTAATTGAATTGTTTGAAAACCTGCTTTGTCAGCTGCTTCTAATTCTTCCACAATATCTGAAAGAAAAAGAATGTTTTCAGCTGGAATTTTTAAGTTTTCACTGATTTTTTCGTAGGTTTCTATTTCTCTTTTTCCACCAGTTGTTGTGTCGAAATAATTGGAAAGGTATTTTGTTAAATCACCAAAAACACTGTATCCAAAAATTAATTTTTGTGCTTTTATTGAACCGGAAGAAAAAATTCCAATTTCGATTCCTTCTTTTTTCCAATTCTCAAAAGCTTGCGGAACATCTTCGTAAATATGTCCTGAGATTTCACCAGATTTATAAGCATCTTCCCATAAAATACCCTGTAAAGTTTTTAAAGGAGTTATTTTTTTATCTTCCAAACTCCATTTTAAAAGCGTTGCGATAATTTCATCCGTTTCCTTTAATTCTTTTCCTTCTAATTCTCTTGCCAAATCAATTGTTTCTTCAAAAGCTTGAAAAACCTCAGAAATGCCCTTTAATTCCTTCAATTTAGAAATATTTTCTCTGAAATATGGAAATAAAATATCCGTGACGAAAGAAATTGAAGTTGTTGTACCTTCGATATCTGTGAGAATATATTTGATGTTTGAACTCATACTTTTTCTAATATTAAATATTCTGTTGAACTAAAAGTATTTTCAAAAAATGGTAAAAAGAAAAATTAGTAGTAATGATGGATTTTTCATATTTTGAAATTTAAATATTTTTGTTCCACCTGAGAATTTGTATATTCGGGAATCCAGCCAGTTGTATCAATGAAAATGCGGATTGCTTTCACAAATGGATTTGTTTCTCCAGCATCAAACCAATGCTTTGTTCCAGCGGGAACCGAAATTAAATCGCCTTTTTCGCACAATAAATTGAAAATCGACTCACCATTTTCTAAATTGAACCAAAAAAATCCTTGACCATCAACAAAAAAACGAATTTCATCTTCTGAATGTGTATGTTCTGCCAAAAATTTATTTCGAATGGCTTCGTAGTTTTCAGTTAAATTATTAATTGAGATAACATCTGCAGTTAAATAACCTCCATTTTTCATAAATGGATCCAAATCTGCTGAATAAGCTTTCAAAATTTTATCTTGACTTGCTGAATCGTCAAATTTCACTTCACACTTCCATTGATCAAAAAAAATCCCTCTTTCATTCATGAATTTTTTGATTTCCAAGGGATTTGTCAATTGAATATTTTTTTCTGGAATGGATAAAATTGCCATTTTTCTATATTTTGTTCAAAATTACAAAAATCTATGTTTTGATTGAAGTATTTTAGAAAAGAAATTGAATTTATAGTTAATTTTACATTTCAAAACAAAAAAACATGAATTTCAGCAAAAATTTTATTCGTCTAAATTGGATTACACTAGTGTTCATCTACTTAGTTGTGGTTGCAGGAAGTTTTGTAAGAATTACCGGAAGCGGAATGGGATGTCCGGATTGGCCTAAATGTTTTGGACAATGGATTCCACCAGCAACAGACGCAAATTTGCCGGCAGATTACAAAGATATTTATTCTATGAAGCGCGAGAAAAAAATTGTGAAATTTGCAAATTTTTTGGGAAAAATTGGTTTTGAAAAAGAAGCAAATCAATTGAGAAATGATAAATCACTTTTGATAGAACAAGATTTTAATGCTCGAAAAACATGGACAGAATACATAAATCGAGTTTTTGGAATGTTTGCAGGTTTAGGAGTTTTATTTATTTGGATTTGGATTTTAAGAAAATATAGAAGTCGAAAGCTCGTTTTTTGGAGCACTACAAATTTGATAATTTTAGCCATTCAAGCTTGGTTTGGATCTATTGTCGTTGCAACAAATTTAGTTCCTTGGACAATTACAGTTCATATGCTTTTGGCTTTGGTGATTATTTTAATTCAAATTTATCTCATTCATACCATTTCGAATAAAAAGCAAAGTCATTTGGTTTTAAATCCTACCATGAAAGCAATCATTTGGGCTTCCTTCCTTATTACTTTTGTGCAAATGTTTCTCGGAACGCAAGTGAGAGAGTACATCGATCAATTGACAATTCAAGGTTTTGGACGAGAAACTTGGACCGAAAAATTAGGATTAAGCTTTTTTATTCACCGAAGTTTCTCGTGGTTAGTTCTAATTATTTTAGTAGTGTTGACTTGGCTGAATTTCAAAAATGGGAAATCAAAATTGGTTTATTTGTCTTTTATCGTTCTTGCTTTAGAATTAATTTCAGGTGTTTTATTGGCTTATGCCGAAATGCCGGGATTAGTGCAAACTTCTCATTTGGTTTTTGCTTGTATTTTGTTTGGAACGCTTTTTTTTACAATTTTAAAAAGTTCCAAAAAAGGGACTTTTTAAAATTGTAAAAAAAAGCATTACAGATTACATATTGGCAGATTACAGATTGCTTCGCTTTCAAGTTAAATTATTTTACAAGCGAAGCAATCTGTAATTTGTAATCTGCCAATCTGTAATTCATTTTTGTTTTCCAAACAAAAATGACAAACTTCCGAAAAATAATCCTGTTAAATTTGCGTAAAAATCTAAAATACTAAATGTTCTATAAGGAATAAAATAATGTAAAGTTTCGCAAAAAGAACAAAAAGCTATTCCAAAAAACAAATAAATTAAAAATTTCTTTCTATCAAAAATTAATCGGCAAAAAACCATAAATGGACTCAGCATTATCGCGTGAATCCAATGATCTGAATCTATTCCTAAAATCGTGAAATCCAAATCAATTCCTGTATCGCTAGTTTTCATAACTAGTAAAAAAAATACCGCAGAAATATAAAATGGAAATAGGATTTTGGTAATTTTTTTCATTTTAAAACTTTAAAACTGAATTATTTTTGATTTTTTTTTAATGCCGTTTGGTATATTTTTTTGATACTATTCTTTTCTTCACGTTCAATTATGGCATTAATTTTTGGAATCAAATCATGATTGTGTTTTGTTTTTAATAATAAAATTTGACCTAAAGCAAAGGCTGCACTCCATCGAACGACAGTTCCAGAATCTTCAGTGTTTTTCAATAAATTATTCACTGCAATGTCAATCTTCTCAGGATATTTGTGAATGATATTTCCAATTACTTTTGCAGATTCCCATTTTATTCTTGGTGCTTTATGCAAAAGTGTTTCAATTAAATGATTTAATGAGTTTTCAGTTGCAATAGCTGGATTTATTTTTGTTGCATATTCTAGTGCTTCAATACAAGTTGCAATCTCAGGATCTTTCAAGTTTCCAAACTGACTGAAAAGTTCGTCAATTCCTATGGTTTCGCTTAAAATTTGTTGAGAAATAAGTTCTGTTTTCTCTTTTCCTTTAATTGTTTTATCTTTTAAAACTTGAATGAATTCCATTTTTAAGTCTATTTATTGAACTTATTTAATTAAAAAAGCCAATCAATTTTAAATATATTGATTGGCTTTAAAGTGAATTTTAAATTAATTTTGTCTTCCTTTTTTGCAAGGCTCATTTTCTTGATAGCGAACTAATTTTGAATCTTTTAGTAATTCTTTTAAATCGCTGATAAATGTTTCTTGTTGTTTTGGCTTTAATTCGCTTAATTTAAAGCAATAATCAACTTCACCTTCACGTCCCCATTTTACGGTTTCATAGTCTAGTTTAGTGTTGTTGTTCACGTCAAATTTTACAATATAGGTTTCAAATTGTTTTTTTGCATCACCGTCGGTACCTCCACCAATACTAATAAATGAAATAGAAAAGCGACAATTTTCGTCAGATTTCACTTCCAATTTTGCATTTTTCTTAGCAATTCTTTTAGCTGGATCACAGGAAAAAATGGCAAGAGTTAGTAACAAATAAATCATGTTATTTTTCATCTTTAATTATTTTGAAATGACTATTTTTTTAGTAATTGTACTATTTCCATTTGTAAAATTCAATAAATAACTTCCATTTGGTAAATCCTTTAAACTCATTTCGTAGGGATAACTACTTACATTTTCAAAAGAAACAATTTCCGTACCAATTAAATCAAAAAGATGAATATTAAGTGATTCTTTGTTTTTTGAAGAAATTGTTATTTTATCATCACTTGGATTTGGGTAAATATTAAATGAATTTTCTGACAAAATTTCTTCCACATTTGCAACTGGCAAACATCCATTTGATGTAGTCAATCCTACTCGTGGACCACTTAAAGCCGCACGCATTCTATTTGCTTGACCTAATGTAAACATAACCATGCATGCATCGTCAACATAATCCATGTAATTCATATACATTTCTCCAGAAGCATCCGAGCCACAAGTACTATTTGGATTAAAAGGGAAACTTGGGCAGCCATAATTACTTGTTTCAGCAACTTTTGTATCCGATACGAAATCATTTCCACAGTTTGCGTCTCCCCAGATATGAGAAAGATTTAACCAATGTCCAACTTCATGAGTTGCAGTTCTACCATTATTATTTGGAGAAACTGACGTTCCACCAATCCCAAAAGCAGTATAATTTATTACTACACCATCATCGTCAGGGAAACTTGACATATCAGAAGGAAAAGTTGCATAACCCAAAAGGCCAGCTGAAGGATCAAGATTACACACCCAAATATTTAAGTATTTTGTTGGATTCCAATTATCATGACCTCCCAT
>CANLGD010000023.1 GCA_947490145.1 Flavobacteriia bacterium
CCAATTGCCACGGCAAGTGGCTCTGGAGCAGAATGGAAAAACGGTTTGGCTTGGGTTTTAATTGGAGGTTTGACAAGTTCTATGTTCCTTACAATTATCGTTGTGCCAATAATGTACTATTCTGTAGATCGAATCAAGGATAAGTTTGGTAGAAAACGCTTCGACAAGCTCAGCGACAAAGTTTTGAATGAGGAGTTATGTGAGTTATGAATTCATAATTCTACATTCATAGTTCATAATTAAAAAAACTTGCGTATATCTGTCCATTTGGATGGATAGACGCAAGTTTTTTTGTTTATATCAAGAATTTTGTTTAAATTAGTTCTACTAAACCCAAAAGTATGAACGTAAAAACGAGTCCTTATCCGTTTGAGAATAAGCTATTGCTTTATTTTCAAGGAGAGGAGAAAAACAACATCGAAGAAAAATTAATTTCTTTCATTTTAAAAAAAGAGTCTGATTATTTTGTTTTCCAGAATGACTACCAATCTTTCAATAAAATCAAGGAATTTTTTCCAGAAATTAAACATGATTCTATTTTAATTCCTTCAAATGAATACAATAAAGTTAAAATTGAAGTTTTTGAAAGGAAAATTATTTTAAAAACTCCTAAATCTGAGAAAGATTTGATTTTCATTCGAACTTTGGAATTTTCAAAATGGAATTCAGTTTATTTACATTGGGAAATACCAAATTATCCTGGAAATTTAGAAAGAATAAAAAATCATTTTTTGGGACGAATTACAACTTTCGTAGAGCATAAAATTGAATCAAAAATTTGTTTTTCAAGAGGTCACAATCAAGAAAAAATTCAAAAAGAAAAAGATGAAATTATCCTAGTCAAAACAAATTCAAATCGAATACGGATTATATTTGGTTTCAATTTTGAGTTAACAAAACAGATTAAAAATATTCCACTTTATTCTTGGGATGGAAAAAATAAATGGTGGTCGATTCCATATTCTGAGCAATTTCTTTTTCAACTGACTAAGGCAATAACAAATTTTGGATTAAAATTTAGATTAATTGAAGAAGAAAAAAACGAAGAAAAAATAAAACGTAAAACAGCTTTTGATGTAGCAAATTATAAACAGTGTCCTGAAGATTTTTTGCTTAAAATTCAAGAATTACGGTATAGCGGAAGCACCTATAAAACATACAAAAATGCCTTAGAAGATTATTTGAATTTTCATCATGATAAAGACGTTGATAAATTAAATGAAAAGGATATTCAATCATTTTTAAGGCATTTAGTTATGGAAAGAAATGTGTCAACATCATATCAAAATCAGGCAATTAACGCCATAAAATTTTATTATGAACGCGTTTTAGGTGGGCAAAGACAAACTTATTTTATCGATCGCCCAAAAAAGGAGAAATGTTTGCCTGTAGTAATGAGTGAAGAGGAAATTGTGGCGATTTTTAAACATTGTTCCAATTTAAAGCACAAAGCTATTTTGATGGTAATTTATTCAGCTGGCTTAAGAATTTCAGAATGTATAAACTTAAAAATTAAAGACATCGATTCCAATAGAATGCAAATCAGAATCGAACAATCAAAAGGAAAAAAGGACAGATACACTCTTTTATCAATAAAGACTTTGACCCTGCTTAGGATTTATTTCAAAGAATATAAACCAAAAGAATATTTATTTGAAGGACAATTTGGCGGTCAATATTCAACAAGAAGTATACAACAATTTTTTCAAGAAATTATAAAAAGAGCTGGAATAAGCAAAAAAGTTACTGTTCATAGTTTGAGGCATTCATTTGCGACCCACATGCTGGAAAACGGAACAAATTTAAGATATATTCAAAGTTTGTTAGGTCATGAAAGTTCAAAAACTACTGAGATTTACACACATGTAACAACTAAAGGTTTTGAAAACTTAAAAAGTCCAATAGATAATTTGGATTTTTAAAAATAAAACAGTATTTTTGATTTTTAATAAAATTAAGCAGACTATATGAGTATTGGTGTTATTTTTCAAAAAGAAAATATCCGAACGTTATCGGTTTTATTATTGATTTTCAATAAGTTAAATTATGAAGATAAATGGGAAATAGACGCAATTGCGGAAATATAGGTGTTATGGGCAAGTTTTGCAGACGACCCAATGACGATTTATAAGGGAAGAAAAAAAGCTCCCGAATTTTTATTATCTTGCAGCAAGTTAAAATTGAAAAGTAAACATAAAACAATATAAAACATGAAAACACAAACTATAACACAAAAACTAAGACAACTGTTATTTATTGGACTATTCTTAAATTGTTTGGCAATAAACGCTCAAACAAATAGTGACCCAATCAAAGTTATTCAAGACCATTTAAGACAACTAAATGCACTTGGGAAAAGTCATAACCCGGATTTAATAACTCAAAATTTAACGCCTGATTTTGTGACAATTGGTTGGGACAATAAAATTGATTCTTTAAAAAAATTCAAGGATGAGCTTGATGACATCATTGAAAATACTACTCTACATCCCGAATATGTTGCGTATTACAGATATAATAAAACTGTTAAATCAATTATTGATGAAAATTTATCGGTTATTTTTAGTAGTGTTAATGTAAAATATCCTGATCAAAGCAGCGAATTACTTTATACTTTTGTTTTAAAAAAAATTGATAATAATTGGAAAATCTCATGCGTAACAATTGGTGATAATGCGGGTAAGGCATGCTTTGCACAAGGAACTACAATTTCATTAATAAATGGTAAAACAAAAAATATTGAAAACCTTTTGATAGGTGATACGGTTACCGTTTATGATTATAGCAACAAAATAATCGCAAGTAGTATAATTCAAAAGTTAGAAAAAGTAACCCATTCTAACCTTGTAAAATATTACTTTGAAAATGGTAAATCAATAATTGCTACTCAAGACCATCCTATTATGCTTGACAAAAAAAGGTGGGCTTCATTAAATCCAATTAAATCTTCTCAATATTTAGGCTTTGAATCAATTGCTAAAATTGAAATTGGCGATAACTTTATAACCAATAATCAAAACAATGAAATCTCAAAAACTAAATTAGTGAAGATTGAATTTCTTGAAGGGAATTATGAAACTTACACAATATCAAAAAGTAGTTTTAGCAATAATTTTATTGCTAATGATTTAGTTGTTGGCGTTGAAGTTTTTGAAAGTATTACATTAAATAATAAATAAAATCATGCAAATGGAGTATTTTACACCAAATGGAGTTAGGCAAGTCCAGAAAACATTCGGATACCTAAGTGATAAAGTAGTTCATTTTGACGATTCTGAAAATTTACAAAAACTTATAGAAATTAAAGGCGAATATCTTCCCGAAAAAGGTTACATCATTAAGTTTCATTCAGACCACGGACTGTTTATGCCAATTTATAAATTTATGCCGAGAAATAATTTGATGTATAATTTTGATGACTTTGAGAGACAAACTATTGAAGTATAAAACCAACCAATAAAATCTTAATTTTAAAAAATATAAATGGGGTCAACAATCGTGTATTATATTGTTAAGGGTCAAAAGTTAAATCATCCTGAATTTGAAAAATTAAACCCGAAACCCGAACTTCCAAAAATTCAAAATTTCAAAGTACTGAAAGACTTTGTAGAATTAAACACGAATGAAAACGCTGAATCTGCAATTCTTATAGACACCGACAAAAGCCAAATATTGTTGGACATAAAATAAAAACCAACCCATAACAGCACCTAAAAAAAATGGCGGGGAAGTGCTTATATAAACAGTTGTACAATTAATAAACTTTTGTGGGTATAGACAGTTTAGTGTTCCAAAACCGCCACTTCTTTTAGCTGCAAAACGTTGTGTGTGATTATAAAAACCGACAGAAATGAAATTAAAATTTGGACTTATTTTTTTATTTATAGTATTTTTTAAGCAAACTTTTGCCCAATCAATTGCAAGAGTTGAAAATGTGAAAATCCAATCAAAAGTGTTAAATCAAGAAAGAGAAGTTTTGATATATACGCCAGTTGATTATGATTGGAGAACAAACGAATATTTTAATGTGATTTATGTTTTTGACAGCCAAAACAGAGAGTTTTTCGATTACACAAATTCAATAATTTCTTTCTTGACAGATGGAAATAAGTCATTTATCGTCATTGGTATAACTTCTCCTTTCAATGAAAAACTTGACTATTCAAGAAATAACGACTTATTACCGATATTGGAAACAGAAGAATCAAAGAAAAGATACGGTAAATATTCAGGTAATGCAGACAATTTTTTGCATTTTGTAGAAACAGAAGTAATTTCATATGTAAACTCAAAATACAGAACTTCAAATCAAAACATTGCAGTAGGTCATTCTTTAAGTGCATCGTTTATTTTATATTCGTTACTTCAAAAGCCAAATCTTTTTCAAAATTACATAGCAATTTCTCCAAATCTTGCCTATGATGATAATAAATTAAGTAAAGACCTTATTAAATTTGACTTTGCAAAATTAAAAAAACCATCTTTCATTTATTTAAGTAACGCAAATGAAGGCATAGACTATTGGAAAGAATGGAAACCAGCGAGAGAGAAAGTTTACTCGTTTTTTAAAGACTCTATAAAGTACAAAAACCTTACAGTTGAAATTGCTGAATACACCAAAAATAATCATTGGAATACATTTCCTCCAAGCTTAAATAATGCTTTGGACTTTTACTTTAAAAATATTCGAGGAAAGCAAGATAGTGAACTGAACAAAGATAAATACGAAGTTACTATAAAAGTAAAAGTTACTAATAAAGATGATATTATTTTTATAACAGGTAATCAACCAAATTTAGGAGATTGGAATCCTAACAAAATTCAAATGAAAAAAATTTCTGATTATGAAAGAAGTATAGTTTTGAAAGTTCAAAGTCCAGCTCAATTTAAATTTACAAAAGGAAGTTGGGATACAGAATTACAAGTAATCGGAACATACAATAATGTGACTATTAAGCCTGAAATAAAGAAAGAATTTGAATTTGAAATTGTGAAAAATGAATAACCACACACAACAGCAGTTTGGCAAAATGGCGGGTTCAGTGCTAAATTGAATATTCGGATTTCTAATAAACATAACTACAAAATTGAACTTTTGTGCTTCTAAATCCGCCACTTCGCCAAGCTGCAAAACGTCGTTAGCGGCAAGTTTAAAACGACACAGACGGACAAACAAGACAAGAGAGCTACTAATGGACAACTTTGATAATTTTATTATATATTTGTACTAGTGAAAAACTTGAATACCCAAATAAGTTGAAGTTGAGGCCAGAAACCACTCAAAAAAACGGAGCGTATTCTGATAAGGCGAAACTGAAAAGCCATACTTGTAAGAGCCTTATAACTTTAAAATTCTAAAAATATGAAGAAGGAGGTTAAACCAATAAATATTAGAAGTCTAAAAATTGTTTTTTGCGTTTCTTTACGTCTAATATTAGATTATACACCTATAATTGCACAGAAAACAATGCTTTATCCTAACCTTGAAAAAGGCAAATATGACATAGGATTTAAAACACTTGTTGACTTTGATTATTCAAGAACATACAACTTGAATTACCCTAATGATAAAAGTTCTCAAAAAAACGACCCACGACCAATTATTATTAACATTTGGTATCCGGCAAAAACTAACCCCAAAGACAAACCATTGTTGTATGGAGATTATATAAAAATTCAATCGCAAGATGTTACGCTAAAAACTTTCATAAAAAGAATTGAAGACTATAACGAGAAAAATTCATCGCAATACATGTTTTATTCAGATAGCCTTAGTAAACAAGAAAAAGAAAAGTTTACAAAGCATCTGCAACAGTCCATAAGTGTTTTTAAGAACGCTGCACCATTACCTGAAAAATTTCCACTTGTAATTTATCATCCTGGTTTGGGTGGAACTTTAAATGATAATACTATCCTATATGAATACCTTGCAAGTCATGGTTTCGTTGTGATTTCAGGAGCTTTTCAAGCCAACGACTATAAATATGTTGATTTAAACTGGGATTTGGAGCGTTCAACAAAAGATATTGATTTTATGCTGAACGCTATCAAAAATCTGACCTTTGTCGATTTTTCAAAAATTGCAGCAATAGGACACAGCTACGGGGCACAAGCTGTTTTAGGATATAAAACAGAAAATCACTCTCCTGTTTCATGCTTAATTAGCTTAGATAATACATTTGACTATTCGATTGATGCTAGTCCTGAAGGTTTTGAGCCTCTTACGGAAAAACTTTACAACAAAAATAACAACATGAATGTTCCTTCTTTAGTTTTTGCAGGTCCAACTGCGTCATTCAAGGTAATGGATTCACTCAAATATTCCGCCAGGGTTTATGCCACAATTAAGCTAGCACACAATGAATATACATCATTAAGTTCGTTTGCAATACTTAAAGGATTACAAAATCGGACAGATAAGGACACCGTTTGGAGTAAGTATATATTGATAAATAATTATTGCCTGAACTATTTAAAGTGGAATTTCAATAATGACGAATATGCAAAAAATTTTATTTTTTCAAAACAACCACATGTGTTGGATATTTATGAAATCCCTAAGGGAAAAGCCGTTTCTATAGAAATTCCAGAATATATAGATTATTCAAATCCACCAACATTTTTGCAGTTGCAAAAGATATTCAAAGACAGAAGCAAAGAAAAAATTGATAAAATCATCCAAAAGTATCCAGAACAGTTGGATGAAGATGCCATCAATAATGCGGCCTATAGTTTTCTGAAAAAGGACATAGATTTTGCGATTTATTTATTTCAAAAAAATGTTGAATTATCTCCAACATCTTGGAATGCGTTTGATTCTTTGGGAAAAGCATATATGATAAAAGGAGAAAAGGATTTAGCTTTCAAAAGTTACAAAAAATCTATTGAACTAAATCCGAAAAACGACAATGGATTAAGAATGATAGAAAAACTTAAATAGGCAAGTTTGACAAAATTAAAAAACAATCAGGGTTGCTAGAGCTAGAAAGTTGACCAACCACTGTGCTAAAAAGTAGTTTTATTGAACCTTCAAAGTAGAGACCAGAAACCACTCTAAAAAACAGGACAAAATTGAAAAATTATAATAGTAACAACAATTTAAATTTTAAAAAAATGAATTTAGCTCCACAAACATTAAAAATTATTGCTTTCATTATCATAGTAATCAGTTGCTCGCTTTTGGGATTCATAATAGCATACAATTGGCGAAATGAAAATGAACTTCCTGAATGGGTAAACCTAATACCTATTTTTCTCCCTTTGATAGCAACTTTTTTAATAAGAAAAGCTAAAAAAAGAGAAGCTGGAAATAATCTAAAATAAAAACATATTAATATTTTTAATGGATGAAAAATTACCGGAGTTATGAACCAGTGCCCAAAACAGCACCAATTTAAAAAGGACAAAAATGAACACAAGAACAAATTATTGGCTTATAATTATTATATTTTCTTTTGCGTTTAACAAGGGAAGAAGAGATGATATTACCCAATTTGCACCAACTTCACAAGAAGTCTATCCAACTGATACCATTCTACAGAGTATCGAAATCAAAAAAGCAATGATTATTATTGCTCACGATGATGATATGTCTGCCATGTCAGGTACAATTTCTAAACTAAACAAAGAAGGCTGGGAAATTGATGTTCTGAGCTTTCACACGGAAAACGAACGAGAAAAAGCACAAATAGTAGCTTGTAGAACTCTTTTGGACAGGGTAATATTCTTTGACTTGAATTATTCGCAATGGAGATTAGACTTAAATGAACGGAAACAAGAAGAATTATACTTGCCAATAGAAAAAGAAAAATTTGCAATAACGTTTAATCAAAAGATAGTTGAAAACGAGTTAATAAAACGAGTTAATATATTTAATCCATCTGTTGTTTTTACGCTCGACAATAAAGTTGGAGCGTACGGTCACCCAGAACACGTATTTATTAGTCAATTAGTATTGGACTTGGCTCAATCAAAACAAATTCCTGTTACTTATATTTATCAAAGTGTTTATACACCTCACATGACCGAAAGTATTATGATGCGCCACTCCAAAAGAATGATAGATTGGGGATTAAAAGGGGATAGCTGGGAAATAGCAAAGAAAACCTATAAAGTAGAGGGTATGCCAAAACCAACAACACAAATTTACATAACAAGTGAAGCAATTGAGAAAATGGAATACCTAAATTCTTACAACGAACGTGAAAGAAAAACAATTGATTTTTTTATTCCTGCTTTTGAGCAATATTCTGCCGTTGAGTATTTCAAAGTATTTGACAGGGAGTTTTTTAACATGATAAAAATAAACTGATGCTAAAAGCAGCTGCACAAAAGGTATGGTTTGGTGATCCAAAGACAGTTTTGTGGTAAATCAAACATTGCTTTTTTAAATTAAGTTTTGATTAAAAGTAAAGGCCATCGGGAAGCTTCAAAACTTTATAGGACAGCTAAAAACAAAATAATTAATATGAAAAAACTAACTGAAAGACAAAATATTTTAGAAAACACAAAAGTATTAAGTCGATATCATCAACTTGGCAATCTTTTAATAGCTTTGGAAAAAAGAAATTTACCAAATGAAATTGTTGACTTCATCAATCAACATATTGAGCTTTTGAATTCAGTTTCAGATTCCGAAAAATATTTCGCGAAAACAATAAAAGAAAAAGAAAATGAAATTCTAAAGTATATTGAGAAAAAAATCAATATCGTTCCTAAAAATCATTACAGAAAGCGTTGGCTTTCTCTTGGAGTTGGTGCATTTGGATTACCAATTGGAATTACAATAGGTTCTGTTTCTGGAAATATGGGTATGCTAGGTGCTGGTCTACCAATTGGATTGGGGATTGGAAGTGTTGTAGGTTCCAATATGGACAAAAAAGCATTTAACGAAGGACGACAATTGGATTTTGAAGTAAAATAATAAATGACACATAAAAGCCGATCCGCTAGCGCGGGTTTGGCAAAAGTGGCGGTTCAGTGATCCGCAGATCAGCCACGGCTGCTGATGGTTAATCAGACATTGTGGTTCTCCGCATCAACATTTGTGGTAAAAATCCCGCCCTTCGGTTAGCTGCCAAACGTTATAGGCAAGTTTAAAATCCAGGACGGTCTGCGAGAGCCAAAGGGCTGAACACCAAAAGTGACAGAAAATAAAAAAGTGTAGACCAAAAACCAAGATAAAAACAAGGAGTAATCTGAAAATCCATAAGAGTAGGAATAAAATAAATTTAAAATCAAGATTCTCCTAAATCGATTTACTTTTTTCAAAAAACTTATTTTTCATCCCGATATTTAGCTTAACTTTGCAAAAAATATTTTTTCTATCATGAGTGATGCTATCAAACATGAGTGCGGAATTGCACTTTTAAGACTTAAAAAACCTTTACAATTCTATTTAGACAAGTACGGGTCGGCATTTTATGGACTTAAAAAGATGCACTTAATGATGGAAAAACAGCGAAATCGTGGTCAAGATGGTGCTGGTTTGGTGAACATCAAATTGGATATGGAACCAGGAGAACGGTATATTTCTCGATATCGTTCAATCAACAAAAATCCCATTCAAGATATTTTTGACCATGTTAATGGAAAATTTAAAAACATCGGTAAAGAAGATAAAGCACTTTTAAAAGACGTTGATTACTTGAAAAAAAATGCTGGTTTTACGGGCGAGTTATTTTTAGGACATTTACGTTACGGAACTTTTGGAAAAAATTCGATTGAAAGTTGTCATCCTTTTTTAAGACAAAATAACTGGATTACACGGAATTTATCTGTTGCAGGGAATTTTAACCTCACAAATGTTGATGAATTGTTTGATGTATTGATTGAAATTGGTCAGCACCCAAAAGAAAAATCTGATACAGTGACCGTTCTTGAAAAAATAGGGCATTATTTAGATGTTGAGAATGAAGAAATGTTCAAAACATTGCAAAGTAAAGGATATTCTTACATCGAAAGTTATAAATATATTTCTGAAAATTTAAACATTGAAAACATCTTAAAAATGTCTTCGGAATTTTGGGATGGTGGATATGCAATGGCCGGATTATTTGGTCATGGTGATGCATTTGTTTTGCGTGATCCAGCAGGAATTAGGCCATGTTATTGGTTTGAAAACGACGAAATATGTGTTGTTGCTTCTGAAAGACCTGTAATTCAAACTGCTTTTAATCTTAAATTTGAAGAAATCAAAGAATTAGCTCCAGGTCACGCTTTGATTATCAAGAAAAATGGTTTGGTAAGCGAGACGAAAATTAATGAACCAACTGAAAAAAAATCTTGTTCTTTTGAGCGTATTTATTTCTCAAGAAGTAACGACAAAGAAGTTTACAACGAACGCATTAATTTAGGTAAATTAATTGTAAAACAGGTGCTGGAATCAGTTGATTTAGATGTAAATAATTCTGTTTTTTCTTTCATTCCAAATACTGCGGAAACTGCTTTTTACGGAATGATAAAAGGGTTGGAAGATTATCAAAATGACAAAAAATTTGAATTTTTAAATTCTTTGGAAGGAAAAGCTACGCCTGAGCAATTAAAAGAAATAATTTATAACAGAGCTAGAATTGAGAAAATTGTCATAAAAGATGCTAAACTGAGAACTTTCATAACGCAAGATGATGAGCGCGACGATATTGTTTCCTCAAGTTATGACATTGCCTACGGAACGGTGCGTGCAAAAGTTGACAATTTAGTTGTAATTGACGATAGCATTGTTCGTGGAACAACTCTTAAACAAAGTATTTTACGCATTTTAGATCGTTTGGAACCAAAAAGGATTGTCGTTGTATCTTCTGCTCCCCAAATTCGATATCCTGATTGTTATGGAATTGACATGGCGAAAATGGATGATTTTATAGCATTTTCTGCAACCATTGAGTTGTTGAAAGAATCTGGTAGAGAACAGTTAATTAAGGATGTTTACAAAAAATGTAAAGATCAAGCGCATCTTCCAAAAGAAAAAATCAAAAATTACGTAAAAGAAATTTATAAGTCTTTTAAAGCACAAGAAATTTCTGATAAGATTGCCTTGATGCTTACTCCAAAAAATATCCATGCAGAAGTAAAAATTGTCTATCAAACAATTGAAAATTTACACGAAGCAATTCCAAAACATCTGGGAGATTGGTATTTTACTGGAGATTATCCAACTCCAGGTGGAAATAAGGTCGTAAATACCGCTTTTATCAATTACATAGAAGGTAAAAATGAAAGAGCTTATTAAGAAAAATATTACCTCAAAATAGAAATAATTTGCCAAATTTTTGGCGGTTCTTCGAAATAGTAAATTGCGTCTCCCCAAGAATCTTTGATTTTTAAGGTTTTTCCATCTATATAATAAAGTGCATCTCCCCAACGGTCTTTTGAGCGAATGGTATTTCCATCAATAAAATAAATTGTTTCACCCCAGTGGTCCTTGATTTTCACATTATTACCTTCGATATAAAACAAAACCTCTCCCCAATAATCCTTCCTTTTTATGGTTTGATTTTCATAAAAATATGCAACATCACCCCAATGATCTTTAATTTTGATTGTATTACCTTCAATGAAATATACTGTTTCTCCCCAATTATCTTCTAACTTTATTTTTTGAGAGAAAATAAAATTAGTTAGGATTAAAATAAAACTACAGAATAAGAATTTTTTCATTACTTTTTAATTGTAATTTAAGTAAAAGTTGTGACTTAAATTAATTTATGAGGCTCAAACCTGTTTCCAATTAGCATTCAAGTGCAACTAGGATGAGAACCCACACAGGACAAAAAGTAGATCGTTCAAAAATTTGAGACAACCTTCTATTTGTGTGTAATTTAAAATAATATACAGTGATTTGACTAGATTCTATTTTGATAATTCTTCTTTTACAAGAGTTGAAATGATTTTTCCATCTGCTTTTCCAGCTAATTTTGAACTTAAAATCCCCATAACTTTTCCCATATCTTGCGGACCAGAAGCACCAGTTTGAATTATCGCTGCCTTTACTTCGGCTCTAATTTCATCTTCTGTTAACATTTGTGGCAAATAAGCTTCAATAATTTTTGCTTCAAAAAGTTCAACTTCAGCTAAATCTTCTCTTGCTTGCTCTTTATATAATGTATGCGTCTCCATTCGCTGCTTATGCAGCTTCATTACGATTTTAAGTACATTTGCATCCGTCACTTCTCCAGAACCAGAAGTTGCTTCTAACATGATTTTTGATTTTATATCACGTAAAGCTGTTAATTTTTCTTTTTCTTTCGCAAGCATTGCTGTTTTAATGTCTGCGTTTATTTGTTCTGTTAAAGTCATTTTATTTTAAATTTTGTATTCTTTTATGCAATGAAAGTTAAAAATCAATCAACATTGTCATGAAGAAATGAATTGTTACTTTTCAAAGAAGTCCCATTTTCGTCTGTGGAGATATTGAATCTTGATGCAGAAGAATTAGAACTATGTGCAGAATTATCCAAATGTATATTTCTTCTAACAAAAGCTGGCTCTTGCTCCAGTTCATGAATTCCATCGACCTTGCCTAGTTTCGCAGTATATTTTTTGATTCTATCTAATCTTTCTTGTGTTAAACGTTGGTGTTCTTCAGGAGAAATTGTTGTCCTTGCATGTGAACTTTCTAGTACAAATTTTGCATCTGCTTCATCATCTAAGCTCAAAACAACTTTTGGTGTATTTACCTCTTCTTTACTAATGTCCTTTTTAATCTCCCAATTAAAAGCATTGTCATTTGAAACAATTTTTTCTTCCACTTTTGATACTATTTCATCTTCAAAAAGGTTTAATTTCACTTCCTGAACTGGCGTTTCAATTTTGGCTGTAATTTCAGTTACTTCAGAGATACTTTTTAGAAAAGGCTCTTCCACTTTCACTGCTTCGATTGCATTTTTATGCAAAGGATTGCTCAATGGATTAACAATTTCGTTTTTTACTTCATCCTCTAAGACAGTTACCTTTTTTTCCGGTGCTTTATCAAAACCTGTAAAAGGTGAAGAATTAAATCCAGTTGCGATAATTGTAATATTAATTTTATCTCCTAAACCAGCTCCACTTCCGTAACCAAAAATTACATCAGCAGTTGATCCAGCTTCGTCTTGAATGTAATCTGTAATTTCAGAAATCTCATCCATGGTAACTTCAATATTCTCGAAAGTAATATTCAACAAGACATGTTTCGCTCCGTTAATGTTATTGTCATTCAATAAAGGAGAAATCATTGCTTTTTTAACCGCTTCGATAGCTCTATTGTCTCCTTCAGCAGTTGCAGAACCCATTATTGCAACACCTGAATTTTTCAATACTGTGTTCACATCTTCGTAATCAACATTGATATTTCCTGTAACAGAAATAATTTCAGCTATTCCTTTAGCAGCAGTTTTAACAACATCATCTGCTTGAGCAAATGCGTTTGTCAATGATAAATTACCACTGATTTCTCTTAATTTTTCATTATTGATCACAAGCAGTGTATCAACACTGTTGCGCATTTCTTGCATTCCTGCTTCAGCTTGTTGACGTCTTTTTCTTCCTTCAAAATTAAAAGGAACAGTAACGATTCCAACAGTAAGAATTCCTAATTCTTTGGCAACTTGAGCAATTACAGGTGCAGCTCCAGTTCCAGTTCCCCCACCCATTCCTGCGGTTACGAAGACCATTTTTGTTCCATTAGAAAGTAATTCTCTAATTTCATCTATATTTTCTACAGCAGCATTTTTACCAATTTCTGGAATAGAACCAGCACCAAGACCAGCAGTTAAACTCAAACCTAATTGAATTTTTGTTGGAACAGGCGAAATATCTAAAGCTTGTCTATCTGTATTGCATACGATAAAATCTACTCCATTTATTCCGTTGTTATACATGTGATTGACAGCGTTACTTCCGCCGCCGCCAACTCCAATTACTTTTATAATTGAATTATTTCCTTTTGGCATATCGAATTCCATGTTCATTGTATTTTATGTTAATTGATTCTTATATTAAATTATCTTTTTATGCTAATCTTCTTCTGCGAAAAAGTTCTTTGTTCCTGCAAATAAAGTTTTGAAAAAGGTTCCTTTTTCCCCATCTGGTTCGCCGTGCCCTTTAACCTTCGTATTTTTTGTTGCTTTCACTTTAACATCATCTGTCAAAACTTCATTTCTTTTTTTACTTTCAAAACCTTTGATTACCAAACCAATTCCAGTTGAATAAATTGGACTTGTTAAGTTTTCAATTGAATTGTTGCTTCCCAAATGTTCTGTCGGAAAACCAATTCTCGTGTCCATTCCAGTAATAAATTCAAACAATTGAGCAATATGTTTTAACTGCGCTCCACCACCTGTTACAACAATACCTGCGATTAATTTTTTCTCATAACCTGAATTACGAATTTCAAAATGGACGTGTTCGATTATTTCTTCCATTCGAGCTTGAATGATACTTGCTAAGTTACGAACTGAAATTTCTTTCGCCTCACGACCTCTTAATCCGGGAATACAAACAACTTCAGAATCTTGACTTTCACTTGCCTTAGCAGAGCCAAATTTCATTTTTAATTTTTCGGCTTGGTTTTTCATGATAGCGCAACCTTCCTTGATATCATCTGTAATCACATTTCCACCAAAAGGGATTACATGTGTATGACGAATAATTCCTTCATGGAAAATTGCTAAATCCGTTGTTCCACCGCCAATATCAACTAAAACAACTCCAGCATCTTTTTCTTCCTCTGACAAAACTGCCTCAGCCGATGCAAGAGGTTCTAAAACCATTTCTTTTACTTCCAAACCAGCACGTTGAACACATTTACTAATGTTCATTGCTGCATTTATTTGACCAGTAATAATGTGAAAATTTGCTTCCAAACGAACACCAGACATTCCAATCGGATCTTTTATTCCTTGTTCGTTATCAACGATATATTCTTGCGGCATCACGTGAATAATTTCTTCACCTGGTTGCATAGCAATGCGCTGCATATCATCTATTAAAGCATTAATGTCTTTTTGAGAAATTTCATTTTCAGTTTGTTTTCTCATGTAAATTCCACGATGCTGTAAACTTTTAATGTGTTGCCCCGCAATTCCAACAATTACATTTGTAATAGTTAAATTTCCTTCTAAGCGAGATTTTGCTTCATCAACTGCTCTCTTAATTGATTCAACTGTTGAATTAATATTTGAAACAACACCGCGTTGAACCCCTAAAGATTCACTTTTACCCATGGAAATAATTTCAATTTTCCCATGTTCGTTTTTGGTACCTATAAAACAAGCAATTTTAGTTGTTCCTATGTCTAGACCTACTACAACTGCTCTTCCGTTACTTTCTGGTGTCATATATTAATGTTTTATTCTACGGCCTAAAAACTAAATTTTATCTTTAAACAATCTTATTTATCTTTTTTGGCAACTACAATTCGCCTTACAGATTATTTTTCTTCTATTTTATTACAAACAATTTGTTTTTCAAACTTTAAATTGATTAAATCGTACTTATTCCAACCTTCAAAAGGAAGTCCTTCTTTGTAAAAAACGATTAATTTTTTAAACTTTTTTGCAACTTCTTCGTCAGAATTCGCCGATCCAAAAATAATTTTTTGCCCGCAAACCTGCGGAATCAAAACGAAGTCACCATTTTTATCCAGGTGAATTTGCCCAATTTGCGCAATTAAAAAGGGATCGTCGCAAATATAATTAGAAATTCGATAAATATCATCTAAATATTTATTAGTTTTCAAGGTATCATTGTTAATAATTTTATTAACCGATTTTGAGTGTGCTCGATCTGGAATATTTCCCGTAACTACAACAACACGAGCAGTGTATAATGGAGAAGTTGCCATGGTAAAACCAAGATCGTCGAGGTAAAATGTTTCTCCAGAATTATTAAAAATACGTGCAATTGGTTTCCTTAGATGTATATCGATATTCCAGGTTCCTCCGATGTTTGTATATACCTTACATTCTCTAATTTCTGACATCGATTCTAGGAAGTCTTCAATTTTTTTAACTGGTAATTTTTCAATTTTTTGATATTGATATACCAAACCTTTGCGTATCAAACGAGTATAAACTTCATCTTCATCCAAAAAAGCATTTTCTCCATCTACATGAATAAATATTTTAGGCTTTACAGTCGTTTCATCAATCTGAGCACTGTTTGACAAACTCATGCCGATAAAGACAGCGATTACAAATATCCCCCAAAATCCTATTTTAATCCATTTTTTCATATAAACTAGCTTTTTAAATTGCTTGATTGCTCGATTATTAGACGTTGAATATTAATTACAATTCTATCAATATCTCCAGCGCCAATAGTTAAAATCACACCTTCTTCAATTCTTTTTACTTTATCAATTGCCTCTTGTGGTGATAACACATTTTTTTGCAAATTGGTGCATTTAGACAACAAATATTCACTTGTAATTCCCTCCATTGGAAGTTCCCGAGCCGGATAGATTGGCAATAAAATCAAATCGTCAATTTTGGAGAGTTCTTCCGCAAAATCTTCGATAAAATCTTTCGTTCTAGAAAATAAATGTGGTTGAAAAATTCCTGTGATTTTTTTATTTGGATATATCAATTTTACCGAATCCACTAGGGCTTTAATTTCTGTTGGATGATGCGCATAATCATCGATGTAAATTAATTTTTCAGTGCGGATTTTATATTCAAAGCGCCGTTTTACTCCTTTGAAGGTTTTTAAACCATGGCGGATTTCAGCTTCATCAAGTCCTAAAAACAGGCATAAAGCAGCACAAGCCAAAGCATTTTCTGCATTGTGAATTCCAGGTAAACCTAATTCAATGTTAGTCCAAGAGAAAAAATTTGAAACAATATCCATGAAAAAATTTCCATTTTCAATTCTCAGATTTTTTCCTTCAAAATCAGCTTTTTGATTAATTGCATACGTTTTAATTTGTGTTTTAGAACTTAGTTCCAATCCTTTTTTCATCACAATCAAGCCATTTTTATCAATTTGATTGGCGTATAATTGAAATCCTTCTAAAAAAGTTTTCGAATCACCATAAATATCTAAATGATCTGCATCTGTGGAAGTTATAATTGTAGCAAAAGGATGTAATTGCAGAAAAGAACGGTCAAATTCATCTGCTTCAATAACGGTAAGTTCTGAATTTACATCAGAAACAAAGTTGGAAGAAAAATTGGATGAAATTCCACCTAAAAAAGCATTGCATTTTAAGCGAGATTCATTTAATAAATGTGTCAACATAGCACTTGTTGTCGTTTTCCCATGTGTTCCAGCAACTCCTAATCCTTTTGAGTTTTTGGTAATTAATCCTAAAACCTCTGCCCGTTTTAAAAGTTTAAATTCACTGTGTTTTAAATGTAAATATTCTCCTAAATTTTGCGGAATGGCTGGAGTATAAACAACCAATGTTTCTTCTTTATTTGAATAAGGTGCCGGAATTGAGGGTCCAAGATCCTCAAAATGACAGACAATTCCCTCCTTTTGAAGTTCGTCCGTCAATGGAGAAGGAGTTTTATCATATCCTGCAACATTAAATCCTTTTGAATAAAAATAACGCGCAAGGGCTGACATTCCAATGCCACCGATTCCCAGGAAATATATGTTTTTGTATTTTTCTAATTCCATTTATTTAGCTTTTAGTGGATGAGCTTTTAGTGAATTATCTTTTAGTGGATTAGCTTTTTAACAAACAGTTAATTGGCTAACAGCTAAAATCTAAACGCTAATCACTAACTCAATTTCATTTACAATTTCTTCCGTTGCTTTTGGAAAACCAAGTTTTTTAATACTTTCTTTTAATTCTTCTTGTTGATTTTCGTTGTTTAATATTTCGATTGCCTTGGAAAATAAAATTTTTTTTGCTTCGGTATCTTTTACTAAGACAGCCGCATTTTTTTCGACTAACGCCATCGCATTTTTTGTTTGATGATCCTCAGCAACATTTGGTGATGGGACAAGAATTGTTGGCTTTTCAACTAAACACAACTCTGAAACTGAAATTGCTCCAGCTCGTGAAATGATTAAATCTGCAACTGCGTAAGCTAAATCCATGCGAGAAATAAATTCATTCAAATGAACCGTTGGATTTTCCTCTCTGGAAAAAGTTTCATTCAAATTTGCATGATAGAACTTTCCACATTGCCATAAAACTTGTACATCATTCGTTTTGATTAATTCTAAATCACCCAAAATACTTTCGTTCAATGTTCTTGCTCCCAAACTTCCACCAATTACTAAAATAGTTCTTTTTGTGGAATCTAATCCAAAAAATTTAATTGCCTCTTCCCGCTTTCCCTCAATTTGAACCATTTCCAAACGGACTGGATTTCCTGTTAAAATAATTTTTTCTTTCGGGAAAAAGCGATCTAATCCTTCATAAGCAGTACAAATTTTCTTCACATCTTTTGCTAAAATTTTGTTTGTTTTCCCGGGGTAGGAATTTTGTTCTTGAATTAATGTTTTGATATTCAAAAAAATCGCAGCGCGCAGCGTTGGTCCACTTGCGTAACCTCCTACTCCAATTACAATTTGTGGTTTGAAATTTTTGATAATTTTGTATGCCTGAATTAAACTGTTAACAATTTTAAAAGGCAGTAAAAAATTAGAAGCAGTCAATTTTCGCTGAAAGCCCGCAATTGGTAAACCAATAATGTTGTATCCAACTTGTGGTACTTTCTCCATTTCCATTTTCCCTAAAGCACCTACAAAAAGAATATCGCAATCAGGATTTCTTCTTTTAATTTCATTAGCTATTGCTACCGCAGGAAAAATATGTCCTCCAGTTCCACCTCCAGAAATAATTACTCGTTCAATTTTCATTTTGTGGTTTTTTAAACGCAAAGTTCTCAATACCGATAACTACCGGGACGCAAAGTGCGCAAAATTTTTCTATTTATTAATTCTCAAACTTCTGTAAGTAAGAATTGTAAATTGTTGTTCTTTAAAAATCTACTTACTGTGAAATAGATTTCTTATTTTTAATCCTCGGTCGTCAATACATCCTCATTAATTGCTGGTTTTTCATTTTTCTTTTGTTGAGTATAAGCAACCGATTGAACAATTCCAAGTGCCAAGCACGTCATAATTAACCCAGATCCTCCCATGGCGAGAAGTGGCATATTTTGTCCCGTAACAGGAAAAATTCCTGTACAAACCAACATATTTACAGATGCTTGGGAAAGAATTAATATCCCAATTCCGAGGAGCATATAGGTTTCAAATAATTTATCCGATTTTAAAGCGATTCGAATAATTCTATAAAGTAAAATCAAATAAGCAAGGATCAAAATCAAGGAGGAAATCGTTCCAAATTCTTCTACAAAACTTGCGTAGTAAAAATCGGCATAAGCTTCAGGAATGTATTCTTTTAATTTTCCATCACCGACTCCTTGTCCAAAAAAACCACCGTTGTATATCGCCAATTCTGCATTTAAAGATTGTGCATTTTCGACAATATCTTTGGTTTCATCCATTCGATTTAAAATACGATTTTCCCATGTTTCATACCTTGGCAAAAGATTCAAACTCGGAACCGCTAAATGCAATGCAACAACCATAGAAAGTAAAAGTGCACCTCCGCCAATTAAAGAAAATAATTTTCCAAAAGGAACTTTTCCGATGAATAAAAGTGTGAAACTTATAGCAAAAACAATTACAGCCGTTGATAAGTTATCCTTGACAATCAATCCACAAATAACAATTATGGGAAACATTATAGGCCAAAAACCTTCTTTCCATGAGTTTAAAACGTCTTTTTTCTTTACTAGTAATTTTGAAACATATACGATTAATACCAATTTGGCAAAATCTGAGGATTGGAAAGTTAATCCAACAAATGGAATTTTTATCCAACGACCTGCTTCATTTACTTTTGTTCCGAAAAAGAAGGTGAAAATCAATAAAGCAATAGCCACATAAAAACTGAATCGGGCAAATTTTGAAAAAAAAACAGGGTCTTTTTTATGTACCCAAACCATTGTGAGCAAGGCCAAAAGGACATAAACCAAATGTTTAAACAAATATTTGAAAGGTGTTCCTCCTTCAATTTTAACTAATATAGGCACAAAACTATATACAGTCAATAAAGACAAACTCAACAAAATGAGTGTTATCACCCAAATTACGGTGTCGCCTTTGAAATATTTATGAAGGAAAATTTTCACTTATTTTGTTGGATTTTAGTTTTTTTACTGTTGATGAATGCTTAAAAACGTTTCAAATTTTTCTTTTGCAACATGCCAATCTTGGCCAGAACTGGTGAATAATAAAATTCCTTGTGGTTTTTTAAATACTTTTAATAATTCAAAAGCATCTTCTATTTTCGCTGTTCCAATTACGGTTTTTACCCCATCCAAAACTTCATTTGGCAATTTGAAACCAGCCTTATCGTGTGAACAAATTAAATTTAAATTCGACATCCAATTGGTTTCTTCTTTCAAAAGTTTTAAAATATCTTCTTCATTTGCGAACCAAAAAATTGGCGCAGGAAAACTTGATAGAGTATTTTCTAGTTCGTACAAACTTGGTTTGTACCATGTAAAAACATCCATTCCCCATAATTTTCCATGTGAACGCAAAGCACCAACAAGCTGATTATCTAATTGTTCCTGGCGAGCTTGTAAAAGCTGCTCACTTAAATTAAGTTTATTTTTTAACGATTTTTCCATGTTTTTTCAGTTATGAGTTATGAGATTTAAGTTATGAGTGTTGATCTTTCATAATCAAAAATTCATAACTATTTAAAGTGAGCGAACTGCAGCTTTGAATTGATTTCCTCTGTCTTCGTAGTCATCGAATAAATCGAAACTTGCGCAAGCAGGAGAAAGTAAAACTGTTTCATCTTTTCCAGCCAAACGATAACCGTAAGCAACCGCTTCTAAAGCTGATTTAGCTTCAACAATTGTTTCAATATCTTTTGAGAAAAAATCAATGATTTTTTGGTTATCAGTTCCTAGGCAAATGATTGCTTTAACTTTATCTTTTACTAAAGCTTCCAGTTCTGAATAATCATTTCCTTTATCAATACCACCAACGATCCAAACTGTTGGTTTGTCCATGCTTTCTAAAGCAAACCAAGCTGAATTGACATTTGTTGCTTTCGAATCATTGATAAATTCTATTCCATTAACTTTTGCTACAAATTCTAAACGGTGTTCAACGTTTACAAAGTCAGAAAAACTCTCTCTAACTAATTCGTTGCGAATGTCTAGAACTCGAGCCGCTAAGCCCGAAGCGAGTGTGTTTTGGGTATTGTGCTTACCCTTTAGTGCGAAATCGTGGATTGACATAATGAATTGTTCTTTTATATTGATTGTTATTTGTTTATCATCTGCAAAAGCCCCATTCTCTTGAACTGTTTTTATTGAAAATGGTAATTTTTGTGCTTTTATTAATTTGTTGTTTATTTCTTTCATGATAATTTCATCATCAGCATTGTAGATGAAATAATCGTTTTCTGTTTGATTTTGAATAATTCTAAATTTTGAATCGACGTAATTTTGCATTTCATAATTATATCGATCTAAATGATCAGGAGAAATATTTAAAAGCATTGAAATATCTGCTTTAAAATCAAACATATCATCTAATTGGAAACTACTTAATTCCAAAACATACCAATCAAAATCCTCCGTAGCAACTTGCTTGGCAAAACTTTTTCCAACATTACCGGCTAAGCCAACTTTAAATCCTGCTTTTTTCAAGGTATGAAATGTCAGCATCGTCGTTGTTGTTTTTCCATTACTTCCAGTAATACAAATCGTTTTTGCTTTGTTGTATTTTCCTGCAAATTCAATTTCTGACACTATTTTTATTCCTTTTGCAACCGCTTTTTGAATAATTTCAGTTTTTGGCGAAATTCCAGGAGATTTTACAATTAAATCTGCTGATAGAATTCGCTCAAAATCATGCTTCCCTTCTTCCCAGTCTATGTTTAAAGTTTCAAGTTCTTCTTTATATTCTTTTTTAATACTTCCAAAATCAGAGACAAAAACATTCCAACCTTTCTGCCGAGCCAAATAAGCAGTGCCAACACCACTTTCACCTGCTCCCAAAATTGCTATTTTATTATTGTTTTCTTCCTTCATGCTTTGTCTAAAGTCCATTATATAAAATCTACGGTTTTAACTCTAAAAAACTATCGTAGTTTCAATGTTACAATTGTTATTACCGCTAATAAAACAGCCACAATCCAAAAGCGAGAAACAATTTTTGCTTCATGCAAACCTTTTTTCTGATAATGATGATGTAAGGGAGCCATTAAAAATATTCTTCGTCCTTCTCCGTAGCGATTTTTGGTGAATTTGAAATATCCGACCTGCATTATTACAGACAAATTTTCAATTAAGAAAACCCCACATAATACTGGAATCAATAATTCCTTACGAATTGAAATAGCAAATACTGCAATGATTCCACCTAAAGCCAAACTTCCAGTATCTCCCATAAAAACTTGAGCTGGAAATGAATTATACCACATAAAACCGACACAAGCTCCAACGAAAGCAGAAATAAAAATTACCATTTCTTCCGCCATTGGAATGTACATCACATCCAAATAATCTGAGAAACGAATATTTGACGAGACATAAGCAAAAATAGCTAAGGCGATTCCAATAATTGCAGATGTTCCAGAGGCTAAACCATCTAAACCATCAGTCATATTTGCTCCATTTGATACAGCAATTACAATAAAAATGACTAAAGGAATAAAAAGTAACCATCCATAAGATTTATCAATGTCACCTATCATCCAATTGTAATTAAATTCATTTCCTTTGATGAATGGAATTGTCGTTGTCATATCGCGTGTTTCAATCCATTTCGTAGTTGAATCTTGCGAAAGATCAGTGTGAATATGTGAAACCAATCTTTCATCAGCAGTTAATTTATGATTCATTGGTACTCTTTTGTGCACTTTCACATCATTACTAAAATATAAAATGCATCCTACAATTATACCAACTCCAATTTGCCCCACAACTTTGAATCGCCCTTTTAAACCTTCTTTATTTTTCTTAAAAACCTTAATGTAATCATCTAAAAAACCTATCGCTCCAAGCCAAACAGTTGCAATTAACATGGTAATTACATATATATTATGCAATTTTGCAAACAATAAAGTCGGGATAATTATTGCACTCAAGATAATTAAGCCACCCATTGTTGGAGTTCCAGATTTTTCAATTTGTCCAGCCAATCCTAAATCACGAACCGTTTCACCAATTTGTTGTTTTCTTAATAAGTTGATTAAGCGTTTTCCAAAAACAATTGAAATAACCAAGGACGTTATCAAAGCCATTGCTGCTCTGAAAGATATAAACTGAAATAATCCCGCTCCAGGAAAATTGAAGGTTTCTAAGTAATCAAATAAGTATGTTAACATTTGTTTTAATTATGAGTTATGAACTATCAGTTATGAGATTTTCTAATTTTTGTAAGCATTTATATTTTAATTAGGCAATTAACTTTGAGTTTTGAATTGATTATTTATATTGTTTTACAATAGTCATAACTCAACACTTAAAATTCATAACTCCCTTTATCATTTTTCCAGTTTTTCAAATAATTCTTTTACAATTTTTAAATCATCAAAGTCGTGTTTCACTCCTTTAATTTCTTGATATGTTTCGTGACCTTTTCCCGCAATTAGAATTATATCATTTTTTTCTGCCATCGAAACTGCAGTTTTTATTGCTTGTTCTCTATCTTGAATTGAAAGTGTTTTTTTAAAATGTTGTCCTTCAACTCCAGCTAACATTTCATCAATAATTACTGTTGGATCCTCAGAACGTGGATTATCAGATGTAATAATCACTTTATCGCTTAATTCACAAGCAATAGCAGCCATTTTTGGTCTTTTTGTCTTATCTCTATCTCCACCACAACCAACAACAGTATATACCGTTTCATTTTTGGTACGAATATTAGAAACGGTTTTCAACACATTTTCTAATGCATCAGGTGTATGTGCGTAATCTACAATTGCGATTATACCAGATTTTGATTGAAAATATTCGAATCTTCCTGCAACGGATTCTAATTTGGAAATTACGGTCAAAACCTCCAATTTATCTTGTTCCAAAAGCAAAGCAACACCATAAATTGCCAGTAAATTATAAGCATTAAAATCGCCAATCAAACGGGTCCAAAGTTCTGTTCCATTAATAGTTAAAACCAAACCTGAGAATTGATTTTCAATCACTTTTGCTTTGAAATCAGAAGGAGTTTTTAATGCGTAGGAATATTTTGCTGCTTTGGTATTTTGCAACATCACCATGCCATTTTTATCATCGATATTTGTCAAAGCAAAAGCATCTTTGTCCAAAACATCAAAAAAACATTTTTTGGCTTTGATGTATTCTTGAAAAGTTCCATGATAATCCAAATGATCATGAGTAATATTTGTAAAAACGCCACCTTTGAATTTCAATCCTGCAATCCGATTTTGTACAATAGCATGCGAACTTACTTCCATGAAGCAATACGAACAACCAGCTAGCAGCATTTCTGAAAGCAATCGGTTTAATTCAACTGGATCTGGAGTTGTGTGTGTTGATTTTACATCAACATTTCCAATTTTATTGACAACAGTCGATAATAATCCAACTTGATAACCTAAATTCATGAACAATTGATGCAGCAAAGTTGAACAAGTTGTTTTTCCATTCGTACCTGTTATTCCAACTAAAGTTAAATTTTGAGATGGATTATCATAAAAATTTGAGGCCATTAAGCCCAAAGCTTCGGATGAATCTTTTACCTTAATTTGAGTGATTTTATCATTCTCAAAGGTTTCTTCACAGACAATTATTTCACAGCCATTTTCAATCACTTGAGAAATGTAATTATGTCCATCGGAACTTGTCCCTTTGATAGCAAAAAATATAGAATTAGCTTTTGCTTTGCGAGAATCAAAATGAATTTCTTGCACAGAATTTTCCAATGAACCAGAAATTAATTCATAAGAAACACTAACTAAAATGTCTTTTAAACTTTTCATTTATTCTAATGTTAATTCTATCAAACCACCCCTAAAAATTAATGATCCTGCTGGAACGGTTTGTTTTACAACTTTCCCAAAGCCATTAATTCGAGCATTCATCCCTGTGTTTTCAATCAAATAAACAGCATCTTTTGCCGACATTCCAAGCACATTTGGAACGGTGTTTTTCCCCACGTATCTTTTTGAAAATTCAATGAGTTGATCATTTGCCTTTGTTGATACCCACTCTTCATTTGAGGCATCTGAAATTGGATTTTGAATGTATTTTACTCCTAAATATTTTAAGATTCTTTGAAGATCATAACGGTTTCCGTCTTTTGAATACGGGGCCGTAAAAATCCGTTTATTGTTTTCGTTTATTGCTTTATGATATTTTAAACTAGTTGCGTATACCTTATTTGCAATTGCTGAAAACACAGTACCAGAAACTGTTGCACCATAAATGTTTTCTCCAGATGCAGAAATAGAAACGATACAAGAATACATCGGGTCTTTAACTGGGAAATAACCTACAAAAGAAGCTAAATATTTTTTTTCACCTTTTGCACCATATTGATTATTGTCATTTAAAATTTCTGCTGTTCCCGTTTTTCCTGCTATGTCAAAATAAGATGAAGTCAATCTTTTTCCAGTTCCCGTTTTCATTACTCCTTCTAAACAAGATTGCAAAATTCCTAAAGTTTTGTCTGAACAAATTTTTTGTTTTAAAACAATAGGCTTAAAATATTTTACAACTTCTGAACCACGAATAATTTCTTGCACAAATTGCGGTTTCACCATTTTTCCATTGTTAGCAACAGCATTGTAAAAAGCCAAAGTTTGCATGGGAGTTTGTTGAACCTCATAACCAACAGACATCCATGGCAAAGAAATTCCTGACCAATTTGCTGAACCTGGAGAATATAAAGTTGGAGTTGGTTCTCCTACTAAATCTAAGCCTAAAGGTTCACCCAAACCAAACGATTTTAAGCGATCAACAAAGGTTGTTGGTTCGTTTTTATAAGCATTGTAAATAACACGAGAAATTACGTTTGAAGAAAGTTCAAATGCTCGTTTTATTGTTACTCTGCCATAATAATTATTGTGTGCCTCGTTTAAGGTATTTTTTCCAAAATAGGTATATTTTGTTGCTGTTTCAACCGTATCATCCATGTTGATTTTTTTGTCCTCCAAAGCTGCCATCAAAGATGCCAATTTGAATGTCGAACCTGGAACCTCTTTTGTTCCAATAGCTTGGTTGTACAATTCGTAATATTCGCCATCATTTGCCAAAGTCAAATTAACAATTGCTTTCACATAACCCGTTTTTACATCCATTACGATGACTGAACCACTTTTTGCTCCTTGACTTTTTAACTGCTGCATTAATTCTGAATGGGCAACTTCTTGAATTCCCTTGTCAATTGTAGTAACAACATTTGCTCCTTCAACAGCATCTTTTACGATTTGTCCCGTTTTTTTCCAACCGGTTGAAATTTTCTGCTCGATTTCTAATCCTGGTTCACCAACTAAATATTCGTGAAAAGCACCTTCAATTCCGACTCTTAGTTCTTCATTCTTTGTTTTCTTGTAATATCCTAAGGTTCTTTTCAATAATTCTCCGTGCGGACGTTTACGGATAATTGTTTCTTCTAAATCAATTAATCCTCCTTTATTTCTGCCCAAATTAAAAATTGGAAATGTACGTAATAGGTTACGCTCATAATTTGTTGCTTTTCTTTTAATCAATAAATAACGTTGTCCTCTTTCTCTGCCACGACGAATATGTGTTTCATATTCATGAGCAGACATTTCTGGAAAAAGCCCACTTAATTTTTGACTCAGCTCCATAATATTGTCATCAAAATCTTGTTGTTTACAAACAGTTGGATCCATGTGAATTTCAAAAAATGAAACAGAAGTAATTAAGGGCGTATGATTTATATCCAAAACTTCTCCCCTACGCGGAATTCGTTTTACAGAACGGGTTGGTATTTTTTCATCACTTTCTCCTCCAATTAAAACAGATTTTACACCATCAGTTTGAATAGAAAATGTTTTACCAATGACGATACACATAACGATGACAAACCCGAAATAAATCAGGTAAACCCTCCATAATATGTCTTTTTTTTCTTTCATCGGTTTTTTGGACAAAATGTACTAAAAGATTCAGAAGTCAAGACTTTGTGTGTCTTCAAATTTGAATTTTTAGTCTTTTTATTTAAAATTTTGTTTTGTTCATTTTATCTTTTTACTTCTATTTTTCTTCCTACTAAAAATTAAGTCTTGACTTCTGACTCTTATAGTCTTTTATCCTAAGTCTTTCAGTCTTCCGTCTGCTTCACCCTAATAACCTTCGCTGGCTTTGTTGTTTCTTTCAATCCTCTTGGTTCTAATTTTCTAACCAATTCAAATCTTTTTGTTTTTTCTTCCAATTTTGCTTTCGATTCAACATATTCGGCGGTAGTAGCGTCTAATCTTTTTAGTGAAGTGTCAATGTCTTTTGTTAATTGTTTACCGTAATATCCTTTTGCAACAAGTAAAATCAATAATAAAATGCAAAAGAAAACAAAACCTAAATTGTTTAAAACCAAATCTCTGGTTAAAATATCTCCGTTTAAGATTTGAACAAAAACACTTGCTTTCCCTCGAGGCCTTGATTCCTTTTTAGGCTTCTGCTTTTTTGCTTTTTGTTCTTCTTGCGCAGCTAATTCCTCTTTATCGATGTATTGATTATCCATTTGATTTTTCGGCTACCCTTAATTTTGCACTTCTTGCTCTTGAATTCAATTCAATTTCTTCCTCGCTTGGCGAAATTGGTTTTCTATATATTTCTGTAAACGGTTTTAAAACATTTCCAAAAAAATCTTTTTCTATACTTCCGTCTAAATTTCCTTTTTTCATGAAGTTTTTTACCAATCGATCTTCTAAAGAATGGTAAGACATCACGACTAATCTTCCTCCAGGCTTCAAAACGTCTGCTGTTTGCAACAAGAATTTTTCAAGCACATCAATTTCTTGATTTACTTCCATTCTGATTGCTTGAAAAATTTGCGCGTAATATTTATGTTCTTTAAATTTTGGTGCAATCGTTTCAAGAATTGCGATTAAATCTCCGGTTGTATTGATTTTACGTTTGATTCTAGCTCTACAAATTGTACCAGCAATTTTCCCTGGGAAATCAAGTTCACCGTATTTTCTCAAAATTTTGATTAATTCATTTTCGGTATACGTATTCACGACAACCTTGGCAGTTAATTCTCCATGTTGATTCATACGCATATCCAATTCATCATCTGTGCGAATTGAAAAACCGCGTGCACCAGCATCAAATTGATGAGAAGAAACTCCTAAATCGGCTAAAATTCCATCAACTTGAGGAATACCTAAAACACGTAAATGATTTTTTAAAAAAGAGAAATTTGATGCTACAAAAGTAAAATTTGGCGCATCCCAAGAATTTTTTTGTGCGTCAGGATCTTGGTCAAAAACAATTAATTTTCCCTCAGGATTTAATTTTTTGAACAGTTCACGTGAATGACCACCGCCACCAAATGTTACGTCAACATAAACACCTGAAGGATTAATTTTTAATCCGTCCAAACAAGCGTTTAGCATTACTGGTATGTGATATATATCGTTATTCGTCGTCATTTCCCAAATCACCCATTACTTGATTTGCCAAATCAGCAAATCCAGTTATGTTTTCCTCAATCAAATTGAAGTATTTGGTTTTGTCCCAGATTTCTATGCGATCATTGAATGCTGTAAGCATCAAGTCTTTGTCTAAACCAACTCGTTCCATTAAGGTAACTGGAATCAAAATTCTTCCCGCTGAATCCAAAGAAATTGCTTTCGCTCCTTGATGGAATAAACGGTAAAACATTCGATTTTCTGGTTTAAACAAGTTTAGTTTTGAAAGTTTAGCACTTAATTTTTCCCATTCATTCATTGGGAAAAGTGTCAAGCAATCTTCAAAACCTTTGTTTAACATAAAATTTTCTAGGGCAGCAGGAGAAATCTGTTTCCTCAAACCTGATGGAAACATGAAGCGACCTTTATTGTCCAATCGTACTTCGTATTCACCTACTAAACCTGCCATAACTGTAATAATGGGTAAAATTAAGAGAAATTATCCACTTTTTACCACTGAATAACACAATGTTGATAAGTTCTAACGTAAAGAATGTAAAAAAGGTTTCACTTTTATTTATAAAGTACTGATTTTATTATAATTTAATAAAAAATTACTTAGTGGTAAAAAGTGGTAATAATATGTTAAATTGTGGAAAACTTGTCTCCTGTGTTCATAAGTTTGAAATAAATTTGTAGGTGTCAATATAAATTTATAATTTTAGCCATAGAATCGGAATTTTATAAAGAGCTCAAATTCAGATTTATATTTTAAGCTGCATCTAAAAAATTGGCATGTTTGTTGTTGACTTAAAATTAAAAACCATTTATCATGAAAAATATAAGATACTCTATTTTCGCTTTTACTGGAATAATGATTTTCCTGATTAATTCTTGTATAAAGACGAAAGGTGAAATTTCAATGACTTATAATAAGGCAACTGCAGTTTATGGAAATTTGGACTCGCTTCGAACGTTACCATTGTTAATTGAAAAACAAAATTTAGTTAATCCAAAAAGTTTTTATATCGGAAATAACTTTGTACTTGTTAGTGAATTAAACAAAGGAATTCATATTTACGACAATACGGATATGCAAAATCCTCAAAGACTATCATTTATTCAGCTTCCATTTTTAAGAGAGTTTTATGTGAAAGATAATTTTTTATATATAGCGAACGTTTATGATGTTGTAAAAATTGACATTACAAATGTGTACAATCCTCAATTTGTAAGTAGAGCAAAAAATGTTTTTTGGACGCCGCTAGAAAATGATAAAGGAGAACAATTATTAGGTTTTGAGTATGCAACAGGAACTGACAAGTTTGAAATTAATAGTATTGAAGCACAAGAAATCAAAAAAGAGGGTAGACTGCACCTAGACTATTTAAAAAATGTAATTCCTGCAAGTACAATTCCATCAACTTTCACAGGTGGAAATAGTAATTCTAAAAGTACACTTAGCAGAATTGCTGTTGAATTTGATCATATTTATGTGATTGAAGACAATGTAATGCACGTAATTTCTAATTCTTCACAATTAGATTATGTAAAAAAAATAAAGTTAGAACGAAATACAGAAACAATTTACGGAGAAGACAACAAATTGTTTTTGGGATCTGTAACATCAATGACTATTTATAATGCAGCTAATCCTGGTTCTCCAACTAAGATTTCATCTGTAAATCACACAGAATATTGTGATCCAGTTTTACCTCGCGGTGATGTGGCTTATTATACCTTGCGTTCAACTGAAAATGAAGGTTGTAACGGAAAAGGGGAAAATACACTTAATTTGGTCGATATATCCAATATTAATGCCCCAAAAGAATTAAAAAGTATAGATTTAGAAAGTCCTTACGGATTGTGTTTTGCGAATAATTATCTTTTTGTAGGACAAGGTGCAAATGGTTTAACAATTTATGACGCAAACAATCATTTTAAATTAGTGGAAGAAACAAAAATTTCAAATGTTGTTGCTTATGATATCATGTTTCATCCAAATAATCCAAATATCATTGTTTTAACAAATAGCAATGGTATTGAAGAATTTCAAATTGATTGGAATAACATGACTTTAAGTCCAATTGGAAAATTATCTTATTACTAGTTTTTCTTCTAGTTGCCTAAAAAAATTTAATGAAAACAGTTCTTAAGATTTTCTTTTTAATTACGTTATTATTTGCAAAACATTCTCTTGCATTTGACAATCTTCCCAGAACAAAAAACTCCCTTGGAAATCCTCTGAGGAGAGAATATTTAGATAATAAATTTCATTTTACAGTTTCACAAGGATTTGGAATTAGAAATACGACAACTGATTTTGGGGCACGCTATCAATTTAGACAACTTTTTTCAGTTGGAATATTAAACGGATTTCATAGAAATAAAGTAAATTTTTATTCAAATTCTGATAAACATAAATTAAAATTATGGTCTTATCCAATTTATGTTACGGGAGATTTTTATTTGTTTGGAACGGATCAAAAAGCAGTTTATATTTACGGTAGATATGGTCGTTCATTTGGAATAAATAACAAGAATAACGACCCTGATAAAAATTTTCAAGCTGTCATGGCTGAAGGTGGTATTGGCTACGAACTTTTAGATGGTAGCAGAGATAAAAGTGTTTTCTTTGAATTAGGTCAATATTACACAAATTCTAAAGGAACTTTTTATTCAACTTATGATTCGATAATTGACTATACCTTTAAAATTTACTCTGTGGTATTTAGATTTGGATTAAAAATTTAGGCTAATTGAAACTTTCATTTCTTCTTAAAAACTGAATCAGCAATTCCATTATTAACCTTATAATTTGTTAATTTAATTTCGATTTTACCCTTATTTGATTTTTTCTCTTTACTTTTTTTCTTATTGGTATTAATATCTGCAGCAATTACTTTAGGTATTTTAAATTTTTTCATGTCGATTTCAAATTTCATCAAATCTGGTAAAGCAAATTCAATTTGATCTCCATAAAAATATTCAGTTGAAATTGTGCCGTTAGATTTGGAAGTAATAACCGATTTTGTGATTACTAATCTCTTTTCATCGAGCCAAATTTTACCTAAAACAACATCTCCTGTATCGCTTAGTGGAATGATATTTATCAAACTTATTTTGGAATTATTCACTTCTTCGCTTGATTGCAGAATTGCTGTATAACTTGAAGTGTCCGAAATTAATTTACTAATTTGCACGAATCCTTGTTTTGGAACAATGGCGATGCTTTTGGAATCAACCTTGAATTTGTCTTTCTTCTTGTAATAAATTTTTGCTTTTATTGGTAACATTTTTATAAATGGAATATCCGCTTTTACACTGATATCAACCGAATAGTCTTTTACTTTGTTGACTTTTTTGAAAACTGAATTTAACAAAGAATTAGCCGATTGCGAAAATAAACTTGACGAAATTAGAATAAAAAATACGAAAACTATTTTGTTGAATTTCATAATAATTAAGATAAAATGTCTTTTTTATTGAATTTATATAAAGCAATTCCCAATAAAAAAACAATGTGTGAAATTAAAATTATAATTGAATTTATAACTTCATCTTTGGATACTGGATCATCAAAAAAGTAACGCCAAGCAGCCATGTGCGTTGTAAATAAATAAGGTTTTATCGAATCAAAAACAGGAACATCTAGCGAACCAATAATTGTAAATAAAATAATTATCCCCATCGTGGCTACTATTGGACCAATCGAATTTTCTGAAAAACAAGAGAAAGTTAAGGACAAAGTTGCCACAGTTACTAAGGATAAAAAAGCCAGTGAAAATCCTAGAATAAACCTCCAAGTAATGTCTCCATCCTGAAAAATTGCCAAGCCATCAAAATTTAAAACAATTAAGTCTCCCGACCCAAATATGAAATAACTAACAACCAATGCTAAAAACGCAATCCACAAAACAAGAAAAAAAGTATACATGACGCTTGCCAAAAATTTAGACATCAAGACGCTACTGCGTGAAATAGGTTTTGTTAAAAGCAAACGAATTGTTCCCATTGCGGATTCTCCAGACACTAAATCTCCAGTAACAAAAGCAACCAAAAGCGGCACATGAATAATGAGCATTTGAATAATAAGAAAAGCAATTAAATTTCCATTTAAAATATTCCCTTCGAAAGACAAAGAATCATCGAATTGCCCCGTAATTATTTCAATATATAAGGAACCATCTAGTTTCATTGCCATCAAAATCAACAGAATAATTATGGAAATTCCTCCGACACCCAAATAAGATCTCGGTTTGAAAGAAATTTTTATCAATTCGTTATAGGTACTTTTCCAAAACATCAGTTCGTAATTAATTTTAAAAAATAATCTTCCAATTTTCGTTTCTTTTCTATCGAAACAACATTTACATCATGTAAGCAAAGTAATTTATTGATAATCGGAACACTTTTTTCTGAAGTATGCAACAACAAATTAAAACCTTCTATTGTATTTGAATCGGTCCATAAATTATTTGCTTCCAATAATTTTTTGGCTTCTGGAACTTTATCAACTGTAAATGAAACGATTAATTCCTGACTGTTTAGTAATTCTGAAACATTTCCTTCCACAACTGTTTTTCCTTTATTGATGATTATCATGCGATTGGCAATCAATTCAATTTCTGACAAAATATGTGATGATAAAATAACCGTTTTATTTCGTTCGGTTTTAAGTTGAAGAATTAAATTACGAATGTCAATAATCCCCTGCGGATCTAAACCTGTTGTTGGTTCATCTAAAATTATCAATTCTGGGTCGTGGAGTAAAGTTTGAGCAATTCCAAGTCTTTGCTTCATTCCATGAGAAAAACCGGTGACTTTATCTCTTTCTCTGCCTTTTAAACCAACAAATTCAATGATTTCATGCACTTGTTTTTTACTCACGTTTGCTCCAGAAATTCGAGCGAATATTTCGAGATTTTTTTCAGCAGATAAGTATTTATAGAAGTCTGGCTTTTCTACAATACTGCCAATTTTTGACAGAATAAAATTTCTATTTTTATCTAAACTTTTTCCAAACAAATGAATGGACCCGCTACTAGGATTAATCAAGGATAAAATCGTTCTTATGGTTGTACTTTTTCCAGCTCCATTTGGACCTAAAAAGCCAAAAATATCACCTTCATAAACATCAAAACTAACATTTTCAACAGCACAAAATTTACCGTAATATTTTACTAATTTTTTTACTTCAACGATTTTTTGGTGCTCTTCCATCTTTCTTGCTTTCAGAATTAAAAACAAAACTAGACATTTAATGTTTAGAATTAATTTTAAAAGTTTTAATTAAACATAAACTTAACTATTTACGTTCTTTTATTTCTAGAATTTAATAAGTAAATTTGTTTCTACTTGAAATAAATCACTATATTTAACGCAAATATCAACAAATAATTGCGGTTAAAAATACAAATATGCTTGAAAGAGAAATAGTTAAAAAAATAAATTCCAAATTAGAAAGCAATAAAATTTTGGTTTTGATTGGAACTTCTGAAAACATCAATGAACAATTATTTTTAGAACATTTAAAAGATCCAGAAAACTATAAACTTTTTGATGCTTCAAATAAGAAAGTGAAAAGTGTATTTCAAGAAATAAATTTAAATTCTGTAACAGAATTATTTGAGGATAAAAAAAATATTATTGTTAAGGAAGCACAACTTTTAGATAAACTACAAGAAATTATTGAAGTAGTTTTATTTGAGGACTTGGATATCAATTTAATTTGTTTATGCTCTTTTGAGCCAATTTTTGACGATGTTTTGATGGAAGTTTTAACAACACAAGAGTTAATTATCAAAACAACTAGTCCAACGTTCAAAGAAATTGCAAAGCATTTTGGTTTGATTCAAATTGAAAAAAACTTAGAGCAGCGTTTGATTTTTGGCAACAACCAAGAAGTTTTTGAATCAAACGAAAAAGCAGTTTTATTTTTGGAAGAATGTGTATCAAACATTTTAAAATCAACTTTAAATCCAAAAGAAAGAATTAATAAAACAGAACAATTAAGAAAATTGCTTCAAAACATTGCTTTATCAATCGGAAGTCATATTTCGTACAATGAATTAGCCACAAAAGCTGGGCTTGACAATGAAACGGTCGAGCGTTACGTTTATCTTTTAGAGAAAGCGCAAGTATTAATTAAAATTCCGACCTTTTCAACGGATCAAAAATATGAATTGAAAAAAACACATTGTTTGTATTTTTACGATAATGGAATTCGCAATGCGTTGATAAAAAATCACAATGCGTTAGAATATAGAAGCGATACTGACGTTTTGTGGAAAAATTGGTTTATTGCAGAAAAATATAAAAAAACTAGTGAAGCAAATAGTCAATTTTATTTTTGGATTACACATACAAAACAACAAGTTGATTTAATCGAATACGATGAGAAAACAGATAAAATGGCTGCATATCAATTGAAATGGAATAAAAAAGACAAAAAGAAATTCCCTAAAAGTTTTGCCGTGTTTTATCCTAAAGCCAAGTTAATTGAAGTGAATCGCTCAACTTATTGGACGTTTTTAGCCAAAGATTAAAAAAAAGTAATAATTTTTAATCTTTTATTTTCAAATTAAAATAGTTTGCTTATATTTGCACTCGCAATTCAGAAATGAAAGTAGCAAAATTCCTCCTTAGCTCAGCTGGTTAGAGCATCTGACTGTTAATCAGAGGGTCCTTGGTTCGAGTCCAAGAGGAGGAGCAGAAAGGGTACAGCAATGTACCCTTTTTTCGTTTATATGCCTTATAGACTATTAGGTGCAGAAACAAAGGTTACTTAAGTGCACTTGTTTTGAACGCACAGAATAACACACTTTCAACGCACAATCCAACACACTTGTTTTATTGAAGATTTATATGCTGGCTCCTGAGAAATTAACGTTAAAGTATTTTGAATTCCTTTTATTGTTTCTACTGAGGTCCATTAGGAGGAGCAGAAAGCAATCAGATATCTGGAGGCTTTTTTTTGTTATACATCAGAAGAATATCTTTATTTGAGAAATTTTTAAAATAAATTCAATTTGTTTTAACCAAGACAATCAAAAAATCAAAAGTTTATAGCTTTTTTCCCACAAACATAAAGTTGCTCCTTGGAAATCTTTTAAGTGCTAAAAATCAATTTTTTAAACTTAAGTTCATCGAAAAACAACTTTTTATCCTAACTTTACGTTATCTAAGATACACAGAGTCTATATTCATGTTTAAAATTAGTTTAATGTTCTTGCTTTTTATTAGTTTTGGCTACCATGCCCAAGACGATAA
>CANLGD010000024.1 GCA_947490145.1 Flavobacteriia bacterium
ACACTATGGCTATCTTTGATTCTATAATCTACAGCATTTATTGAAATTGCTGAAGTAAGCAAAATAGCCGCGGCTACTAAGGGATAAAATACTTTTGTCATGACTTTAGTTTTATCTGTTTATGGTTAAATTAATTATTCTTTAGAAAATTTTCTGCCGATGCAAAAGCCCAGTCTAAATTGACCTTTATTCCATTTCTCATAAGTATAAGGAATAAATTGAGTTTCTCCAAATCCTTTGGAATTTGTTATGTTTACCGTAAAATTGTGTCCAAACGTAATCCATTCAAAAGCTATGCCAAGACTATTTGTATTGGTTGATCGCAAATTCTTGTCTGCAAAAACATAATAATATTCTAATAAAACGGCCATTCTAGAATTAATCCCAATTCTTGTTGCTCCTCCCAATGAAAATAAGGTATTTTGATCTGTACTTAGAACATAATTTCTATGCACAACAGTTGGAATTATTGCAAGGGAAAAACGTTCACCAAACTTTCTGGAAATATTTATTTGTGAACAATAGGCAAATCTATTTTGCCAAACTGGAAATGAACCTACCGATGTGAAATCATAAGATTTTTTCTGATAAGTAAAGCTTGTGGTACTTAATGCAGTCAATGTAATTGGCATTCCATTTTTACTTTGTTTTAGAAGTTTATATTTTACGAACCCATCTAATAAAGATCTGTAAGGATTACCAGTTCCTTTACTGCGACCAAAACCAAGCATAAGGTTATCAGTTACTCCATATTCAAAAGCCATTCTAATGTCAGATGAGTTGTCAAAACCAAACATAGATTGAGCTCCACCATCAGTTCCAGCAATATCCCCAAATCGATGTTCAATTCTAAATTCCAGAATTCCTTTGCGTAAAGTTTCAACAGAATGTCCATTAATAACTCTCGTACCTTCAAAGGTATGGTCAACTAAATTAGTGTCAACATATTCTTCTGAAGATTCTTCACTGTGCTCTTCTGATTCTTGAGAAAAAGTTATTGTTCCAAAGAACAAAGTGCCAATAGTTAGCAAATAAAAATACTTCATCTTTGGTTCGAGTTTTAGTTTTTAAAAAACAAAGATATAATTCTTTTTCAGATGAAAATTAATATTGAAAATTAATAAATTATTATTTTCAATATTTTAAGTATTTTTACAATTCTAAAGTGAAATTTATGTTTGGATTAAATCAAAAAGAAATGCTTGAAAAGATGCAACAATCGTTGGTCGATAGTAAAGCCAAGCTAGCTAAAATAAGAGTTTTTGGCGAAGCAGGCGGTGGTTTAGTTAAAATAGAACTTGACGGAAATAGGAAACTCACTTCGCTAGAAATCACAGCAGACTTAAAACTAATTGAAAAGGAGGAATTAGAAGACTTTTTAGCAATAGCACTTGAAAAAGCATTGGATAAAGCTGAAGAAATAAATCAAACAGAAGTTTCGAGTTCTGCTTTGCAATTTTTACCTGGATTTTAAATTATGACAAAGCAAGAATTACGCATAAGATATTTAGATTTACGAAAAAAAATTGCTCCTGGGCAGCTACAAATTCTATCTGAAAAAATCTGTCAAAATATATTTGTAAATTTCAATCTCGAAAACAAAATTGTTAGTTTATTCCTGCCAATTGAGCGGAAAAATGAAATAAATACTTATTTAATTTGGGAAAAAGCAATTTCATTTGGAGCAAAAATTGCAATTCCAAAAGTAAATCAGGAAAACAGTGAGATGAAACATATTCTATTTGAATCAGAAGATCAACTTGAAGTAAGTAAATTGGGAATACCTGAACCTAAAAAAGGGAAAATAATTGCCGCTGATCGATTTGACTTTGTTTTTGTTCCTCTTTTATGCGCCGATAAATCTGGAAATCGAGTAGGATATGGAAAAGGATTTTATGATAAGTTTTTAAAAAAATGCTCACCTTCATGCATATTCATTGGTATTAACATGTTTGATTTAGAAGAACAAATTGATGATACAATACCAACTGATGTCAAAATTCATGCATATTTAAATGCTGATGAAATAATTTGGTTTTGATTGAAGAAAAAGCATCAAGGAAAATTTCATTTGATAGGAATATTTGGGATTTCAACTTTATCAGTTGTTACGTTTTTAATCGAAAACCTATTTTTAGCGATTGTAGCAGTAATATTAATCTTATTTCCTCTCTATTTTTATTTTTTAAAAAGTAATTAATTCTTAAAGGAATAATATTTCTGAGATAAATAACTCAGTATTACAATGATGATAGTTGTCATAATTTGGCTTGGCATGGCCCACCAATTTAAAATTTCAACAAATAGTTTGAGCAACACGTAATTGATTATAATAAAAAAAACGACTAATATTAAATGCCTGAAAAGTTGTTTATTACCTGTTAAATAACTATCTCTCCAAACTATGTATTTACTCAATAAAAATCCAATTGGAAAAGTTATTCCAAAAGAAATAAAAAAGGATGCCATGTGCGGTTTAAAGACAAAAAAACCTAAGTCCCAGTCTTGTTTATGCAAGAAATTGTGGTAGCAAAAATAATAGATAACAAAACTTAAAAGTGTGTTTCCAGCACCGCATGCTATATAATAATAAGTATGCTTATTCATAAATTTCTTCACCAATGGAAAGAAAAAATCCAAGACAATTAAAACAAGTTTGATGAGCAAATTTGATTCTTTTTCCATATTTCTGCAAAAATAATCAATTTAGCAAAAAAAACTATTTTTGAAGTAACTATTAAAGTTTTCAAATAAATAAAGTCAAAAAGTTTTGTAAGTAAAAAAACAATGCTATATTTGTAGTAAAATATTAAGAAAAGCCTAAAAGAATATGAATAAATTTTTTACTTTAGTCACAATGTTAACTCTTGGTTTTTCTGTAAAAGCAACGATTCATTCAGTTTCAGTAGCTAGCAATAGTTTTACACCTCAAGCTATAACAACAGTTATCGTTGGTGATACAGTCCGATTTAATTGGGTAAGTGGAAGTCATACGACTACGTCAGCCTCAATTCCTGCAGGAGCTACTGCATGGGATAGCCCAATGAATTCTACAACTACTATTTTCGATTACAAAGTAACGGTTGCGGGTAATTACGGCTATGTTTGTACTCCTCATGTGGGAATGGGAATGATTGGTGGATTTACAGCAACTGCTAGTACTGCGTCTTTAAGTAAAATTCAAAAATCATCTGAATTGAAAGTATATCCAAATCCATTTACTTCTAAAGTAACAATTAATCATGGAGGTGCAGATAAAATTGAAGTTTGTTCACTTTTAGGTGAAACAGTAGCTTCACTGTCGGTCTCTTCTTATGATAAGTCAACGGTTTTAGATTTATCAGACTTAAGAAAAGGAGTTTATTTTTATGTTATTAAATTAGATGGAAAAGTTTTAGAAACTAGAAAAATTGTTAAATCAGAATAAATTATTCACCTTTGAATACTAAAATCGGAATAATATTCCGATTTTTTTTTGTCCAAATCTTATCAGGTTTGTATTAAAAGAAACATTTATAAATATTTGACGTTTAAAATAAAGTCTAATATTTCAGGATTAAATGAAAGCATTATTACTTGTTCTTATATTTTGGGTCATTTCGAGTTCGGTTATTTTTAATCCTACGGTAAAAACTGTTTTTGCTGTTCAAGTAAACATGCAGACAAATTCTCAGATGTACACATTAATGGTTTTCATGGATAATGGAAGAGTTTTAAGTCAGAAAAAAAACTTATCAAAAGATGAATTCGTAAAATTTGCTACTGGGAAATGGCCAAGTATTTATAATCCTCAAAGAAAAAACATGTTGGTTGAAAATGCTATTTTGTGTGGTTTAGTAAAAGATTCTATAACAAAAAAAGATGTTGTTTTTTGCTCACCTTTAGATTCTTTGTGGAAACTCCGTTATTCGGACTATCCTTTCAACAATGGAAAAGAAAAAGGTTGGAGCGCTGAATTGTATAAACCATCAAGCAAGCAAGCAATATATTTAAAACAAGAATATGGCGTTGATAATTTAGATTTTGGGTATTTCATTGATACCAATTTTTGGAAAATAATGCGTGATGTGCAAAATCCTGATTGGATAAAAAATTATCGTTCGTTGAGATAATTACTTTTTAAATCTTCTGTAAATTATTTTATACAAAGTAAAAAGAAATAAAAACAAGGCAGAAAATGAAAGCGATTGACCAATAATATCGCCATATCGCGTATAAAATGTCTTTTTAGAGTTTCTTTTTACCGTTTCCTTTATAGAAGTTTCAATCCACCAAGAACTTGCTTGCAAAACATCTCCTCGTTGATTAATAAAGGATGAAATTCCAGTATTTCCTGAACGTGCGACGCTTCTTCTATTTTCAATTGCTCTTAACCTTGAAAAAGCATTGTGTTGTTTATAACCAGGAGTATTTCCCCACCAACCATCATTTGTGATGACAAAAATCAATTCTGCTCCTTTATTACACTGATCTGAGATAAATTCTCCATAAATAGATTCATAACATACAACCGGGGCAAATTTAATGCCTTTACTTGATAAAACCTGTGATTCATCTTCCACCCCTAATGTTCCACTGGTTCCACCATTATTAATTGATAATTCCTCTAAATAAGGAAATACATTTGAAAATGGTACTTTCTCGACTCCTAAGACTAATTTAGATTTATGCACAAATTTTGGATTATCATATTCATCAAGAAGCATGGAAGAATTATAATATTCTTCAAAACCAGGTCCTCCATATATTTTCTTTGAAGCACGAGAATTTTTTGTCTTAAAATATTTTTTTGTTGAAGCCCCAATCAACAAGGAGGGTCCATTCCAAATAGCTTTTCTCTCAATTAAATAATGAAAATAAATAATTCGTTGAATTTCATCTTCATAAAACATAAAAGGCAAGGCAGTTTCCGGAGCCAATACAAAATCTGTTTTTGTAGTAACTTTCTTATCAGCCAAACTACAAATTTTATCCAATTGATCGTTTACGCTTCCTGTAAATTTCTCGTTATAAGGATCGATATTTGGTTGAGTTATAACGATTTCTGTATCTTTCCCAGTTTCAGAATAAGAATAATATTGAATTAGTGAAAAAGAGATTGGCAAAATTATTCCTGCAAACAAAATTAGTACATTCTGTTTTTGAGAAGCCCACGTTTTATTTTTGAAAAATACATTTTTCAAAATATTAAAACCTAACAAGTTACATACCAAAACCCAAGCCGTTCCGCCTAAAATACCGGAAATTGAATACCATTGCACCAAAATTGGACTTGACGCAAATACATTTCCTAAATTCAACCAAGGCCAAGATAACTCCCAATGAAAATGTAAATATTCAAAACCAATCCAAAAAATCACCAATGCTATATTTCCCTCATACTTTCCAATGTGTTTTTTTGTAATATGAAAGGCTTGGAAAACCAAAGCCATAATTAAGGAATTTAAGGTGAAGGCAAAAATTGCTCCTCCAATACTCGCATTCCAAATCCACCAAGTAGTGCCAACATTGTAAATAAAAAATACAATGTAACTGTGAATAAATAATTTTGAAGCACGATATTTCCTATGTAAAATGGTTTCCTCAATTAATAAAAGAGGTATGAAAGCAAAAAGCATTAACAAGGGCAAACTTCCAGTAAATGGGAATGACAAAACCATCAAAAGTCCGCCAAGGATGGAAAATAAATACCTTTTTAATTTTGTTAATTCAAACACACTATAAATTTTAAATACATTTTTAAAATGATGATGTAAAAATAACATGAAAATTTATATTTCTGCTAAAATCTGAAAAAATACTTACTTTTGACAAGTACTTTCTAGAATTTATTACAATATGAGTGAACAACTAAATCAACTTTTTTTGGAAATACAAAAAACAAGCTATTTGGAGTGGATTGCTTTTATTTTTAGTTTAATTTATTTAATTCTTGCTACTTTAAAAAATAATTGGTGTTGGATTTTTGCCATTTTAAGTTCTGCAATATACGTTTATATTTTTTATTCCGTCAATTTTTATTTTGATTCTATTTTACAATTATTCTATATTGCAATGGCTATGTTAGGTTGGTTGAATTGGAATAAAACAGGTGAAAAAAAATTAATAATCACAAAAAAAACAAATTACCACATAATTTCAATTTCGATTACACTTTTAACTTCTGTAATATTTGGTTTTATCTTTGACACATATACAAAACAAGTTTTTCCTTACATTGATTCAGCAATTTTCTTTTTCAGTATTTTTGCAACATATCTAATCACAAAAAAAATATTAGAAAACTGGATCTATTTTGTTATCATAGACTTTATAGCTATTTATATTTATTGGCAAAGAGATTTATTACTCACTTCCGTTTTATTTTTCATTTATACAATTTTAGCATTTTACGCTTTTATTTTGTGGAAAAAAGATTATAAAAAGTCTAAATTAAACACATGAGAATAGCTTTTATTGGTCCAGAATCTTCAGGTAAAACAACTTTATCAGAAATTTTAGCACAAAAATATACTGCTGAATTAATTACTGAGTATTCTCGTGTGTATTTAGCAGAAATTCAAACTAATTATAGTTATGAAGATTTAGAATTTATCGCAAAAGGTCAATTTAATTGCATTATAAATTCAAAAGAAAATAATCTTGTAATTATCGACACAGACTTAATTTCTATGCAAGTTTGGTCGGAATTCAAGTACAATAAATGTTGTGATTTCATTAAAGAAAATATTTTTACGCAACAAATTGATATTTATTTTTTGTGCAAACCCGATTTTCCTTGGATTGAAGATAATTTGCGAGAAAATCCAAACGATAGAGAAGTACTTTTTGACCTTTTTATTAAAATATTAAAAGAATATAAAATTGACTACAAAATTCTAGAAGGCTCAATTACTAATCGTTTTCAGCTTTGTGAAACTAACATTAATTCATATTTAAATAATGAAAAATCCTAAAATAATTCCATTAATTCTATTTACATGCTTATTTTCTAAAGGAATTATTGCTCAATGTCCAATAATTCCAGCACCAAGCTCTTATTTAAAGTTTAAAGATAGATTTGATTTTCAAAATTTAATACAAACAAATTTTTCACTTATTCCTGCAAATATTAAAGCTTATTTTACCACAGAAATGTCAGTTTTATTCAATTTAGAATTAAAACAAATGGAAAATATAAAACCGACTATTTCGTTTTTAAAAGTTGAATCGGCTATTCATAAAGATTGGTATGAAATTGATGTAAAAACAGATCACATTCTCATTTCTTTCTCGTCCGATGCAAGTTGTTTTTACGCAATAAATTCGTTTTTGCAATTAATTGAAAAAAAAGGAACTGAAACTTATATTCAAAATTGCAAAATTACTGATTACCCAAAATTTGAATGGAGAGGTTTACATTTAGATGTCAGCCGACATTTTTTCTCCGTTGAAGAGGTGAAAAAATATATTGATTTAATGGCATTTTATAAGTTCAATACGTTTCATTGGCATTTAACAGACGATCAAGGTTGGAGAATTGAAATCAAAAAATATCCGAAGTTAACAGAAACTGGAGCCTGGAGAGATAGTACCGTAAATAATCACTATACAACAATTCCAAGAACATATAGCTCTGAAATTTACGGTGGATTTTACACTCAAGAACAAATTAGAGAGGTTGTAAAATATGCTGAAAGCAAATACATAAATATTGTCCCAGAAATAGAAATGCCCGGGCACGCTCGAGCTGCCTTGGCTGCTTATCCTGAATTTTCGTGCACAGGCATCCAGCAAAACGTACCTGGACTTTGGGGAGTTTTTGATGACATATATTGTTCAAAAAAAGAAACTATTGATTTTAATATTGATATACTATCAGAAGTTTTAGAATTATTCCCTTCAAAATACATTCATATTGGTGGCGACGAAGCTCCAAAAGACCGCTGGAAAAAATGTATTAATTGTCAAAGAATAATCCTCGAAAACAATCTTAAAGGTGAACATGAGTTACAAAGTTATTTCATCAAAAAAATAGACAAGTATCTTACTTCAAAAGGTCGAAAATTAATAGGTTGGGACGAAATTTTAGAGGGTGGACTTTCTCCAAATGCAACAGTGATGTCTTGGCGAGGAACTCAAGGCGGAATTGAGGCAGTGAAACAAGGCCACGCGGTCGTTATGAGCCCAGGTTCTCATTGCTATTTTGACCATTATCAAAGTAAAAATTCTGGAGATGCGATTGCTTTTGGTGGCTTCACGTCTTTGGAAAAAGTATATTCCTTTGAGCCAATCCCTGCAGAATTATCTTTACAGGAATCAAAATTAATTTTAGGTGCACAAGCAAATTTGTGGACAGAATACATTCCGAACATGAAACAATTAGAATACATGACTTTTCCCAGAGCTTTGGCATTATCTCAAGTTTTATGGAGTGTTAAAAAACCCAGTTACAAAGTATTTCAAGATAGATTAATTAAAAAACATTTATTTTTGTTGAAGCAAAAAGACGTCAATTATTCTAAAGCAATTTTTTATCCTAAAATGACGATTTCTAAAACAAAAAATGGAATTCGTTACAACTTTAAAAGTGATTTAAAAGATTACCAATTTATTGAAAATAATGCAAATCAATATGGTAGCAATTCAAAAATAGAATATCTGGAAGAAATTAAAGTAAATTTGGACAGACAAAGAATTCCAAATGGAGAAACTGCAGCTTTGATTGTACCATTTTATTTAGGTCTTGAAATAAAACCAATTTACATCAATTATAAATTACATGAATTATTAGGTTTACCAATAAAATTTATAACAGAACCAAACGAACGTTATTCCTACAATAAGGAACTTTGCTTACTCGATGGTATTATCGGAGTAACTCCTTGGAATTCTGGAGAATGGTTAGGGTTTGACACAACAGAAATAATTTTTGAAGTTAATCTTCTTAAAGAAGTTGAAATAAAAAATGTTTACCTCAGTTTTTTAGATGATGCATCTTCTTGGATTCATTTACCTGAGAAAATTATCATTTCAACATCAATTAACAAAAAAAAATGGGATGTTTTCCCTTTTACAGTTGAAAAAAATAAAAACACCTATCAAATCAATAAAAATGCAAAGTATATTAAGTATAAAATTTTAACAAAAAAATCAATTCCACAGAATTTCCCTGGTGAAGGAAAAACTCCTTGGACATTTATGGATGAAATAATGGTAAATTTCGAATAAAAATTTGAACTTTTAACAGAAAGTTCTCTTAAATAACAGAAAAAATAAATTATTTTTAAATAAAAATCTAAATATCTGATAATAAACACATTAATAACTATTTTAGTAGAAATCAAAAAAAATAATTTTAATTTTTTTTCAACAATTTTGGATTAGAAATAAATTATGCTTTAATTCGCTCTTGGATTTTGACTATAAAAATGAATTTTATGAACATTAAGCAACTGTTAACACTAGTAATCATTGGATTTTCCTCTTTGACTCAAGCTCAAATTGTAATGTACGTTCCAAAACAAGTGAAATTAGCAAACATTGAGTACAGAAATGAAAATTATTGTTCTGGTGCAGCAATTTGTGCAAAAGCATTCTCTAAAATAGAAAGAAAAGGAAAATCAGCAATTAAGCTGAAAGCTGACATGGCTTTCAAGACAGCTGAGTGTTATAGACAAACTGATAACATGAAAGATGCTCATGAATGGTATGAGAAAGCCATTTTATTGAAGTATCCGGAAAGAGATCCTTTAGTTTATTTTTACAATGCTGAAATGCTAAGGGCATTAGGAGAACACAAAAAAGCAATTGTAAATTATAGTAGCTATAAGGAATTAGCTCCAGAAGATAAAAGAGCTGATATTGGATTAAGATCTTGTGAAATTCATCAAGATTTTAAAATCAACAAATCGCGACATGTTGTAACTAATGTTACATCGCTAAATAAAGAAGTTTTTGATATGGCTCCAATGTTTGGAGATAAAAAAGAATCTCAAATTTACTTCAGTACTTCAAGAGAAGGCGGCGTAAGCAATAGTGTTGACCCAAGATCTTGTGAAAACTACATGGATTTATGGGTTTCAGATGTTGATAAGAAAGGAAACTGGGGACAACCAAAATTAGTTGCTGGTGAATTAATCAACACTGAGGATAACGAGGGAACAGTTTGTTTTGACGGAAGAGGTAAGACAATGTTCTTTACACGTTGTCCAAATGAAAGTAAGTTAAATCTAGGTTGTGATATTTGGGTTTCTGAGATGAAAGGTAAAGAGTGGGGAGAACCTACAAAATTGGAACTAAAGGGACATGATTCAATTTCGGTTGGTCATCCATGTGTTACTGAAGATGGAAAATTCTTAATTTTTGCTTCAGATATGCCAGGTGGTTTTGGCGGAAGAGATTTATACTACACTGAATACACTAAAAAAACAAATTCGTGGTCGGCTCCAATAAATATGGGTGCTGAACTGAATACTGAAGGAAATGAATTATTCCCAACTTTTGCTAAAAATGGTGATTTGTATTTTGCTACAGATGGTTTACCGGGTATGGGGGGATTAGATGTTTTTAAGGCTACGAAAGTAAAAGATAAAAACAAATGGGAGAAACCTAAAAACTTAGGATTTCCTTTGAATTCGGTTTCTAATGATTATGCTTTAATTGAAGTTAGTGATAAAAAAGGTTATTATACATCTGAAAGAGTTGGAAGTGTAGGTAAAAACTTGCGTCCAGATATTTGGATGTATGAATTACCTCCAAACATGTACACTTTAAAAGTTGATGTAGTTGATGAGTTAAACCAAAAAGCCAGAGTTTCTGGAGCAAAAGTAACTATAACAGCTGCTGAAAGTGGAATTACATGGGAAGGGATAACCAAGGAAGATGGTTCAATTTTATGGGATAAAAAACCAGATGCTACACGCTTTGTAAACGAAAATGCCTCCTATTCTGTGAAAGTTGAAAAAGACAAATACAAAAGTGTAAAAGAAGTATCCTTCACTACTGTTGGTGTAAATTATGATCAAAATTTCGTAATTGAATTACCAATGATAAAAGAAGAGCCAATTCGTTTACCAGAAGTACGTTATCCTTTAAACCAGTGGTCTTTCGTTGTTGATTCAACAATCAATTCATTAGATTCACTAAACTTTGTGTACGACTTGTTAATGAAATACCCTTCTATGAAATTAGAGTTGAGTTCTCATACAGATGCTCGTTCAGGGAACATTTACAATCAAGTTTTATCTGAAAATAGAGCAAAAGCTTGTATCAAGTATTTAGTTGAAACAAAGGGAATTGATGCAAAACGTTTAGTTCCTGTAGGGAAAGGTGAAAATTCACCAAAAAAAGTTTATTTGTTAGCTAATGGAGCTTATGTCTCAAATGCTCCACTTGACACTGCTGGCGTTAAGACAATTGTTTTAAAAGAAGCTTACATCAATGGATTTAAGAAAAAGGATAAAGCAAAATATGAAATGCTTCACCAACTAAATCGTCGTACTGAAGGTTTTGTGCTTGATTTACAATTTGATCCAGCTTTAGCTCCAGAAGTTGCTAAAGATTATTTCACATTCAAAAACTTACCGAAAGACAATAAAAAATAATTTATTGTAAAATAAATATAAAAGCCGAATTGAAATATTCGGCTTTTTTTGTTTAGGAAGTTTTGTGAAAAATTTAGGCGAATATAAAATTTTGCTTCTGAAAATTAATTGGACTTAATATCTTGAGCACAAAGTCCTTTAATTAATAGAGATCTAAAATATAAGCGCAAATATAAAGTGCAAAGTAACTGCTAGTCATTTTCAAACTAGTAGTTACTTTTTTATCTAAAATTAATTCTTAAAAATTAGGTGATAATTCGTGGTTTCTATAGAAATCCTCCACATATTTAACAGCTTCATCTGCTGTGTCAACAATCGAATATAAATTCAAATCTAATTCAGAAATATTATGCTCTTCATGAAGCATAACTTCCTCTACCCATTTGAACAAGCCTGTCCAATAAGATTTACCTATTAAAACTACAGGCCTTTTATTAATCTTCTTAGTTTGAATTAAGGTAAGTGCTTCAAACATTTCATCTAAAGTACCAAAACCTCCAGGAAGAACAACAAATCCTTGCGAATATTTGACGAAAATTACTTTTCTCACAAAAAAATAATCAAACTCTAGGTTATGCTCAGGATCAATGTAAGGGTTATGATTTTGTTCAAAAGGTAAATCAATGTTTAAACCAACAGATTTCCCTTCGCCTTTTTGTGCACCAAAATTACCTGCCTCCATTATTCCTGGTCCACCACCTGTAATTACCCCGTATCCTGCTTTTGCAAGCTTTTCTCCAACTTCTGCAGCCATTTGATAGTATTTATTGTCTGGCTTCGTTCTGGCAGAGCCAAAAACAGAGACACAAGGTCCAATTTTTGACATTCTTTCGTATCCTTCAACAAATTCTGACATAATTTTAAAAATCGCCCAACTATCATTGGTTTTGATTTCCGTCCAATCTTTTCTTATTGTATTCATAAATATGGATTTAATTAATAAATTGATGTATTTGCGAAAAGTGAAGTGTCGTTTTGAATAGGCTCAATTCAGTTGTTTTTATTCGCAAGTTGCAAGCACAATGGGTGTACAATTGTAAAAATAGTAAAAATAATTAAAAGTTGTGCAAAAAGAAAATAATGAGAAAACAAGAAAGTAGTTTGCGCTGAGAAAATCTTCTTATTTTCCCATTTCCAACTTCAAATATTTTCCCGTATGAGATTTACTTGAATCCAAAGCGATTAATTTTTCAGGAGTTCCAGAAAATAAAATATCTCCTCCACCTTTTCCTCCTTCTAAACCAACATCTACAATATAATCAGCCACTTTAACAATGTCTAAATTGTGTTCAATAACTAAAACAGTGTTTCCTTCATCCACCAAACGATTGAGAACAATCAAGAGCATACGAATGTCTTCAAAATGCAACCCAGTTGATGGTTCATCCAAAATATAAATGGTACTTCCTGTTCCTTTTTTAGCTAATTCAGTTGCTAATTTTATGCGCTGTGCCTCTCCGCCAGATAATGTGGTGGAGGCTTGACCAAGTTTAATGTATCCCAACCCGACTGAAAGTAATGTTTCTAAAACTCGGTTGATTTTCGGAATTTTTTCAAAAAAGGGAACAGCATCTTCAATTGTCATTTCCAAGACATCATTGATTGATTTTCCTTTGTAACGAACCTCCAAAGTTTCCCGGTTGTATCTTTTTCCTTGACACGATTCACATTGAACGTAAACATCGGGTAAAAAATTCATTTCAATCACTTTTAAACCCCCACCACCGCATGATTCGCAACGACCACCAGCAACATTAAATGAAAATCTTCCTGGTTTATAACCTCTAATTTGCGCTTCTGGAATTGATGCAAACAAAGTTCTTATTTCTGTAAAAACATTTGTGTAAGTTGCTGGATTTGAACGTGGCGTCCGCCCAATTGGATTCTGATCAATTTCAATCACTTTATCCAAAAATTCCAAACCTTTGATTGCTTTATATGGCATTGGTTTCTTAACACCATTGTAAATATATGAATTTAAAATAGGATATAAAGTATGGTGAATTAAAGTTGACTTTCCACTTCCAGAAACTCCCGTTATACAAGTTAATGTTCCAAGTGGAATGTGTAAATCCACGTTTTTTAAATTATGACCACTTGCACCTAACAAACTGATTTTATTCCCATTTCCTTTCCTGCGCTTTTTTGGAATTTCAATACTCATCTCACCATTCAAATATTTGGTAGTGAAAGAATTGTTGACTTTAATTTCATAAAATGGAGCAGCATTTAGAATTTCCCCTCCGTGTAAACCCGCTTTAGGACCAATATCTACTAAAAAATCAGCAGCCTCAATCATTTCTTTGTCATGTTCTACAACAATTACTGTATTTCCAGTATCACGTAATCTTTTTAAGGAATTGATTAAACGTGTATTATCTCGTTGATGAAGTCCAATACTTGGCTCGTCGAGTACGTATAAGACATTCATTAATTCTGAACCAATTTGAGTAGCCAAACGAATTCGTTGTGCCTCTCCTCCTGATAAAGTTTTGGCAGAACGATGCAACGAAAGGTATTCCAAGCCAACTTCAAGAATAAAATTAATTCGGGTGCGGATTTCTTTAATGATTTCTGTTCCGATGATTAATTCTTGCTTATTTAATTGTTTTTCAATTTTGGTAAACCAAATAGCCAAATCTCTTATATCCATCATTGCCAAATCACCAATATTTTCGGTGCCAATTTTAAAATAATGAGACTCCTTTTTTAATCTTGTTCCTCTGCAAGTAGGACAAATTGCTCGATTCATGAAACTTTGCGCCCAACGTTGAATTGGCGCTGAACTCTCTTCAGAATGACGTGAAACAAATTGAATTATTCCTTCAAAGATAATGGACTTATCTTTAGGTGATCGTTCCAAACCTTCATTTCCATAAAGTAAAATATGAACAACATCAGCAGAAATATCTTTTATTGGAGTTAATAAATTGAAGCCTTCTTCGAGTAAATAAGCTTCAATTTTATCAAAAATCCAGGTTCTTTTATATTCTCCAATTGGAGCAAAACCACCTTTTTTTATTGATAACCTAGGATCCGGTATAATTTTTTCTAAATCAATTTCCGAAATTTCACCAATTCCATTGCAATCCAGACAAGCACCATAGGGAGAATTAAACGAAAACAAACTTGGTTCAGGTTCAGGATAAGAAATTCCTGAGCTAGGACACATTAATGAACGACTAAAATGCTTCACTTCATTACTATCGTAATCCATTAACATCATTGCTTTATTTCCATGTTTCATCGCTAATAAAACTGTATCATAAAGTCTTTTTTTGTCTTTTTTATCAACAACTATTCTATCAATAACAAGTTCAATATCATGAACTTTGTATCGATCCAAACGCATTCCACTTTCGAGTTCTTTTACTTCGCCATCAATTCTAACTTTTGAGAAACCCGATTTTCTCATTTGTTCAAACAATTCTCTATAATGTCCTTTTCTAGCTTTAATTTTTGGTGCCAAAACAATTACTTTTTTAGAATCGTAATTTTGTAAAATGATTTCAACAATTTGATCGTCAGAATATTTAACCATTTTTTCATTGCTCTCGTATGAATAGGCTGTTGATATTCGTGCAAAAAGCAAACGCAAAAAATCGTAAATTTCTGTTATTGTGCCAACGGTTGATCTTGGAGAACGTGAAACTGTTTTCTGTTCAATCGAAATTACTGGACTTAATCCTTCTATTTTATCAACATCCGGGCGTTCCAAGCCTCCTAAAAATTGTCTTGCATAAGACGAAAAAGTTTCAATATATCTCCTTTGACCTTCAGCGAAAATCGTATCAAAAGCCAAAGAAGATTTTCCAGAGCCAGATAAGCCGGTAAATACAATTAATTTGTTTCTAGGAATTTTTAAATCTATGTTTTTTAAATTATGCTCTCTAGCACCATAAATTTCGATGTATTTTTTTTCTTCTATTTCCAAAATTGACGTATTTTCAGAGTCACTTTTAGGCTGAATTTTATCCATAATTTTAAAAATTTGCGCTTTAATCGTTTTCTTTAGGTGCTTGATACTTTAAAGTAAAACGATATAAGATTACAAATACTACAACAAAAAAGAGGAAGAAAAAGATGAGCGGAATCAAAATTCCTTTTTTACTCAAATAAATCATAAAAATACTTAAAGCAGTAGAGCAAGCAGAAACAAAAGTAAAGACATACCAAACTTGCCTATCTGATAAGCCAGCATACACTAGATGATGAGTGGTATGATCTTTTCCACCAACCATGGGAGATTTGCCTTTTTTTATGCGGTTTATAGATACCGTAAGCGTATCAACGGCAGCAGGAGTTAGAGCTATCAAGCAAATAAAAATACCAATCCATGAAGGATTTTGAGTGTCTTCGCCAACATTCCAAAGACATTTAATAGAGAAAAAAGCTACTATTAAGCCAATAAACTGACTTCCTGCGTCACCCATAAAAAGTTTAGATGGATTTATATTATATTTTAAAAAACCAAGTAAAGCACCAATTTGAGAAATTAAGATAATGGTCCAAAAATTTCTGTTAAAATCAAAAATGATAAATGATGAAACTAAACATGAAATAAGTATAAAACCCACTGTAGTTCCTGTTATACCGTCCATGTTATCTAGCATATTCAAGGAATTCATTAAAGCAATTACCCAAATAACTGTTATTACGGCATCAACAAAATAAATGTGAGTTAAATCAATGGTTGTATTGGTAAAAACAAAAATTAATCCACATAAAATTTGAATGAATAATTTTCCCAATGGTCTAGTATTGTACGCGTCATCTGCTAAACCCATTAAAAAAGCGAGCGTCCCAGCGGATAATAAACCTACAAATTCAGTATTTTTAAAAATAGAATCATCTTCGCTGAAAACGATACTGAATCCAATTGCTGAAAAAAGAAAAACGATATAAAAACTAACACCTCCTAAAGAAGGTTTTGATTGATTGCTCCATCGAATTATCACATCATTCTTATTTCTAATACCTAATGATCTTGAGAACCTTAATAAAAGTACATTAATTACCATAGAAATAATTATTCCAGCACTTAAGAATGCCGCGATTTGTAGTAATTTTATTTCCATCTATTTTCTAATTCTTAAAAATTTTAAAATCCTAAAAAATAGAGTTTTTTTTCTGCCTTCATCTTCAGTATAGTATCCACCTCCATATCCACGACCATAACCGTAATTATAACCATAATCATATCCGTAACCACCACGACCCTGAACAACTCCATTCAAAATAACATTAAGAGATTTAATTTGTTGTACTTCAAATAATTCCCTTACTCTTTCAGCGAAAACACGTTTAGAATAATTTGCTTTAAAAACATAAATTGGAATATCTGCTGAAGCTAAAACTTGAACCCCATCAGAAACTAAGCCTACCGGAGGATTATCGATAATCAAAACATCGTACATAGACTTCAATTTTTCAATAATATTTTGAAACTCTTTACTCAAAATTAATTCTGACGGATTTGGTGGAACAGGCCCCGCTGTTATATAATCAAGATTTGCAATTTCTGATTTTTTAATGCATTCAATTAATGAAATCTGATTCACAATTAAATTACTCATTCCATTGTCGTTGTTAGAATTAAAGCCAAGGTGGATTTTTGGTTTACGTAAATCCAAATCGATCATAATCGTCCTTTTACCAGACATAGCAATGATAGCGGCTAAATTTAAAGCAACAAACGTTTTACCTTCTCCAGAAATGGAAGATGAAATAGCTATGGTTTGTGCATTTTTATTTATAAAACTCATGTTTGCTCGAATGTTCCTCAGTGCTTCTGAAAGCATTGATTTTGGTGATTCATGAACAATAATTTGAGAAAAATCCATGCTTCTTTTCGTTGTTGGTACGCTACCTAAAATAGCAACTTTTTCAGGTAAAATCATTTTTAATTCTTCAACGTTATTTATTTCATTAAATGTAAAATATTTAAATGCTACATAAGTTAAACCTAAAAGTAATCCGACAAAAAGAAAACCACCATAAACCATTTTTCGATTTGGACTTATAGGACTAAACGGAATCTCTGCTTCCGTTAAAACCCTATTATTGCTAGAAAAACCTGCTTTAGAAATTGAATAAAGAACCTTTTTTTCTGCTAATAAGGAGTAATACTTTTCATTCAAATCCTGCATTGATTTCAAACGATTATATTCCATTTTTTTATCTGGAAGACTAAAATAATCACTTTCAAATCCACCTAATTTGCTTTGTAATAATTTTGAATTTTCTAAAAGTCTATCTAAAATTGTTGCAACACTTTTCTTTATTGAATAAATTTTGTTGGCTATTTTTGAATTTAAATCTTTTATTACAGAGTTTTCTTCTGTAATTTCAAACAACAAATCCTCCTTTTTTTCTAATAAATTGTATAAATCTTGAATTTGTTTTGAGAGCGACATTTCGTAACTTTTACCTAACATTTCAGGTATTAATTTGTAAATTTCCAATCGATTTGGATCAACTTTTAATTTACTATTAACAAGTCTTAAAGTACTAATTTCATTATCAAGTTCATATAATCTGTCTGAAATTTCTTTAATATTCCCGCTTAAACTTGCACCCATCTGTTCTGGATCAGGTAAATTTGACACTTTTAGATAACGAGTCAAACTATCTTTCGAGTCTTTTAATTCATTTGCTATTGAATCGAGCTGAATATTAATAAAATTAAGCACATTATCAGATGATTTTTTTTGAACCTCATCATCAAATTCAAAAAACGAACTAGTTAACGAAACAATTATATCATGGCATAAAAGAGGATTATTTCCTTTATAATTAATTAAAATTGTCTGAGCTTCAGGATCTACAGCTTGAACTTCAAGTCCAATTAATAATCTTTTAATTAATGACTTTTGTTCATTAAAAGTAAAAAACAATTTATTTTGACTTTGTAATTCAACGAAGGATTTTTTTGAAATCTCTTTAAAAACAACATCAAAATGTTTATTAGAAATGTGAGATCCAACTTTTCCTGTCGTTGAATGCTGTTTTCCTTGAAAATCGTAGCTTAGAGTTACATTATTTCCTTGAGTTGTTATATAGATTGGGACATTACAAAGACTTGAATCCTTTAAGACAAAAGGAACTATATTAAAAGCGCTTAAATGATATAATTCCTCTGTTAGTACATTTCCTTTTGAAAATAGACTTACGTTTAAATTTAAACGACTGATTGCTTTTTCAAATAAAAATTCTGATTTTAAAAGTTCAATTTCTGCTGAAATATTTGTCTCATGAGTTGAGTTTGCTAAATCTAGAACTTCCTTTCCTTGATCTTTTTTTTCAATTTGAATAATCGAACTTGACTTATAAACCATTTTGGTATATCTCAAATATAAAAATCCCAAAGTCAAGAAAATTCCAATTGCAAAAAGTGGCAAAAACCAAAATTTACGCAAAACAGCTCTCAAAAGATGAGGATTATAGCCTTTATTTATTATTAAACTTTGTTGTACTGAATTCACTTTAAATTATTTACTTAATAAGGTTATTAAAATACTTAAACTCGATACAATTGCTAAAAATGGCGTAATTTGAGCTAATGTTTCTCTTGCTAATCTTGGATTTGGTTCAATATAAATGTAATCATTTGACTGAACAATCATATCTGTGTATTGCAAACCCTCTATTTTTGACAAATCAATTAAATAGATTTCTCTTTTTCCATTTATTTTACGCATCAATTTTACTGTACTTGCTTTTCCTCTTTCAGTAATTCCACCTGCTTGAGCAATAGATTCCATTAATGTTGTATTGTTATTAATAAGCGGAATAACTTTAGCATCTCCACCGCTTCCTGGAAAAACAATTACTCTTTGATTTGTAACTCGAACTTGCACAAATGGGTTTTGGTGTTCTTTAGCGTATAATTTTGCCAAAGTATCTTCACATTCTGTGATTGTTAAACCTAAAACATGTACATTTCCAATTACTGGAAGCTCTGTGAATCCATCATTCTTTACAATAAACTCCATTTCTTTTACGTTCATTGCTCCAGGATTTACGCCTCCAACACCAGTTTGATTGTCAATAATTTTATGTCCTAAATTATTACTGATTATAAATGAAATCTTATCATCTTTTGATATCCTGTATTCTTCCGAAGGTTTCATGGGGACGGAGTCATATTTATATTCAACACCTTTTGGAGTTTTAAACATGATATTACTATTTATTCCACAACTTGTAAAAACAAAAAACAAAGTCAAAATTGAAATTATTTTAAGCAAACAGTGTGATTTCTTTTTTTGAATTTTATTCAATTTAGTTGATTTATATTAAAATTTATTTTTTATTTTTCAGTAGTTCATAATAATAATTTTCCATGTCTTTCACAAGCCGTGAATATGAAAATTTTTCTTTCACAAAATCCCAAGAACTTTGTGACATTAATCTGCGAATTTCATCATTTTCAATGAGAATTCCCAATTTTTCTATATAATTATTTAAATCCCCCTTTTCAACGACAAAACCTGTCTTGCCATTTAACATAATGTCTTTAACTCCGCCAACATTTGTGGAAATTACAGCTACATTACTTGCTTGAGCCTCAATCAGACTTACTGGAGTCCCTTCATTGTCTGAGGTTAAACATATCACATCCATTCCTGCGTTAAAAGTAGCAATGTCTTTAATCCACGAAGTCATGAAAATTTTTTCACCAAATTTGGAATTTATTTCAGCGGTTTTTAATTCTATTTCTGAAAGTAATTCCCCGTCTCCAACTACGAAAAATTTCACTTTTTGGATTCCTTTTTTTAATAAATTCTCAACAACCTGAAAGAAAAAAGCATGATTTTTTATTGGAGATAAGCGACCAATTATGGCTACAGCAACTTCATCATCCGAAATACTATATTTTTCTCTGACTAATCTACGTTTTTCAACAATATTATCTTGAAATTTTGATAAATCAAAGCCCAATGGAATTACTTTTACTTTTGAAGCTTCACATATATTGTGTATTTTAGTTAATTCATTTTTTTGAATTTCACTAATTGCGATAATTCCAGTTGATTTTTTCGCTAAACGACGTTCAATAAATTTAAATATTTTAGTTTTCAAAACCCCAAAATATGAATGAAAAACGTGACCATGAAATGTATGTACAACAATTGGAACTTTACAAGCAAAAGCAGCTTTTCTTCCAAGTGCTCCAGCTTTAGAAGCGTGCGTATGAACAATATCAGGTTTAAAATCTTTGATTATTTGTTTAATTTTTAAATATGCTTCTCGATCACTTTTGAAATTCGGAATGCGTTTCATTTCTTCCAAAATGGTTGGCTCAATACGGTATTCTCTTGGAATATGCAATGAATCTGCTTCACCTTCTTCTGGTAGTCCACCAATCAAAAGTGTTTCGAAATCATCATTTAAAAAACGAGTAAGAAAAGTAGCGTTATATGTTGGACCTCCAATGTTAAAACGGTTGATAATTCTTAGTACTTTAGGCATTCTTTTTAAGTTTTTGAAACCAATTTTGAAAAACGAAATAAGCCCAAAGTTCTTGGTTTGAGGTTCCAATATTACTAAAAAAATGCTTTTTCATGCTTCTAATTGCAGAATAATTAAAAATTCCTTGTTCTTGAATGTAATTTTCTTCAAACCAAATTTCTGGAATTAATTCACTCCAAGAATTTTTAATCCAAGCATTTAATGGAACTTCGAATCCTTGTTTGCTTCTGCTAAAAATCTCCCCTGGAATTAAATCTTTAAATGTTTCTTTTAAAATAAATTTTGCTGTAGAACCATTTAATTTCCATTTTTGGGGCAACGAATTAGCAAATTTCACCAAATCTTTATCCATAAAAGGAGTTCTTACTTCCAAAGAATGACGCATGCTCATCAAGTCAACTTTTTTGAGCATATCATTTGGAAGAATAAATTTTTGATCCATCCACAAAAAATCTGACAAACTTGCACCTTCTGTTTGATAGCATTTTTTAGTTTTGAAAGAATTTTTAAGTAATAAATTTTTAGCTTCTTCACCAATATTTGATGCTAAAAACCAATAATTTTCTGGCCAAGCCAATTCATTTAAAAGATTAAATTTACTTAACTTATGTATTTTTTTCGGCTTCGTTTTTAATAAAAGTGGAGTTAATACTTTTTCCGCAGCCCTTAAACTAGATTTCTTTAAAGCTGAAATTTCTTTAGATTTCTGAAAAGCTAAGTGCTTGTTGTAACCTGCAAAAAGTTCGTCTGCTCCATCGCCTGAAAGTGCAACTTTTAGGTGTTTTGACGTTTCTTTAGCTAAAAACCACATAGCAATTGCAGAAGAATCAGCGAATGGTTCGTCAAAAGAATCCAAAATTGACTGAAAATTTTCTTTAAAATCCTTTTCGGTCAAACGGATAACATGGTGTTTGGATTCAATGTGTTTTGCAACTTTCAGCGCATATTGACTTTCATCATAAGCCTGTTGATCGCCAAAAGAAACTGAAAAAGTGTGTAAATCATTTTTTTGCGTGCTTGCAATTGCAGAAACGATCGAACTATCCACTCCACCACTTAGAAAAGTTCCGATTGGAACATCTGCTTCTAGTTGTGAAATGACTGCAAATTCAACCTTTTTTTTAAGTTCAACTTTCGCATTTTCATACGAATCTGTATATTGTGAATCAGCTTTTGGGTCCCAAAAAGATTGAATGTTAATTTTATCCTTATTAATTTCAATAAAATGTCCTGGTTCTAATTTTTTTACTTCTTCAAAAATGGTGTGAGGAGCCGGAATATAAGTATATTGAAAATAAAAATTCAAAGCTTCGTCAGAAATTGTTTTATTTGGAATTAAATCTTCAAAAACAAATAATTCGGAGCCAAAAACAAATTGATTTTCATCAAAAGAGTACAAAAGTGGATTAATTCCCATACGATCTCTTGCCAAAAGCATGAAATCTTCTTGCTTGTCATAAAATGAAAATGCAAAACAGCCACGCAATTTTTCTAATGCTGCAACTTTATATTCGATCAACAAAAAGAACAAAACTTCCGTATCAGAAGCTGTTTTGAATTGATAGTTTTTGGCTAAAAGTTCGTTTTTTAATTCATGAAAATTATAAATTTCTCCGTTAAAAACTAAGCAATAACGCTGTGTTTCATCTATAAAAGGTTGATTTGATCGATCATTTGTATCAATAATTGAAAGACGATTGTGTCCAAAAATCGTATTACCTTGGGACTTCACATTTGTATTGTCTGGTCCACGGTGCTTTTGGCGCTCCAAAGCTTGAAATATGTTTGTTTCATCCCTATTTGTTGCTATTTTATTAAAAAATTTGATTCCTGCTATTCCACACACAATAAAAAAGATTATTTTTATAGAAAATTTCGGCATGAAGGTACAAAGTTTGTTTATAATTCTCCTATTTATTTGCACATTTTTTTTGAATTTTGGTTTTTCTCAAGAAATTGAAAATTCTTTGGATTCTGCCAAAAGTCGTTTTATTTCAGATCCATGGCTTCAAAATGCTTCAATTGGCATTTGCGTTGTCGATTTAAAAACCAGAGAAAAAATTGTTTCACACAATGAAAAAATAGGATTGCCAGCAGCTTCCACAACAAAATTATTTGCTACCGCTTCCGCTTTTGAAATGTTAGGTGCTGATTACAAACCAAAAACACGCATATATATTGACCAAAAAATAACTGAAGATGGAACTTTAAAAGGCAATTTTTGGATTCGAGGCGGTGGCGATGTTTCCTTAGGTAGTCGTTACTATAACGAAGATGGAAATATCGATTCTTTTCTTGAAAAATGGGTTGATACCTTGTATAAATTGGGTTTACGTAAAATTGATGGCGATGTTATTGGCGATGGTTCAGAATTTGGTTATCAAGGTATTCCTGATGGTTGGAACTGGTCTGACATGGGAAATTATTACGGAGCTGGACCTTCTGGCTTGCCAATTTACGACAATATTTTACGCTTTTATTTAAAATTAGGTGGCAAAATAGGATCCTTGGCAACTTTAGAAAAGGTATTTCCTGAAATAAAAAACTTAAATTTTAATTCTTACATACAAGCCACAAAAACTCGAGGTGATAATTCTAATATTTATGGCGCTCCATTTTCGTATGATCGTTTTGGAACAGGATATTTACCTCGAAATTCTAATTCATTTATGGTTAAAGGTTCGCTCCCTGATCCAGAATTGCAATTTGCGGATGAATTAAAACGGTTTTTACTTTTAAAAGGAATATCAATTACTGGTGAGACAAAATGTGCTAGAAATATGAATTTATCGGCTGCAAAAAACAGGTACCAAGCTAAATATTTATTGTTTCAATATGAAGGAAAATCAGTAAATTCAATTGCATGGTGGACAAATATGAAAAGTATCAATCTTTTTGCCGAACAACTAGTTTGCTGGATTGGGAAAGAAAAGGGATATCTTGGTGAAACCAAGACAGGCATTTATTTAATGGAACGTTTTTGGTCTAGTCGCATAAAAGACGGAGGTTTAAACTTAAAAGATGGAAGCGGACTTTCAAGAAGCAATGCAATTACTGCAGAAAATTTTTGTTCACTTTTACAATACATGCACGATTCAAAAAATGCTAGTTTATTTAGAGAAACATTGGCAGTTGCAGGAGAATCTGGCACCATGTCGAAAGTTTGTTATGGTCAAACTGCTCATGGAAGAATTAAAGCTAAAAGTGGAACTCTAAACAAAATCAAATCATACTCTGGTTATGTCGAAACCTTAAATGGAAAACAATTAGCATTTGCAATTATCGTTAATAATTATGGCTGTTCAACCGATTCAATGCTGGAAAAAATTGAAGTTTTTATGAATGCGATGGCTAAATATTGATTTTTAATTCTCATAAATTTTCCCATCGTTAAAAACTAAAAAGGATTTATTAAATAACTCCACCAAAACTGTATTACCATAAATGAAATATTGACAATCCAACTGATTTGTCAAATCAATCGTTTTGCCTTGAAAATAAACACTAATTCCTCCCATGTTGTTTCGATAAACTATTGTATTATTTTTTACTAAATAATCTTTCGGAATAAAACTGCAAATTTTTTGTTTCTCTCCATTTATGAAAGCGTAAAAAATACTGTTTTCAAACCAATAAACAATGTCATCGACTGCATTCCAGTCACTTACACTGAAATTTGACAATTGTTGTTTTTCTCCATTTGAATAATACTGCAAATTTCCTTGCAGATCTTCATAAGCAACAAAATTACGCGCTGCCTTGTATTTTTTAACAAACATCGGTTCGAGGTCAAGAATTTCTCCTTTGTCAAAAACTGCAAAACTTTGATTAATTGGGTCATTGAAACAAACAACATTCATGCCGCACGAAAAATCAATTGGTTTTGTGTATACTGCATATTCAACTATTTTTTCGTTCCAATAAATTTTATAAAAATCTCCATTATCACGAAAAACAACTGTATTATCTCCCATTTTTGTTGGCATATATAAATCGCCAGTGATTTGATAAAGTTGGATTATTTTTGATTTCGCCTTTATATTAACTGTATTAAAACGAGTGTCCTCAAATACAATTAAACTGTCAGTTGTTTCATAATTATGTCCGAAAGTCGTTAATATTTCTTTTTTATTGTTGTTCAAGGAAAATAAAGTTGGACCAATATTCCAAGCCAATTGGGCGTCAGAAACTTTAAAAGAAACATTTTGATTTGTCAACGTTTGAGAACTTTCTCCATTATAGACTTTAAAATCTCCTCTTGCATCAATGTAAGCAATTAAATTATCTGTTGCAGTGAAAGTTTGAACTTGCTGAAATTCCAATTGTCGGAAAGAATTCTTATAAAATGTTCGGAAATAGCGGTTATAATCAACAAATGGTGCCAGCTGAGCAAATGAATTTCCAAAAAATATCAAGGTTAAAAGTAAAAATAAGTTTTTCATATCGAATCGATTGACAAGGATTAAGCCAAAAATAAAAAGCTATTTCACAATCATTAATTTATTTCTTGAAATGTGATTTTTATCAGAAATAAATTCAACTAAATAATATCCATTACCAAAATTGAACGTTGAAATTTCTTTTTCATTTTGATTAATCATAATTTTTTCCTCGAAAACAATTTTTCCATTTGAATCGGTGATTTTTAAATTTCCATTTTTCAAATTTGTAGATGAAGAAATTTTAATTTTATCTTTCGCAGGATTTGGGAAGACCAATAATTTTGTTGAATTTATTTCTGCAAGTCCAATATTCGTTGAATCAATTATTATTGGATTTTCATTAAACATCACTTTAAAATCATCAAAATAAAATCCATCCTCTTTCACTCCGAAATCTGATTGTAAAACAAATTTCACTAAAATTGAATCTCCCAAATAATCGTTTAAAGAAATTTCTTCCAAAACCCAAGTATCTTGGACTCCATCATAAATTGGTTTATCAAGTGGTTGCACTCCCCCATTTCCAGAAATACCAGCATTTGTGTATTTTCCACATTGTGGAATCCACGTTACACCTGCATCAATTGAAACTAAAAATTGAGCATAATCAAAGTCTGTTTCAATACTCCATTTTGCCTGAAATTCAATTTTTGCAAGATTTGCATTAGTTAAATTAATGTAATTATTGAATTGAAATTGCTTAGTTGAATTATTATTATAGGTTGTCAAAGGACTATCTGTAAAAGAAGTAGTTGGTGAAACAAAAGATTCTGAAGTTACATTCCAAGTTCCTGTCCAATCAACGATTGCACTTGCATCATTTTGATATTGCAAAGTTGGATTTCCATAAGTTTTCGTGATTGTATCTCGTTTTGTGTAAATTCCAAAATTGGATGTCAAAACATATTTTATTTCTTCACCCAATAGAATTGTGGGATTTAAAACATAAGAAATCACTCCATTTTGTCCTTGATTTAATCCCAACGTGTAATCAACTGAATTTCCAACAGTTTGGATTCCTTGCAATGGTTCGATACTTACATTCAATGGATCATTCAAAAGTCCAAGTCTTAAAACTGAATGGTTGAAATTTCCTGCCATATCCAAAATCGTATTTGGATCTGTTTCTTCCACTTTCCAAAAATTATGTGGTGCATGAGCCAAGGTCAAATTTGTATGAACCATCTCTTGACAAATTCCAGTAATATCCACTTCCGCAGGCCAAAAACCATCGGAATCCCCGCCTATTTCTGGCGTGAAAGCAAAGATTTTAGGTTTTAAATCTAAATTTTCTAGATACATATAATCGTCAGAATCTCCAGAAGCAGGATATAAAGTTGATGATTTTTCTGCTGTAAAATCACTAAAACGGGTCATTTCATTCCCGATATTTTGAAAATAATCGTGGTCAACTGCAAAATCATTTGTCGTCGAACCAATGGGAAATAAGAGTAAATTACTGTAAGTGTGTGCATTAAATGCAAAAGTGAAATCTCTGTTTTCACAAAACCATTTCATTGCTTGAGTTTCTGGTTCTGTAAACGCTGCTGTTCCAGGATAAGTTTCGGCATTTGTATTGAAACTCACTCCCGTAGTTCCCCATTGATGACCGTAATTTCTATTTAAATCAACTCCAAATGTTCCATCGCCATTATTACGCTTATTTTTTCTCCACATTCCTCCTCCATTTGGATTTGAAGTTTGATTTTCAATGTATCCATCAGGATTTATCATTGGAACAAAAAACATTTCTGTTTCATTGATTAAATATTGAACTTCAGGATTTGTAGCATAATTTTCCAATAAATACCACATATAATAAATGGTTGTTGAAAGACTTGCTGGTTCCCGCGCATGATGAATAGAAGAATATAAAACTTCCGGCTCTGTTTCATCTTGATTGGCGTTATCAGAAATTTTCAACCAATAAATTGGACGATTTTCATGACTCAAAAAAGTACTAATTGGAGCTTTGACTGTTATTAAATTTGGATATAAACTTGACATTTCATCAATTTCACCTAGGAACTCTTGATAAGTGTAATATCCAGCCATAGAACCCAAATTAAAATTTGCTGGAACTATTGGTTCTGCAGAATTTGATTGACTAACACAATTTTCGTTTCTACTAATAGTTTTCGTTTTTGACCGATCGACATAAAATTTTGTCACATCATCAATTAAAATTTCTACTTCAAAATCATTATCCTTTATGATTGAAATTTCTCGTTGCGAAAAATCACTGATAAAATATGTTTCCTTTTTGTAAGTTCCGTGATCTACGGCTATTCCTAAAGAAGCTAGTTTCGATAAACCTGCAGTATTTGTAAAAACTTTACAAGAAGAATATTTTTGGATTTGTGGTGAATTTGGATCTGATTCTAACTTAATTCCTTGCGAAAAAAAATTAAAAGAGAGCGAAAAAAATGCAAAATTTAAAAGAAATTTCATGTTGATATTTTGGTTTTAGATCGTAAATATAAGTTAAAATTTTCAGTATAAAAAATCAAAATCTAGAATTTTAAAATCATTATTGATTTCTTATCTTTTAAGAATAATTATTGCGTTAAAAAAATTATCTTTGCCTAAAAAATTCACGTGCGATACATTTATCTTATTTTTTTAATTTTTAGCTCCTATTTTTCAAATTTCATTTTTTCTCAAAAAGTAGAAATTGGAACAACTATTGCGTATTCTTTTCCAAACTCAAACGCAATTATTGGGAAACAAGAAATGGATATCAATGGAAATCAATATTCTATTTCTAATATTATTGGCAGTTTTTCATCCGGATTAAATTATGGCCTAACTACGAATTTAAAAATTCATGAACATGTAAAATTGTGTTTGGGATTTGATTTTTTGAAAGGAAATGAAATAATTTTGTATAATTATGATGTAAATGACACAATTCTTAAAATTAGCGGAAAAGGGATTCAACAGCGATTTTCTCCCGGAGTTATTTTTTATTTTCCTGCAAAAAAAGTTAGTTTTTATGCTAAAACTTCGCTTGTTTTGCCCTTAACTACAGAAACAGAAATTACTGAATCAAAATCTTCGAATGATATTTCAATTTATCATTCAAAAAAAAGATTAGATTATAATTTTAATCTTGGTTTTCAATATGCAATTGGTGCAGAACTGAACTTGAATAAAAGTTTAAAACTCTCACTTTCTATGGAGTCATTGTTGAATAGTATGACCCTGCAGAGTTCAAAAATGACCGAATTTTCTCAAAATGGAATTGATATTTTAGCAAATCAATCGGAATATACAAAAAATTCAAACTTTCATAAAAATTTGAATAATTTCTCAAATAATCTAGCTTATAACAATTTCACAACGAGCGATAAAGCAAAAGACGATTTAACTTTTAACCATGATTTTTCATCATTCCTATTAAAATTTTCGCTAATCTATGTTCTTAATTCTAAAATTCAAGACTGATGTAAGACTTTTTGTTGATTAGTTTAAAATAATTTTTATTTTTTCATTGTCAATCAAAAAAGAGTTCGTAACTTTGTGCAACAAATACAATTTTCATAGGTTGATTTGGTTTTATAGTTTTAGCATGGTTAGGTGATAAAAAGAGGAGTAGATCTAGAAGATTTACTCCTCTTTTTAATTTATAGCTTTTTTATTGCGAATATATTGAAAATAGTTCCTACTTTCGTTCAAAATAAAAAAAAGTTTATTTATGTTAAAAATCTCTACACTTCTATTTTTTTTGTTATCCTTGAATTTTATTTTTTGTCAGACGCAAGGAATTGCCTATACAGCTGTAGGAAAAGGAGTTGCAACAACATTTGTGACAGATTATCATTGCTTGGGCATAAACACGTCAGCCTTGGGTTGGGGAACAGGTTATGAAAAATATAAAATTACAACGGGTGCTTTTGAAATGAGTGGCGGTTTGTATTCTGATGCTTTTAATAGTGCAAAATTAAAGAATTTGGCGAAATCAATTTACGATCAAATTAAACAAGATTCAAGCACAAAATTTGATTTAGAGGCACAACGCGATGCAGCAGCGGAATATGCAGAAAAAGGAATTGCGATTAATGGCCAATGCAATTGGGGTGGCTTTTCCTATCAAGGAAAACGTTTTGGAGGGATAGCTTTTAATGTAACAGAAAATTACAACTGGTATTCAAAATTAAATACAGATTTAACAGACATTATTTTTAAAGGAAAATTGGCAAATTATTTCGATTCTTTGACAGTTGTTGTAAGCGGAGATACTTCTATTATAGCAAATTCAGATACCTTGAGTCAAGAAACCTTGAACGGTGTGGTTTTAGGAAATATATCTGTTCCACTTAATCTAAGTACTTTGTCAAGGGGCTCTGCTTTGCGCATGACTTGGACTCGTTCATATAATTTTGGCTATGGACGAAAAATTTTCGGTAAAGAATCACTTTTTGTACTTTATGCAGGAATTGGAGGCCGATTTATTCAATCAATGGCGATGTTTGATTTGAAATCTGATGAAAATGGATTAAGTTTGAGTTCTTCTATAACTCCAGCGTTAAAAATAAATTACGGAGATATTGCACAAACGAATCCTAGTTCATTTTTGACATATAACGGAAAAGTGCCACCTCCAGTTGGAAATGGTTTTGGTTTAGATTTCTCTGTCAGTGCAATTTTATTTGGTAAATTAAAGGTTGCTGCTGCAGTAAATAACATTGGCTATGTCGAATATAAAAGAAACCTATATTCTGTTAAAGACACCTTGGTTGGAAGTATTGGTTTGCCAGGAATTAACCTTCAAAATGAGAATTTAATGGATGGAGTTGAACAATTACTACAAAATGGTTCAATTTTAACCCTTGTAGGAGAAGAAAAATTCAAATTGAAAAATGCATCTAACTTTAGATTCGGGGCAAGTTTTCACCCTTATAAATTCTTAAGTTTTGGTTTTGATTTAGTCGCACCTTTTGACAAAGAAACTCCTGGGAGTATCCAAAATACTATTATTTCATTTGGGGGAGACATCAAACCGTTTAAATGGTTAGCAATCAGTGTTGGCTATTTAGGTGGAGGAATTTACAAAACAAATATGCCTTTGGGAGTTAACTTTATTTTACGTGAAGGAAAATATGAGTTCGGTTTCGCTTCTGGAGATATGCTGACTTTTTTCACTTCAAATTCTAATTCCCTTTCAGGAGCTATGGGAGTTGCTAGAATGAGATTTTGATTTTGAGGATTAGTAGCAGTTGAGAAGTAAAACCATATTCGTTTTTTTCACCACATAATCACATAGAAAAAAAAGATTATGGCACCCAGAAAATGAAGGTTTTAAAAATTGAAAAAATTTATGTAAATATTTGGTAAAATTGTCAAGATTTAATATTGAAATTAAAACTTAACTCAAAACCTTGAAAAATCTCTTTCAATTCATTTAAAATCAAAGCGGTTGCTCCCCAAATAATTTTGTTTTCTAAATCAAAATAAGGAATTTCTTTCAAGAAAATTTTATTTGGTGCGTCAGTAATTTGCTCCATATCCATCTTTTTGACAAAATTTTCGTCTAAAAGATGATTTAATTTTATTGAGAAAATTTCGCTTACTTCGCGAGTGTCAGCTTTTAAATCTGGTTTTAAATCCAAGTAAAAAAGATGCGCTTCAACATGAAAACTGCTTACTGGTATAAAAACCGGAGTTAATTTTCCAACATGATTTTCTTTTCCCAACGATAAACCGATTTCTTCAAAGCATTCTCTAATAGCAGTTTGAAATAAATTTAAATCTGTTTTTTCTTTTTTTCCACCAGGAAAACTAACTTGTCCACTGTGTTTTCCTTCGTAAATGGGTCTTTGAATTAAAATAATTTCAAATTCATTTTCATGTTTATATAAAACTACTGCAATAGCAGATTCTTTGTAATCAATTGCATTTTCTCTTGCTAAGCTGGAAATTGAACGATTCAATGGCGCCATTTTTTGATGGGCTTTTTCTCCTGGCAAATTTGTTTCAAGTAAAAACTTCAGTTTTTCTATATTCATTGTTTTTTACAATCAATAAATTCGTGAAAGGATTGTTCTAAAATCATCTATTAAATAAGCAGATATTTCTTTTGTCGACACCATTTGAAAAACATAATAAAACGTTTTCTCTTGAATTTTCTTTTCACCCGTCCCAACAAAATAAACCATCTTAGTTCCATAACTATATTTTGAACCTTCAATTACTTGATAAAATACTTTCGACTTATTTTTTTGTTTAACTTGGTGTAATAGAGAAATTCTAACATCTTCCATTGAATTTCTCCTTTCTTCAATATAAAATGCATGAACGACATCAAGGGAGTTTTTTTTATCTTGAAATGCAAATTTATAATCTTCCACTTCATTTTCATCAAAACGCTCGCATGAAAAGAAAATTCCATTTTCGTCATTAACTAGAGAAATTCCATCTTTTTTATAAAGGTAAGACTTGTTATAATCCTGTCTAAAATAACTTGGGAGAAAAAAATAAATTCCTTTGTGATAACAGCGCTTGAAATCAGAAAAATCAAAGTGGTTTTCTTTAAATTTTTTTAAGCCATTATCTTTGTCTGCAACTGGACAAGCTGTCAAAATCAAACAACAAAAGAAAAATAAAAAAGATTTTTTTATACGTTTCATAAGGTTAAGTTAGAAAAAAACATTTGAGTTATCTAAATTTTTTCACCAAGAGATCTATTTTAATTAGTTGTCCAATTTCGACTGTCTTTTTATTATTATTCTTTACGTTTTTCACAATTGCCTCGCCCATTGGCGGCAGATTTGAATCTTCTTGTTGGATTTCAAACATCTTCATCACTTCGTAATCATTCTTATATTTTTCAATACTGATATTTACTTTATCACCAACTATAATTTTTTCAAGCATTGTGTTTTCCTATCTTAATTTATTTTGTAAAGATACAAAAAAAACAAAAGCTTGTCTAGAATTCCTAAACAAGCTTTTTATTTAAAATTGAGTTAATTATTAAAACTTAATCGCAATTCTTCCTAAGAAATTAATTCCTGCTTGCGGATAATAAAAATTTTCATCAATTCTTTTCCCACCATAAATGTAGCCCCATGTATAACCGTTGTTTTCAAATAAGTGATTTAAGATATTATTTGCTTGAATTCCAAACGTTATTTCTTTACCAAAGATTTTCGAAGTTGAATAATTCACCATAAAATTTGTGATAAAATAGGCATCTAAACTTCTTGAATCTGCTGAAGTATTATCTAAAAATTGTTTGGAAACATATTTAGATAAAATACTAAAATTCAAATCTTTAATCGGAGAATAAGTTAGCGTTAAAGAAGCAATTAAATTCGGCGAAAATGCAATATCAGTATTTTTGTGGACGATAGAATCTTGTCCTCCTAAATCATAATTGTCAATAAATTCACAAAATTCTCTGATTTTATTCTGACTAAAAGTTACATTTCCTTTGATTTGAAATTTTTTCTCAAATAAGAAAACTCCAGATTCTAATTCAATTCCACTTCTATAACTTTTGTCAACATTTGTTCTAGAATAAACGCCTACATCATTAATTTTTCCTGTCAAAACTAATTGATTTTTATAAGCCATCAAATAATAATTTGCTGTAAAATAGAATTTTTGTTTGGCTAATCTGTAACCCAATTCAACGTTATTCAATGTTTCATGTTTTGGTCTAATTCTTGAATAAGTATCCGTAAAATCGCTTCTTACGGGCTCTCTATTTGCCACTGCAAAGGAAGTATAAAGTTGATTGAAATCATTTAAGTTAAACATCAAACCAGCTTTCGGATTAAAAAATGTAAACTTCACTTTTTGTTGCGCTTCAGTAAAAGTACTATCGATAAATCCAAAGTAAGAATAATCAATATTTCTAACTTGTAAATCTGCATAAACACTGCACTTATTGATGCGTTTATTAATTTTCAAATATGTATTTATGTCATTTTTAGTAGATTTATTTTCATAATATCTATCTCTAATTTCACTTTGTGAAGCAAATTTTGCCCAAATGATTTCTCCGTAATGATTTCCAACATATTGATTTGCTCCTCCTCCAAAAATAACGTTCAAATCCTTTTTTGAGGTAAAATAGAAAGAAAAAATTGCTCCATAGAAATCATTATTCAACCATTTTCTTCTAATCAAATCTGTTGAAGTGATTGTGTCCGTTCCACTTTCACTCACCATAGGATTCAAATTGTATTTTGAAAAATCATCGTTAAATTTATATTCTTCATAATATCCTTCACCGTGCGTATAATGTCCAGCTAAGTTTAATTTTATATGGGAAGAAAATGCATAATCATATAACAATTGGTAGTGAGCTTGTCCGTAATTATCAACTTGATTATTGTAATTATAAAAATTATATGTTCTGCTATTCGATGAAAATAAATTCACAGAATCACTCGTATTCTGGTAAGCTCCTCCAGGATAGTAATTGTTGTAAAAATGATTTGTTAAAGAGTCTGTATTTCCATTAAGTTTTGCCTCTGGAACTCCATACCAAGCTTGGTAAGTTATTTCTTTTCCACTAAAAACATTGACTTTTAAAATTGATTTTTTTCCTAAATATGTTCCAGAAACGAAATAAGATTTCAAATTTGAAGAAGCGCGATCAATATAGCCGTCTGAAGAAATGCGAGACAAACGCATGTCGAAAGCAAATTTGTTGTTTTCAGATTTTGTATTCAATAAACCAGTTCCAACTTTTACTGTATTTTTAAATGTATTGAAACTACCTATTGAATTATCCAAATTCGCATACGCAATTCGATTCACTTTATCCGTTTGGACATTGATGCTTGCACCAAAAGCTGCTGCGCCATTTGTTGAAGTTCCAACTCCTCTTTGAATTTGCATATTATCAACTGAACTTGCAAAATCGGGCATATTTACCCAATAAACTCCATGCGATTCGGAATCATTTATAGGAATTCCATTAACGGTAACATTTGTACGAGTTGGATCTACACCTCGAATTCTAACTCCAGTGTACCCAACTCCTGCACCTGCATCTGAAGTCACAACGGTTGAAGGTGTTGACTCTAATAAATAAGGTAAATCTTGACCGAAATTTTGTTTAGAAATTTGATTTTTGTCCAAATTGGTATAAGTCATAGGAGTATTTTTAGTCGCTCTTGTTGAATTAATAAAAATCTCCTGAATTTCTATGGTCGGCCGATCCGTTTGAAGAATTGTGATTCTATTAACAGCACTCAAATCAAAATTGACCGTTAAATTTTTATCTTCGACTAAAATTGTTTTTGCCGAATTATCATATCCTATGAGAGAACAAATTAGTGTACATTGTCCTTTCGGAACGGCCTTTATCTCATACTTTCCATCTAAAACTGAAAGTGCGCTTAACTGCGTTCCTTCGATGAAAATGGTCGCTCCACTTAGTTTTTCATATCCATTGGAATTTTCAATTGTTCCAGAAATTGTAACTTGAGAAAATGTTGTTGAGCTTGTTATCCAAACGAGTAAGGTGAGTAAAATTTGCTTTGAAGTTACCTTCGTTTTTCTTGTTTTCATTTTTTAAAAAAATTTACAAGAACAAGGGGCCAATTCTATTTATTAATAATTAGCTTTTCTGGTGAAAATAAAACTGACGTCTCACATTTAATTTTCACCTTTCTTTCATCTTTCCTACGCAGGCATTATCCTGATCAGGTCAATGGGTATAATCTCAGTCTTGATTTCGTTTAACTATAAAGCCCGATTTTGTCGTTATTTTTAGTTCCAATTTTATCATCAGCCGAAGCTGACTCAAAAATTAAAACTTATAAAAATGCCTAAAAAGCGAACTCTATAGACTAAACTCAGGCTAAACGGTGAAAATTAATTTCAAAACACCCCTTAGAGAAGTGACAAAAGTAGCTATTATTTTTTGAAAATTG
>CANLGD010000025.1 GCA_947490145.1 Flavobacteriia bacterium
TTAATATCAACTTAATGGAAAGAAAAAACCTATCCTGTAAATCACAGGAACTGGAACGCCATTTTCTTTTTTTAAGACATAACTTGTAAAAAAAGGACTTGAGGGACTAGCAATGATATCGTAAAAAACCCCAGCATTTAATCTAAAACCAATGTTTACGAATTCATGAGAAAATCCACCACCGATAAAACATGTTGGAACCCATCTTTTAGGTGAATATAAATTATTGTATTGAAAAGGACTTTTTAAAACTTCAAATTCTGCTCCAGCAAATAAACTATTATTTAAGCGGTAATGGACAAAACCTCCACCGCCATAAATTGTGAAACCATATTTTTGTCCATAAAAATTTGACCAAGAACGCTGAATTCTAAGTGAAGGACCAAAAATTATATTTTCATTTTTAACAATTCCATATTTCAATCCTACTCCAAAAGACCCACCAAAAGAGGAGGCATTTGCGAAGCAATCCAAACCAAGTTCTGTTTGTGAAAAGGTAAAAAGTGAATTCGATAAAAAAGTGAAAATCAGTAAAAATTTCATTTGTAAAAGATTTAAATATTACAAACCAAAAGTAGTGTTTTCAAATCAATTTTATGCTCTCCATCAAATAAAAAAACTTCGAAATTATTTTTTTTATAAAAATCAGTTACTTTCAATAAATTTTCTGAATTAAAATATTCATCTTTTTGCCCCACAACAAAAGTCTTTTTAGATTTAAATTCAGTTTTTTCTTCAAAAGCAATTTTTACATCATCTGGAAAAACGCAAGCCCACAAAATAAAATGTGAGAAGTTAATTTTACTTGTAAATTTCCACCGACTTGCAGTCGCTCCACCTTGAGAAAACCCAAGTAAAGAAATTGATTTATAACTATTTAATCTTGAAATTTCTGCATGAAGACTTTCTAAATAAGAATTATTTTCCTCTATATCAATTTCTCGTAATTCTTTTGTCATCCAAGATGCACCAACTCTTCCAGAAGTTCCATTCAAATAAAACCGTTGCGTTCCTTCTGGTGCCACAACATAAAAACCCAACTCAACTAAAGGTTCAAAATTCTTTATAAAATATTCGGCAAGTTGTCCATAACCATGTAAAACATAGATTATTTTTTCTGAATTTGGGTTTCCTAAGGCCCAAAATCGTGCTTTTTTAGATATTGAAATGAAATTTTGCAAAGTTTTTTTGATGTAAAAATAGAAATAATATAGATCTGAGCTGCTTAAGGTCGTTGAATTTGAAAGGAAGATAGATTTTTTTATTTTAAATTTCGATTTTTATTGATCTGAAATAAATTCTCTCCTTGAAGAAGAGATATGTAATTTATTTGCCTTTTTAGATAAAATTAAAATTATTAAAACCTGCCTCCTTCTCTTAAATTACACTGCTAATTATTAAATTTATTGATATTCAGGCCGCTTAAAACTAAAAGTCTTATTTCGTTACTTACAAAACTGCCTTGTCTTTTCCATTAAAAAATGTTTTCTGACCGCAAATTAGCAACGAAGTAAATCTAAATTAATAATTGAACTTAGGTTAATAATATTACTTTAAAAGATTACATTCGACAATCTTGTTCAATATGAAATTACTTGAATTTCCGTCTCCATAAAGATTTTCGTACAGTAATTTATCAGCATTTACATAGAAATTATCAAATTCATTTTTAATTAATTCTTTGTCACTTCCTACCAATTTTGCACAGCCGCTATCAATCAATTCTACCCAAGGTGTCTCTTCTAGCATTATTAAACATGGTCTTTCTAGAAAAAAAGCTTCCTTTTGAACTCCTCCCGAATCGGTTATAACGATTTCAGAATATTTTTCCAAAGCAATCATTTCAATGAAAGAAGCTGGTGGCAACATCTTTATATTTTTATGATTCAGTATTTTATTGCTAAGTACTTTATCTGCAAGGTGTTCAATCACATTTTTAGTTCTCGGATGAACAGGAAAAATAATATCTAAATCGTGTTTTTCAGAAATATCAATTATTGCATTAAGAATATTTGCCAAATTTCTTGGATCATCCACATTTGATGGTCGATGCATAGTCAGCAAGCAGTATGACTTCTTTATATTAAATTTATCTTCTAAATAAGTTCGACTCATTTTTTGACCAAAAAACAAGGTGTTATCGTACATAATATCCCCACATAAATAATAAGCAGGATTATTATTGGATATTTTTTTTGCTTCATTAAATTTAAATCCTTCTTTTTCCAATGATTCGTAACCTGAAATAGTGGGAGTAAAAAGTAAAGTACTTAAATGATCTGTCAATATTCTATTTATTTCCTCAGGAAAATTTTTGTTATAGCCCCTTACTCCTGCTTCGATGTGAATGATTGGTATAAATATTTTTGCGGCAGTTAATGCAGCAGCAATGGTAGAATTCGTATCACCATATAGAAGCAAATAGTCTGGTTTTTCATCAATCAAAATCTTTTCAAATTTGAGCATTATATTTGCAGTTTGAAAAGCGTGAGAACCAGAACCTACTTGTAAATTATACTTTTCTTTTGGGATTTCCAACTCCTGAAAAAAAACATTTGACATATTTTCGTCATAATGCTGTCCCGTATGAACAATTATCTCTTCAATTTGATTATGAAATGATTTCTTGATTTCTCTGCTAATTGCTGAGGCTTTAATCAATTGAGGTCTTGCACCTACTAAAGTGATTATTTTTATCATTGTATATTTTTTCTTAATAAATCAGCTAAATCTTTTGTTCTATTCTGAATTGAAAAAGTTTCACCCCCTTTTATAAGAGGTAAAGTTTCATTTTTCATTTTATCATAATATGTAAAGATTTTATCTTTTAAATTATTTGAATCTGAAAATCCTACCACATATGAATTTTCAAGTTTTGAAATAATTTCATGAACATCGCCTTTTTCATTTCCGATGCACAATATAGGTCGTTTAACTCCTAGGTATTCAAAAAGTTTACTGGTTACAACAAATTCACTATTTGCTATATTATCGATGCTTAATAGCAATACTGATGCCTCTTTTTGAAATTTAATGGATTCAAAATGAGATACATTTCCTATAAGATTAATTCGATCTAAAATAGAAAGATCGGTCAATTCTTCCAAAATCGTATTATCAACACGTCCCACTAGATTAATTTTTATGGAATTATAAACTTGTGGATTTTCATTTTTCAATTCTGCCAAAACTTTCCACAATATTTTTGGATTGCGATCTTTTAGTAAAGTTCCAACGTGCGTTATGGTCAAATTATTATACCATTTACTTTCATCGATTTCAAAATTAGAAACTTCCTCGTCGAAACCTGTAAAAAGTAAATTAGTGTCTATTTTGTACTTTTCATCAAATTCTTTTTTCATTTGACTTGCAACAACAGTAACAATATTTGCTTCTGTTACTACTTTCTTTTCCAATCTGTGATGCTTTTTATCTGCCAAATAGGATATTTTCATTTTAGAATAATAGTCCATCGTTGTCCAAGGATCTCTAAAATCCGCCATCCAAGGAATATTAAATTTCTTTTGTAATTTTTCTGCAATTAGGTGCAAACTATGTGGCGGACCAGTAGAGATTATAAAGTCAATTTTATTGTTTTTCAAATAATTTGAAAGATATTTAACAGATGGTTTTACCCAAAAAACTCGAGCATCAGGGATGAAAAAATTTCCTCTGATCCAGATGGCAAGTTCCTTTTTCCAATTCTTATCTTCCTTTTTTTCAGAAATAAAACCAGTATTGATGCTTTTTTGACCTGTAAAACGTTGATAAAAAGTGAAAGGCTCGGAAATCTTATTTTTTAAAACCTGAATTCCCTCTGTCTCTGTTAATAAATTTTCATCAACAAGAGAATAAGATGGGTTTTCTGGCACGTACAAAATAGGTTCAATATCAAATTCCTTTAAGTATTTTGAGAACTTTAACCAACGGTGAACTCCGGCTGTACCGCATGGTGGCCAATAATAATTAATTATTAAAACTTTCAACTTCTAATGTTTGAATACAAAGATAAAAAATACATAGAGAATATAATGTTAATTAAAAAGAATAATCAATGTTGTAAAAAAAAGTTTTTTCAAAACTCCTTATTAAAATCTTCAAACGCTTTTTCGATTCCATTTGGATTTTTACCACCAGCAGTTGCGAAAAACGCTTGTCCTCCTCCACCACCGTTGATGTTTTTTGAAATTTCACGGATAATTTTTCCTGCATCTAATTTTTTACTTTCTACAATTGAATCAGAAAAAATAATGCTTAAACTGCATTTATCTCCTTCAATTGCTCCAATAATTCCAGCGAAATTTTCAACTTCAGATTTAAGTTGAAACAAAATGTCCTTTACAGAAGCGGCATCCAAATGAATTTTTTCTGAAAGAAGTGAAATCCCATTTTTGACAGTGATTTTGGTTTTTAATTCTTCTTTTACCAATTTTGCTTTTTCTCTTTGAAAAGCTTCAATTTGTTTAGTTAACAACTGATTTTTATTAAGTAAATCTTCAATTGTTAGTTCTACATCTTTTGGATTCTTGAAGATTTCAGAAATCCGATCTAATTTACTTGCTTTTTCTTCAAAATAAATTTCTGCTATATCATTTGTAATTGCTTCGATTCTTCTAATTCCTGCAGCGACTGCTGATTCAGAAGTAATTTTAAATAAACCAATTTTCCCTGTTTCTGAAACATGTGTTCCTCCGCATAATTCTTTTGAATCTCCAAATTGAATTAATCGAACTTTATCTCCATACTTTTCACCGAAAAGCATCATCGCTCCAGATTTCTCTGCTTCTGCAATTGGTAAATCTCGCGCTTCGTCCAAGTGAATATTTGCTTTTATTTGTTGACGAACTAATTTTTCAATTTTTTCTAACTCTTCATCCGTTATTTTTGCAAAATGGGAAAAGTCAAAACGCAAATAATTTGGATTTACCAAAGAACCTTTTTGTTCAACATGCGTTCCTAAAACAGTTCTCAAAGCGTAATGCAATAGATGCGTCGCTGAGTGATTTGATGTCGTTAAAACTCTTTTATCCGTATTAATCTTTGCTTTAAATGATTGAATTAAATCATCTGATAATCTATCTGTTAAATGAACAATTAATCCATTTTCCTTTTTAGTATCAAATATATTAATTTTCACATTTGAACTTTCTAAAACACCTGAATCTCCAACTTGTCCTCCGCCTTCTGGATAAAATGGTGTTTTATCTAAAACCAATTGAAAAAACTCTTTTTTATTCTGAATGACTTTTCGATATTTCACAATTTTCGCTTCTGCTTGTATTGAATCGTAACCAACAAATTCAGTTTCAACATCAGGAATAACTTGCACCCAATCAGCAGTTTCAATAGAAGTTGCTGCACGAGAACGTACTTTCTGCTGATTTAATTCTTTGTTAAATCCTTCTTCGTCAACAGCTAAATTATTTTCTCTAGCAATCAATGAAGTTAAATCCAATGGAAAACCAAAAGTGTCAAATAATTCAAAAATTGCTGATCCTTGTAAAGTCGTTTTATTATTCTTCTTTGCATCTTGAATCAATAAATCAATTCTCTTCAAGCCTTGTTCTAAAGTTCTGAAAAAACTCGTTTCTTCTTCAAAAATTACTTTTTCAATAATGTCTTTTTGCTTCAATAATTCTGGGAAAGATTCTCCCATTGCTTTTCCTAAAATTACTGATAATCCTGACATAAATGGTTCTTTCAAACCTAAAGTTTGGTAACCATAACGAACTGCTCTTCGCAAAATTCTACGAATAACATAACCAGCACCTGTATTTGATGGAATTTGTCCGTCAGCAATTGAGAAAGCGATCGCTCGAATGTGATCAGCAATTACGCGCAATGCAATATCTGTTTCTTCTTTCTCACCATATTTTACTCCTGAAAGTTGAGCAATGTGTTGAATTAAAGTTTGAAATAAATCGGTATCATAATTGGACGTTTTTCCTTGTAAAGCCATTGCTAAACGTTCCAATCCCATTCCCGTATCAACATGTGTTGCAGGTAGTTTTTCCAAACTTCCATCTGCTTTTCTGTTGAATTGCATGAAAACATTGTTCCAAATTTCTACAACTTGCGGATGATCATTGTTTACAAGTGTTTTTCCATCAATTTCTTCTCTATCAGCTTTTGGACGAATATCAACATGAATTTCTGAACACGGTCCACATGGTCCCGTATCGCCCATTTCCCAAAAATTATCTTTTTTTGAAGCTAAAATGATGCGATCTTCTGTGATAAAACGTTTCCAAATTTCGTAACTTTCTGTATCTTGAGGGACATTATCTTTTGTATCTCCTTCAAATACTGTCACATACAATTGATCTTTAGGGATTTTATAAACATCTGTTAAAAGTTCCCACGCCCAGGAAATTGCATCTTCTTTGAAATAATCTCCAAAGGACCAATTTCCAAGCATTTCAAACATGGTATGATGGTAAGTATCAACTCCAACTTCTTCTAAATCATTGTGTTTACCGGAAACACGCAGGCATTTTTGCGTATTTGCAACACGTTTGTTTTTAGCGACAGCATTTCCAAGGAAATAATCTTTAAATTGATTCATTCCAGCATTCGTAAACATCAGTGTTGGGTCATTTTTCACAACCATAGGTGCTGAAGGAACGATTTGATGTCCTTTACTTTCAAAAAAATCGAAGAAATGCTTTCTAATATCGTGTAATTTCATTTTAATCTTGCCTTTTGTTATTTGATGTGCAAATTTAAGGATTTAAATTTAATTTTATTAATCTCCTTTTCAATTAATCCTTATTTTTACAACTAAATTTATAGTGATTTTAATGAAGCCCATTCAATTAGGACTGAAAGAAAACTGGAAGCAATTTACATTATTAGTAATTGTGAATGCATTTGTGGGCGGAATGGTTGGTTTAGAGCGTTCAATCATTCCAGAATTAGCTGAAAAAGAATTTCACATTGCGGCAAATTCAGCCATTTTATCTTTTATCGTAGTTTTTGGAATTGTGAAAGCATTGACAAACTATTTTACTGGAACTTTCGCAAATGGTTGGGGTAGAAAAAATTTACTTGTTATTGGATGGCTTGTCGCTATTCCGATACCTTTTATAATGATTTATGGCAATCATTGGAATTGGATTGTTTTTGCAAATGTTTTATTGGGAATTAATCAAGGTTTGACTTGGTCGAGCACTGTTGTAATGAAAATTGATTTGGTTGGCGACAAACAGCGCGGTTTTGCCATGGGCTTAAACGAATTTGCTGGATATATTGCGGTTGCCCTTGTAGCTTTTTTCTCTGGATATATTGCCAGTGAATACGGAATTCGACCTTACCCATTTTACATTGGAATCGGCTTGGTTTTCTTGGGTTTATTCTCAAGTTTTTTTCTGATTAAAGATACAAGATCTCATGTTCAACTTGAAAAAACAACGAGTTCAATTCCTAAATTAAAACGTGTTTTTTTAGACACAACTTGGCGACACAAAATCTTGGGAACAGTTACTCAAGCTGGATTGGTGAACAATTTGAATGACGGTATGGTTTGGGGGATTTTTCCTATTATTTTGTCTCAACGTCACTTTAATATTGCACAAATTGGAATGATTACTGCAATTTATCCAGCCGTTTGGGGCTTAGGACAACTTTTTACCGGGAAAATGGCTGATAAATTCCCTAAGAAAAACCTGTTATTTATGGGAATGTTTCTGCAAGCTTTGGCATTGTTTGGTTTTTTTATCGCTGAAACACTTCCGTTATTTGTGATTTTATCTGTTGCTTTGGGTTTTGGTACGGCTTTGGTTTATCCTACTTTTTTAGCAACGATTGCCGAAAATACACATCCTGAAGACAGAGCAAAAAGTATCGGAATTTTTCGACTCTGGAGAGATTTAGGTTATGCTTTTGGAGCAATTTTAACGGGAATTATTGCTGATATTTTTAACTTAAATGCAGCCATTTTATTTATTGCAATCATAACTTTATTTTCTGCATTGATCATTCTATTCAGATTTAAAAAATAAAATTTAGATAAAAATTTACCATATGAAAATTAATCATTTTGCTTTAGTACTTCTTCTTATCACAATAAGTTGTTCTAATAATTCTCAAAAAAATGTCAAAAAAAATTTAAATTCTAAAGTTAATCATGTTGGTGCAATGAAAAATGTGATGCGAAAAGGGAAGCTCGAAGGAAATATTTACTTGGATTCTCTTTCAAATAAAAAGCACTTGTATGGTCTTGGTCCAGAAGAATTTCTCCAAAGTGAAATCTTAATTTTTGATGGAAAAGCATATCAATCAAAGGTTTTGACAGATTCCACATTACAAGTGAGAGAGAATTTCAAAATAAAAGCGCCTTTTTTCGTTTATTCAACTGTAAATAAATGGAAAGAGTTGAAATCAGCTAAAACATTAAAAGATGAACGTGATTTAGAAATGTTTTTAATTGAAAAAACAAAAAATATTGACAAAGCATTTACTTTTAAAATTGTAGCAGAAATTGATTCAGCTTGGTTTCACATTGTAAATTTGCCTAAAGGGAGAAAAGTTAGTTCACCAGCGGAAGCTCATGAAGGAATGATTAATTATTTTATTGAAAATGAAAAAGTGACATTAATTGGTTATTTTTCCAAAAAGCACCAACGAATTTTCACACATCACGATACATTTATGCACGTTCATTTAATTAATGATGAGAAAACAAAAATGGGACATTTAGAAAATGTGTATTTCAAAAATAGAAAATACAAGATTTTTATGGCCGAATAATTTATTTTTAATTTGATTTGATTTAATTTTTACGTGTTCATTCGTTTAATAAACTTGACATATGTAATTCAAATTTGAAATAATTACAAAAATTCCTGCAAAAGCAGAAACCATTTACAATGCTTAGCTAGACAAATGGGGATGTAATAACAAATCTTACCTTGATTCATTCTTGCTTTTTTTTTTTAAAATCCACAGGTTATTGACTTTATCCCAGACTTACTCGGATTTATTCATAAATCCTCAAAAGTTTTGACATTTATAGGTATAGATATTTATCTTGCTAAAAAATAAAGCACATAAAAAAAGGGAGTAAAAACTCCCTTCCTATAAAATTATAAATTACAAATTACATTTTATTAATTAAAACTGCTAAACCTGATTTCAAGTTAGAAGCTTTGTTTTTATGAATTACATTTCTCTTAGCTAATTTATCTAACATGGAAGAAACTGCTGGAAACAATTCTTGAGCTTCACCTTTAACAGTTATTGCTCTTAATTTTCTTACAGCGTTACGAGTAGTTTTGTGTTGGTATTTGTTACGAATTTTTTTAGTTTCGTTTGATCTAATTCTTTTTTGAGCTGACTTATGATTCGCCATTTTATTTTGTTTTATTTTTTTTGATTAAATAATAAAGCCTAGTTTAAACTGATTTTTTAAACTAGGCTAAGTAGCCCATAGGAGAATCGAACTCCTATTTCCAGGATGAAAACCTGATGTCCTAACCGGTAGACGAATGGGCCAAACTTTAGAATATTTGAGGTTGATTTACTTTAAAATCAAGCGCTGTTTTCAAATTTCTGAGTGCAAATATAGGAGTAAAAAACAAACTAGCAAACTTTTTTTTATTTTTTTTTACTTTTTTTTAAAAAAAATTATTTAAAATCGTAAAAATCCTCATTATCAGCAGAAAACTTAAAACCTAATCTTTTACCTGTTTGAAGATTTAAACTGGAACTTATCTCATTTATTTGCATAACATTGACTTCTGACATCATTTCAAAAGGTGGACAGAGAAGCTCAAACTGTGCTGCGAAACTAAATGATTTATATAAAATGGATTTTAACATGTCATCAGAGATCAAACTTTTCTCAACATCTTTAAATTCTAAACCTAAAGCTCCTTTTCCTTCAATAAAAAAATGACCTTCTTTATTGATAAATATTCTTCCTATTAAATATCCAGGGTCTTCCGCCCTACTTTGCAGAACTGATTGAGCTAGAAAATTATATATATAAATAATTCCAAAATAACCATTGTCTTTATTTTTTTTAAGATATTTTCCTTTCCAAAATGCATGATCATCAGGTAATAGAAACACATTTGTATGCATGTGGAAAAATAATAAGTCACTTCCTACAAATATTTGTGCTTCATATTGTCCCTTATCAATAAATTGCATACGAATTCGCTCGTCAGTTAGTTGAGATCTCAAAAAACTAACCTCTGACTGCATGATAGTTTTAAAATTATTAAAAACCCCTAAAGTATCAAAGTGAATATCTTGCTTTAAAGCGGCTTTGCTGTGCAATAAACCTAAAACTTCTTTTCTATCGTTTTCTATCATATTATAAATCAGTAAGCCTTAGCCAAAACAACTCTCTTAGATGATGGCAAACCAGTCACCATACATTTTCCAGCTTCTTCTTTTGCATCTAAAGGAATACAACGAATTGTTGCTTTAGTTTCCTCTTTAATTTTAGCTTCAGTTTCCGCCGTTCCATCCCAGTGAACCATAAAAAATCCACCTACAGTCTCAATTTTTTCTTTAAATTCTTGATAAGAATCAACATAGTGAATGTTTTCAGCTTTGAATTTTAAAGCTCTGTTGTATAAATTATCTTGAATATCATTTAATAAATTTTCAATGAACAAATCCAAGCCGTCAAGCGAAATAGTCATTTTCTCTTTCGTGTCTCTTCTCGCTAATTCAATTTTATTTTCAGCCAAATCCCTTGGACCAATTGCCAAACGAACTGGAACACCTTTCACCTCATATTCAGCAAATTTCCATCCTGGACGACGGTTGTCATCATCGTCAAATTTCACACTAATTCCTTTTGAAAACAATGCTTTTTTAATTTCTAAAGCTTTTTCAGAAACTAGTTTTAGTTCTTCCTCATTTTTATAAATCGGAACAATTACAACTTGAATTGGAGCTAATTTCGGAGGTAAAACCAATCCTTCATCATCCGAGTGCGTCATAATTAAAGCTCCCATCAAACGAGTAGAAACTCCCCAAGAAGTTGCCCAAACGTGATCTAATTTCCCTTCTTTATCAGCAAATTTAACATCAAATGCTTTGGCGAAATTTTGTCCTAAAAAATGAGATGTTCCAGCTTGCAGTGCTTTTCCATCTTGCATCATTGCCTCAATGCAATAGGTTTCATCAGCTCCAGCAAAACGCTCACTTTCAGTTTTAAATCCTTTAATCACGGGCATTGCCATGTAATTTTCAGAAAACTCTGTATAAACATCCAACATTTGTTCTGTTTCTTGAATTGCTTCTGTTTTTGTAGCGTGTGCAGTGTGACCTTCCTGCCATAGAAACTCAGTCGTCCTTAAAAATAAACGTGTTTTCATTTCCCAACGAACAACATTTGCCCATTGATTAATTAAAATCGGTAAATCACGGTAAGATTGTATCCAACCTTTATATGTATTCCAAATAATTGCTTCACTTGTTGGTCGAACAATCAATTCTTCTTCTAATTTTGAATCCGGATCGACGATTAATTTCCCTTTGTTATTTGGATCTGCTTTTAAACGATAATGAGTAACGACAGCACATTCTTTTGCAAAACCTTCCGCATTTTTTTCTTCCGCTTCAAAAAGACTTTTTGGAATAAAAATTGGGAAATAAGCGTTTGAGTGACCGGTTTCTTTGAATTTAGCATCTAAAATGTCACGCATTTTTTCCCAAATTGCAAAGCCATAAGGTTTAATAACCATGCATCCTTTAACACCTGAATGTTCAGCTAAATCAGCTCTTCCAACCAACTCATTGTACCATTTTGAATAATCTTCTTCTCTTGTCGCGAATTTTTGTGCCATTTTTACCTTTATTATATTCAGTTTTATCAGTTTTTCTTACTTGTTGGTATATTTATTGCAGTACAATAGTCCAAATTAATAGCTATTTTAAATTAATTTAATCACTGCAAAGTTAAAAAAATGTTTTATCTTTGATTATAAAAATTAACGTAAAATCAACTTTTATGAAAACGATTAATACTATTTTGGGATTTTTCTTGTTTGTATACTTAATTTCAAGTTGTGCAAGTATTTCTGATGTTACTGATGATGATGTTTATGTATCTAAAAATCCATCTTTAAGTTATGGGGATGAAATCAATGATGAAAGTTCCTATGAAAATTACCGCTATAAAAAAGCTAAAAATAATTTGAACTCGGTATATGGAAGAACGAACGAATTCAAATTAGCGAATGTTTATATTAGATCTATGGTTTACTCACCTTCTTATGATTACCACTATTACAATGGCTATATTAATAATAATTTTCATAACGGATTTTATTTTGGAAATTCATATTACAACAGCAGTTATTCTTACAATAACTTTGGGGGCTATTACTCGAATGATTTTTATGGATACAATATGTATGGAAATAATTTTTACAATCAATATTACTACAACAATAGTTATATTAATTCAAACTCTTCAAATCAGCAAAATTTGTCAAATATCAATTATATTCAAGGACCTAGAAATTCAATTTCTGGAATAAATGCAGGAAGAAGAATGGGTAGTTCATTTACTGGAAAAAAAGGTTTGGCATTAAACACGGGAAATTCAACAACTGCTTATTCTGGTGCAACTGTAAATGGTGGCAAAAGAACAAGTGATCAGACAATTAACAATACGACAGAAATTAAAACTGAATCAAAAAACACGAACAGAAAAACGGTAACTTCAGGAACTGGTTTAGCAAAAAATGGTGTTCGAGTTTCATCAAATAATATTTCAAGTGTGCGTCGAGAAGTTGCAAATACTCACACAAGCACGCCAGTTACGATGGGAAATAATGGAACAACAAGAAATTCTGGAGGAAATTCTGGTACAACAGTGAAAACTGGAACTACAACTCGATCAGGCGGAAATACTGGAGGTTCAACTGGCGGAACAACAGGAAAAAGAAAAAATTAATGAGAAATCTATCCTTTCGTTTAGCTGGTGCAATTTTATTTTTACTTGGAATTTCTTTTTTTAATTTTGCTCAAGATACCCGAGATTTAATTCGTTTTTCTGAAACGCAAGTTTTTGGTTCGGCAAGGTTTGAAGCTATGGGGGGAGCGTTTGGTGCTTTGGGAGCAGACTTAAGTTCATCTTCAATAAATCCAGCTGGATTTGGAAGGTATTCATCTTCTACTTTTGGACTAGCTTTTCAAAATACGATTATTTTAAATAAAGCAACATTTAATAATGAAGAAACTCAAAAATCCCTTAATTCATTTAAATTAAACAATTTAGGCTTTGTTTTAACCAGTGATGTTTCAGAAAACAACAAAGGATTTTTATTTTTTCAATTTGGATTTAGTTTTAATCGCTTACAAAATTTCAAAGATTCTTATTCTTATTCAGGACAGCAATTCAGTTCATTATTAGATGAATTTTGCAGTTTTGCAGATCAAGTTTCTCCAGATTACATTTATGATGTTTTACCTTTTTCATCTGCTTTAGCTTGGGACACATATGCCATAAATGAAAACGGGAGTGGAGGCTTTGTTCCTGATTTGAATTATTCGGACGTAAAGCAACGCAGAAATATTAAAAATTCGGGTGGTGTTTCAGAATACAATTTTAATCTGAGCGCAAATTACATGAATAAATTATATATCGGTGGAAATATTGGCTTGAAAACAGCTAAATATTTCGAAGATTATTACCATTATGAACAGGCAACGAATACAGAAGGAGTTGAATTAGATTCTTTTGAATATGAATATCATTTAAAAACTAAAGGAAATGGGGCTAATTTAAAATTAGGAATAATTTACTTACCAATTCAAAATTTACGTCTGGGGTTGAGCCTTCACACACCTACTTTCTTTAACTTATCGGACGATTTCAGTGCTGATATGACTTCCTACTTTAAAGATACAACAAGAACAGTTGCTGATGAATTAAAACCTGTTGGAAATTACAAATACAGATTAAGAACTCCAACAAAACTAGTTGGATCTTTAGCATATATCTTTGGAACTCGTGGTTGTATAAATGCTGATATTGAAGTCGTTGATTATAAATTCGCCCATTTCAAAACAACAGCAGATTCAAGTTATACTCCATATAGTTATAAAGTTGAAAACGAAAATGCAAAAAATGAATTAAGAACTGTGGTGAATTTAAGACTTGGTGGCGAAATCGTTTTTAATTCTCAATATTTTATTCGTGCAGGATTTGCACTTTACCCATCTGGCTACAGTAAAATATTAAATCCTGTTAAAGGAACTCAGATTTTTTCTGGAGGAATTGGATTTAAATGGAAAAATAAATCAATTGATTTAGCGCTAAAAGTTGAACATAGAAACTTCAATTATATTGCTTTTGAAAACAGCATAACCGTTATTAATTCATTTAGAAATGGAATTGTTTTTAATTATTCCGTCAGTTTTTAATTTATTAATTTATTTTTAACTTCTCGAGAAAATTTTGTTTTATTCAACTTAGAATTTATCCAAGAAGAGATATCAAAATATTCTAAAAGTACCTGTTCGTGATGATCATTTAATAAAATATTTATTTCTTGATACATCAATTCAAATATTTCCAATTGAGAAATATTATTTGAGGCTTTTGAAAGTTTTCGTATGTTTTTAATCAGCATGTCTTCCATCTTATAATCCTTTTCATATTTAGACAAATACCTATTGGTTGATTTAATTATATATTCCAAATAATCATAATTTTCCAATTCAAAATGAATAATTAGATTCAATAAGCGCGAGAAACTATAAATATCTTGCCTTAAAGTTTGTTCCTTATCATTTAAAATTTCAATCAAAAAAGATAAAGATTTTTTGTACTCTCCAACTCCAAAATAACTATATGCTTTGTTATATAGGAATCTCAACTCTTGTTCCTTACTTAATTTGTCTTTAAACAAAATAACCTTTTTATCTATCTCATCAATTAAAAGAATGGATTTTTCAAACTCCCCCATTTTGTTATTTATTTCCAATTCTTGATTGTAGGAATTTGCAAAAATTTTAATTGTAACATCTGCCGAATTAAATCCTTTTATTTCTGTTAAAGCTCTAATTTCTACTAAAAAAAAATGTGCATTTTCAAAATCACAACTGTCGATATTACAGCGCAACAAATGGAACATTGTCATAATATATCTTTGTGCTGAATCTTCTTTAATTTTTGGATTATTATCCAATATTTCTCTTGTTCTGTTAAAGAACTGAAAACTATCAGCATAATTTCTATTTGTTGCTGCACACAAACCTTTGATATAATAACAGATAGATGCAGCACGAGTAGAAAGAGCAGTGTTTTTACCTTTGATTAAGTGGTAATCAGCTATGTCTTCAACAATTTTTCGTTCATTTTCATTTCTAGTAAATCCTCCGCTTCTAAAAATTAAATTAATTTTAGAATATATCACTTGATATTCAGCAAGATTTCTAAGTTTTGCAATTACTAATTCTTCTTCTGCAACCAAAGCATCCAAATTTGTAGAGAATTCTCCCTCCTCATAAGCCTCTTCAAGTAATTTTTTTTGCCACGAAATTAGTTCATACCAATAGTAAAATTTCTCATAATCTGCAGCTAGATTCTTTGCCCTGCCGACAAATTTTTCACATTCTTTGTATAAAGCTTTACTGTATAAAATTTCTACATTTTTTATTTCTTGCTTTAAAATACTACTTATTGATTGTTCAGAATAAAATGAACGTAAACTTTTTAAAACCAAACGATATAAATGGTTTTTTTCTGAAGGCAAATGCTTTATAAAAGTTTCATTTTTAAATTCTTTTTTAATTGCTTCCTCATCGTATTCGTACTGCCTTTCAATTGCATCAAAGATTTTTAAGTAATTTTTATCACCAGATTGTAACGATGAACTCATCTTAAAAAACCGTTTTTCAGATTTAGTCAATGACTTAACAAGTTTAAAGAGTTCTGTTGATGGCTTCATCGAAAATAGTTCTATAGTTTGAATTTTAAAGATATAAAAAAAAAACAATTTCAACTTCTACTAAATCAATTTTTCAATCCTAATTCTTGAATTCCTAAAATAAAGAAGTTCTTATTCAAATTAAATTACTTTCCTAAAGTAAACAAAACGAACTAAATTTACAATTTAACTTATTTTCTTAAAGTATCATTTATTGGCGAGTTCAAAGTTACTTTAACTTAATTTTTTCTCCCTTGTCTATAATTTTGTCTGGGGATAAAATTGAATTCATTTTCATTAATCGTTGAACTCGTATCCCTTCTTTTTGGGCAATTTCTCTTAAAGTAATTTCTTTTTTTGCCTCGTAAAATTTATCTGTGCTTGATTTTCTCTTTTTTGGCGCCAAATAAATAATATCTCCAGGAACTAAACAATCTTTTTTCTCTCCAAATTCATTGTATTTATAAAGTTGCCACATGCCGATTCCAAATTCCTTTGAAATTCTGTAGTACGTATCACCTTTTTTTGCTACAATGTATTTAATATTATTCTTGTGAGTTTCAACCGTATGCGCATTCGCCATAATTGATTTCACAAGTTCTTTTTCAACTTTTTCTTTTTTTATTGTGCTTAACTCTTTAGAACTAATATTGTTTTCATCTAATTCATTCAAGCTTAATTTTTCAATAATATCAATAAGCAATTGAGGATATTTAGGATTTGTCGCATAACCAGCATCTTTTAATCCTTGTGCCCAAGATTTATAATCAGTTACATCAAATTTAAATAAATCAGAATACCTTGTTTTGGAACTTAAAAAAATACTATGATCTAAGTAGGATTGACTTGCATTTTCATATTTTCTGAAACAATCATTTGCTTGATCATCATTTTTATAATAAGTATCGCCTGTCCAATTCGAACATTTAATCCCAAAATGATTATTCGCTTGCTGTGCCAAGATAGAATTTCCATTCCCACTTTCCAAAATTCCTTGTGCAAGAGTAATACTCGCTGGAATATTATATTCACCCATTAAATAAACAGCTTGATCTTTCCACAAAGAAACATATTCTTGTTGGGTATATTTTTTCTCAAGTGAAACTAAATCACAATTTTCTGCAAACGAAAAATTTACTGCTAAAACACCTAAAATTAGTTTAATAATTTTCATACTTTTTAAGTTATGAACATAGAAACGAGAGTTATTAACAAAGGTTACATTTTAGTATAAATAATAACTTGTCAAAAAGTCAGTTCAAACTAATTAAAACTGTCAATTTGACGCAAATTTATATTTGGAACATAAATTGACTTTTAAAATCTAACTAAAAAGCCTTGAAAAATGGATTTTCAAAAATTTACACTAAAAGCACAAGAAGCCATTCAAAAGGCACAATCTTTAGCTGAAATGAACGGACACGGGAACATTGGAAATGGTCATTTACTAAAAGCAATGTTTGTAGTTGACAAGGACGTTTTACCATATCTATTGAATAAGGTAAATGTCGAAGCAAAAAACATTGAACTAGTTGTTGATCGAATTTTAGAAACATATCCAAAAGTTACTGGAGGTCAACTATTTTTAGGTCAGGACGCAAACTCTACTTTGAACAATGCTTTGGCTGAAATGAAAAATTTCAATGATGAATTTGTATCTTTGGAACTTATCTTTTATAGTTTGTTACAAGCAAAAGATAGTATCGGACAATTATTAAAAGACAATAAAATCGCGCAAAATAATTTAAAGCAAGCCATTATGGATTTAAGAAACGGAGAAAATGTAAGCTCAAATAATCCCGAAGGAAATTACAAATCTTTGGAAAAATATGCAAAAAATCTAAATGAATTAGCTGAATCTGGAAAATTAGATCCAGTTATTGGCCGTGATGATGAAATAAGAAGGGTTTTACAAATTTTAACAAGAAGAACAAAAAATAACCCAATTCTGATTGGGGAACCTGGAGTTGGGAAAACAGCTATAGCTGAAGGATTAGCCCATCGTATTGTAAATGGTGATGTTCCAGAGAATTTGAAATCAAAAATTGTTTTCTCATTGGATATGGGAGCTTTGATAGCAGGAGCAAAATACAAAGGAGAATTTGAAGAGCGATTAAAAGCTGTTGTAAAAGAAGTCATTCAAGCTGACGGAGAAATTATTTTGTTTATTGATGAAATTCACACACTAGTTGGAGCAGGCGGCGGCGATGGAGCTATGGACGCTGCAAATATTTTAAAACCTGCACTTGCAAGAGGCGAATTAAGGGCAGTTGGAGCAACAACTTTAAATGAATATCAAAAATACTTTGAAAAAGATAAGGCTTTAGTTCGTCGTTTTCAAACAGTTTTAGTCGATGAACCAAGCACAGAAGATGCAATTTCAATTTTACGTGGAATCAAAGATAAATACGAAAATCATCATAAAGTAATTATTAAAGATGCCGCAGTAATTGCTGCAGTAGAATTATCTCAACGATATATTACTGATAGACATTTACCAGACAAAGCAATTGATTTAATTGATGAGGCTGCTTCAAAATTACGCATGGAAATCAATTCTAAGCCAGAAGAATTGGACGAATTAGAGCGTAAAATCATGCAATTGGAAATTGAAAAAGCTGCAATCAGTAGAGAAAAAGATACTAAAAAATTAGAAATTTTATCCAAAGAATTAGCAAACTTAACTGAACAACGAGATGCTTTTAGCGCAAAATGGCAAGCAGAACGAGACGTTGTTGATTCAGTTCAAAAATTCAAAGAGGAAATTGAAAATCTAAAGCTAGAGGCTGATTCAGCAGAAAGATTAGGTGATTATGGAAAAGTTGCTGAAATTCGTTACGGAAAAATTCAAGAAACTGAAAACAATTTAGAATTAGCAAAAGTAAAGTTACATGAGTTACAAGCAAATTCTAAAATGATCAAAGAAGAAGTTGATATTGAGGAAATTGCAGAAGTTGTTTCAAAGTGGACAGGAATTCCTGTTTCAAAAATGGTTGAATCTGAAAAATCAAAACTGCTTCGTTTAGAAGAAGAATTAGAAAAAAGAGTTGTTGGCCAAGAAGAAGCAATTGGAGTACTTTCAGATGCAGTTAGAAGAAGTAGAGCTGGATTACAAGATGACAAACGGCCAATAGGTTCCTTCATTTTCCTGGGTACAACTGGAGTTGGAAAAACAGAGTTAGCAAAGGCATTAGCTGAATTTTTATTCAACGATGAAAACGCAATGACGAGAATTGATATGAGTGAATATCAAGAAAAACATTCTGTAAGTCGATTAGTTGGGGCGCCTCCAGGATATGTTGGCTACGATGAAGGTGGACAATTGACAGAAGCAGTTAGAAGAAAGCCCTACTCCATTGTTTTATTGGATGAAATTGAAAAAGCACATCCAGATGTTTTTAACATCATGTTGCAAGTTTTAGATGATGGAAGATTAACCGATAACAAGGGGCGAGTTGTGAATTTCAAAAACACAATTATCATCATGACCTCGAATTTAGGTTCGCATTTGATTCAAGAAAGTTATGACGAAATCAAAGAAGATGAAACAAATGAAAATGTCATTGATTCAATTCACGAAAAGGCAAAATTGAAGGTTATGGAATTATTGAAACAAACAATTCGACCAGAATTTTTGAATCGTATCGACGAGGTTGTAATGTTTGCTCCACTTTCAAAAAGAAATTTACGTGGAATTGTATCAATTCAATTGAATCAATTGAAAAAATTATTACTTGAAAAAGACATCAAACTACATATTACGGAAGAATCTTTTGATTGGATATGTAAAACAGGTTACGACCCGCATTTTGGAGCAAGACCAGTAAAACGTGTAATTCAAAAGCAAGTATTAAATGAACTTTCTAAAGCTATTTTATCTGCATCGCTAGACACTACAAAAATTGTTGTTATGGACGTTTTTGATGGAAAAATAGTTTTCAGAAAAGCAATTAATGAAAAAGAAGAACTTGTTAATTAGTTATAACTTAAAAAAAATGGGTAGTAAAGAGGGCCAAAATTAATACTGAACTTTTCACTAATTAATCTTGATTTTAAATTTTTATTCTGCATTTTTAATTTTGAACTTGTTGAAAGAAAAATACTTTATATATTTACCTCATGAATGAAATAGACATACTTGCTTTTGGGGCACATCCAGATGACGTGGAACTTTCAGCTGCAGGAACACTTCTGAAACACATTAAATTGGGTAAAAAAGTTGCTTTAGTTGATCTAACTCAAGGTGAATTAGGTTCCCGTGGTACAGTCGAAACGCGCTATTCTGAGGCGAAAAAAGCTTGTGAAATTTTAGGAATTACACATCGAGTTAATCTAAAAATGGAAGACGGTTTTTTTACTCATTCACAAGAAAATCTTTTGAAAATCGTAGAGCAAATTAGGTATTTTAAACCTGAAATTGTATTTGCAAATGCTATTGAAGACAGGCATCCCGACCATGGAAAAGGTAGTAAATTAGTTTCTGAAGCTTGTTTTTTAGCTGGTTTGATCAAAATTGAAACCTCATTAAATGGTGAAATTCAAAAAGCGCACCGGCCAAAAGTTGTATATCATTACATCCAAGATCGTAACATAAAACCTGATTTCGTTGTTGATGTCACTAACTTTGTTGAGACAAAATTAGCTGCTATAAAGGCCTATAAGACACAATTTTTTGACCCAAATTCAAGGGAACCTCAAACACCAATTTCTGGAGAAGATTTTTTTGATTTTTTAAAAGGAAGAATGTCTGAATTTGGAAGACCAATTGGTGTAAAATATGCTGAAGCATTTACTGTAGAAAGATCAATTGGAGTGCATAATCTCTTTGATTTACAATAAAAAAATATCTTCATAAAAAAAGCTTTCAATTTCTTGAAAGCTTTTTTTTGGGTGGATGATGGGGTTCGAACCCACGACCCTCGGTACCACAAACCGATGCTCTAACCAGCTGAGCTACAACCACCATATTACATTGAGAGTGCAAATATAGGCATTTTCTTGTTTTTATGTATCATTTTATAAATCTTTTTTTTCATATAATTTGTTTAAAGAACGAAACTATCTGAAAATGAACATAAAAGAGCCATTTTTATTTTATATTTAATGAAAACATTTCTTGGTCACCAATAAATCCTGTAAGCTTATCCCCTATTTTAATTGGCCCTACTCCAGCAGGAGTTCCAGTGAAAATAATATCACCAATTTTTAAAGACATAAATTGTGAGACATAAACTATTATTGAATCAATGTCAAAAATCATGTCTTTAGAATTACCTTCTTGAACTAAAGCTCCATTTTTTAATAAAGAAAATTGAATGTCATTCAAATCTAATTCTTCCTTTGGAATAAAAAAGTTAGATAAAGGTGCACTATTTTCAAATGCTTTTGCTATTTCCCATGGTAAACCTTTTGTTTTACATTCTTCCTGTAAATCTCTCGCAGTAAAATCAATTCCCAAACCAATCGAATCATAATACGTATGCGCAAATCGTTTGGAAATATTTTTACCTACTTTACAGATTTTCAAAACCAATTCACATTCATAATGTAAATCGTTAGTAAATTTAGGATAATAAAACGGATTTCTTTTTGGAAGTAATGCTGTATCTGGTTTTAAGAAAAAAATTGGTTTTTCGGGTACAGGATTATTTAATTCTTTTGCATGATCACTATAATTTCTTCCGATACAAATAATCTTCATATTAGTTCTATTTATTTACTAAATTTATTTTTCAAATCATCCAATTTTGATTGAGAGATATTTTCAGTTTCAATTTTTTGAACAGATTTAATCCTATCCATTTCTTCCTTTAATTTTTGTTTGGTAAATTTCGGAAAATCTGTAGAATCTGAAATAAACCAACCATAATATCCTGGCTCCAATTTTGAAATTTCTAAAACAGTTTTATTTTTATGTTTTCCAAAATTATAAGTCACATCACCATTTTCATTTCTTGCTAAACGCCCAGCAAAATCTATCAAATCAAATTGACTACCTTTCGAGAAATCAGCTAAAGATGCAACGTCACCTTTTAAATCTGAATACTTTTCTAATTGAGCCTTCAACACTTCCCAAGTTGCTCTAGTATCATCTAAAGCAGCATGAGCATTTTCAATGTCTTTTTTACAATAAAATTGATATGCGGCAGCTAAAGTTCTTTGTTCCATTTTATGGAAAATATTTTGAACATCAACAAATTTCTTGGATGTTAAATCAAATTCATTACCAACTCTTAATAATTCTTCCGCTAAAAGTGGAATATCAAACTTATTAGAATTATAACCTGCCAAATCCGCATCTTTGATAAAATCAACTATCTGAGGTGCTAGATCTTTAAAATTTGGAAAATCCCTAACCTTTTCATCCGTAATTCCATGAATTTCTATCACTTCTTTTGGAATTTCCATTTCTGGATTTACAAGTGATGAAAACGTTTCTTCACGACCATCCGGATAAATTTTAATGATAGCAATTTCGACAATCCGATCTTTGGAAACATTTAAACCTGTTGCTTCCAAATCAAATACTGCAATTGGTTTTTCAAGAATTAATTTCATTCTAATTTAAGTTTAAGAATAACAAATTCTGTTCGACGATTTGCTTGATGTTGTTCTTTTGTATATTTTGCATATTGTTTTTTCTCTGTTTTTCCTTCACAAATACAACCGTTACTAATTTTTCGTTCACCGTATCCTTTGCCAAAAATTCTTTCAGGGTTAACAATTTTTGCTTTTATATAATTGACAGATGAAAGTGCTCTTTGTTGAGATAGCCAATCATTATAAACAGCTTTACCTCTGCAATCCGTATGCGATCCCAATTCAATTTCCATTTTAGGAAATTCGTTCATAATTTCAATAATTTTATCCAACTCCACTGCTGCTTCTCCGAGTATATTAAACTTGTCGAAGTCAAAATATATTGGATTAATATTAATCACTTTTCCTAAATCTTCACCAACTTTTACTTCTACATTATTGATCACAATTCGAGTTGTATCGTATTTAAACACCTCCATTTTGTCAACATCTAGAAGAACTTCACGGTAGATTTCATCAAACTTTTTATCGCATGAAGTTGAAACCAATTCTTTGTAAAATTCTTTTTCTCCATTTGAATGTGTAAACACCAATTCATACTGTCTACATGGCTCTAAAGAACTGTAGAACAAGCCATTTCTTATATTTGGAAAAACTTTTCTTTGAAGTCCATCGCCACAATCAAGACATGAAACAGTAATTGACATATCTTCAGGGAAGGCTTTTTTGTCAACTGTTTTAATTTTACCTTTAAATACAGCTATTTGCTTTAATCCTAAGAAATCGTTTTCAATTTCATAGACATCTTTCTCACCATATCCATCAGGTCTAAAAGAAGTCAAATAACCTTTTAATCCATTTACAGTAGTTGTATAGAATAAATCATCGTTAGCAGAATTCAATGGATAACCTAAATTGATTGGATTCGACCAAATATTATTTTCATCTCGAATTGTCAAGAAAACATCGAAACCACCCATACTTTTATCCCCATTACTTGAAAAGTATAAGGTCTTATTATCAATTGCAATAAATGGCGATTCCTCGTCAAACGGAGTATTAATTGTTGGTCCAAGATTTTGTGGCTCACTCCAGGTTCCGTCAGACATTTTTACAACACGATAAATATCTCTTCCACCAAACCCTCCCGGTCTATCAGATGTAAAATACATATTTAATCCGTCAGGAGTAACCGTACAATGTGTTTCCCAATATTTTGTATTTACTTTTTTACCTCTAAACATTTCTAATTCACCAAATTTATTGGAAGAAAAGTCAGAATAATAAATATCTCCTCCTCCCGTAATATCTTGATAAACATAGATTTTACGTTCATCAGAACTGACAGCAATTGTTGCTTCATATTGTTCAGGATCACAAAACTCCAATTTAGTTGGACTCATCCAAGTTGAATCAAAATCAAGATAACTCACATAAATATCTTCTGGTAATTTATTTTTTAAAGGTTCTCTAAATTTATACGAAGCACTATCTTCCCACATTCTTCTGGAGGTAAAATATAGTGCTGAACCATCAAGAGAAATTACAGGAGAATATTCAGGTGCATTTGTGTTTACAATATTACCAATATTTTTTACACGGTATTTTTTTGGTTCAGAAATAACTTTTCTAGCTACTGCACATTGTTTTAAAAATAACTTAGCATAAGGAATCAAAGGTGATCCATTTAAAGTTTCTTTTAAAAATCTATTAAAATATTCTTCTGCTTTGTCAATATTATGAATCAAATGATAGCATCTCGCTAAGTGAAAAAGTGCATCAATTGGCGCACTCTTTTCATTTGCAGAATACATGTCGAAATTTTCATCAACATCAACAACTGCCTTTTCTAGTAAAGGTAAAGCTTTAATGTAATCTGAACTCAATTCTAAATACAAATATGCTCTTCTGTAATTGTAATTACAACTTTCTGGATCAATTAATAACAATTTATCGGCAATTAAAGAAGCATGATAAATGTATTCTTCCTGCATCATCCTGCTGTTTTCAACAACTAAATCTTGCTCCCGAGCTGTCAATAATACACTTTGTAATTTTTCATCAGTATATTGGCTAAATAAAATTTTTGGTGATACGAAAAATAAAATTAAAATTGTATAAAAATTTTTCATAGCTAGTTTTTTTATTTAGTAATCTTGATTTCTAGTTATCAAATTTCTCTCGTTACATCAAATTGCTCTAGATAATCCGCAACACGTTTTACGAACATTCCTCCTAAAGAACCGTCAACAACACGATGATCATAGGAATGGGATAGAAACATTTTTGAACGAATTCCAATAAAATCTCCTTCCGGAGTTTCAATTACAGCAGGTATTTTACGAATTGCTCCTAAAGCTAAAATTGCAACTTGTGGTTGATTGATAATTGGTGTTCCCATAACATTTCCAAAAGACCCAACGTTTGTTACTGTGTAAGTTCCTCCTTGGATATCTTCAGGTTTCAATTTATTATTTCTGGCTTTTCTAGCTAATTCATTTACTGCCTTTGTCAAGCCAGTTAAATTTAATCTATCCGCATTTTTAATTACAGGGACGATTAAATTTCCTGAAGGTAAAGCCGTCGCCATTCCTAAATTAATATCTTTCTTTTTTATAATTGTCGTTCCAGAAACTGAAACATTAATCATTGGAAAATCTTTTATTGCTTTTGCAATTGCTTCCATGAAAATTGGAGTGAATGTAATATTTTCTCCTTCACGCTGCTCAAACCCTTTCTTTACTTTATTTCTCCAGTTCACAATGTTTGTAACATCAGCTTCAACGAACGAAGTAACGTGCGGTGAAGTGTGTTTTGACATAACCATGTGATCTGAAATCAACTTGCGCATTCTGTCCATTTCAATAATTTCGTCTCCTGGTGAAGGAATAATCATTGGTGCAGCTTTTGCATGAGCATTTTGAGGAGTTTGAGCTACCTGAATCAAAGGAGCATCCGTCATTGGTACTGAAACTACTGGAGCCGCAGATACATTTCTTCTATTTTCTATATGATCTAAAATATCTTTTTTCGTAACTCTTCCATCTTGACCTGACCCCAAGATAGAATCTAGTTCAACAGAATCAATTCCTTCTTTATCAGCAATACTTCTTACTAATGGAGAATAAAATTTATTTGAAGAATTTGAATTAGTTACTTCTTGATTCGTATGTTCATTAGAACTTGAAACATCTTCTACTTTCACTTCAACAACTGCTGCAACTGATTCTGCTGCTGGTTTAGAATCGTCACTTAAAGTTCCATCAGTTGAAATAATTGCGATTACATCTCCAACTTGAGCAACTTGATCTTTTTCAAAAAATCTTTTAACTAACACACCATGAGCTTCAGAAGGAAGTTCGTTATCAACCTTATCCGTTGCAACTTCAACTAATGCTTCGTCCATTTCAACTATTTCACCGATATTTTTTAACCAATTAGTAATTGTTGCTTCTGTTACGCTTTCTCCCATTTTAGGAAGTCTGATTTCAATTTGTGCCATTTTTTAGATAAAATTTTCAAAAATAATTAGGCAAAAGTAAGGAAAATTTTCTGATTTAAAGTGCTATCTATCTAATTTTTTCCAAGCTTTTTGTAGAATCTCAAAATCCTTGAAAATACTGTAATCTCGGGCATAAATTAAATTCAATTTAGCAATTACTTGTTCATCTGTAAACTTCAAACTATCAAAAGGGGTTAAAATTCCTTTTTTTATTTTAGGAAGTTGCTCTCTTTCAGTATTATTAGTCAAAAAATAACCAATTAAAGTTCTTCTACCTACGAGACAAAAAAACATATTTTTTAATAAATTGAGTTTTTGCTTAAAAAACCAAACAAAAAATGGAAATAGTAAAATATAAGTAAGAGAAATTAAAAAATCGAAACTTCTTTTTAAACGCTGTTTGGATTTTTTTGAAATTTCATTTACATCAAAAATATACAAATCTCCTGCAGAATTAATTGAATTACTGCCAATCAAAAATAAACTTTCTGGCTGTGCTATTTTAAAATCTAACTTATTATTTCCTAAAATAGACATCCACTTAATTATTTCTTGAGCTGTAACATCTTTTGCGCAAAATATAATTTCGTCTATTGCCAACGAATTAATAAATTGATCCAACTGTGAAATAATTCCAATTTGATTATCCGATTTTTCTTCATTTTGTGAAACCAAATAAATCAAATCAATTTTAGAATTAATTAATTTTAGCATGTTTTTCACCCTAACTGCTTCAATTTCTGAACCTACGATAATGAAGTTCGAATTTGTTTTAGCGTTTAACCTGAACTTTTTCTTTACCACGAAATGCAAATAAATTCGTGAAATAGAATAGTATGAAATTACCCAGCTTGTTCCAATCAAAATAAATAAGCGTGAAAATTGATAATCTTTTGGCAACAATGCATAAATTATCAAGATGAAAAGTGTTCCGACTATAGTACCGAAAATACTTCTTTTTAATTTTTGAGGAAAATCATACATTCCGGCAAAAACATTGGATAAAAGCCAAATAAAAGTGTAGACAGGAATTGCAATTTGAAGAATTTTTTGAGGGAATACAATGTTATCAACTTTCCAATACCTTGTCAATAAAACTAATCCAACCAAAATAAATAAAATATCAATAAAAGGCAAAAAAGCTTTTTTGATAAACCTAGAAAAAATAGCTAAACTTGCTCTAAAATAAATGGCTATATTTATTAAAAATGAGAATAACTTTGCATTTTTTTTACTGAAGTGTTTTTGTGCAAAAATTACCATTGCTCGGTAGAAAACAAATACGTAATTCACTGAACTCTTTTTGGTACTTTCGCCTTTGTAGTGAATAATTCTCGTTTCTGGAAAGTAGTAATTTTTGAAGCCTCCTAGTTTAATTCTGTAGGATAAATCGATGTCTTCACCGTACATAAAAAAAGCTTCATCAAGTAAACCGATTTTATCTAAAGTTTCTTTTCTGAGCAGCATAAAAGCACCACTTAAAACATCAACTTCGTGCGTTTTAAATTCGGACATATAACCCAAATGATAATTTCCAAACATTTTGGACTTTGGAAACAATGCTGAAAGTCCGAAAATCTTAAAAAATGCAACTTTTGGTGTTGGCAAACCACGTTTAGATTCTGGAAGAAATTTACCTTTTCCATCAAGCATTCGAACACCTAATCCTCCTGCTTGTGGATTTTTATCCATGAAATTTAAAACCTTTTCAAACGTATCTTCTTCAACAACCGTATCAGGATTTAAAAGCAAAACATATTTTCCACTTGATATTTCAATTGCCTGATTATTTGCTTTGGAAAATCCAACATTTTTTTTATTCTCAATCAAAATAACATTTGGAAACTTGGCTTTCACCATTTCATTCGAACCATCAATTGAATTATTGTCCACAACAAAAATTTCACCTTTTAAATTTTGCAAAGCTTTTTCACAAGAATTTAAGCATTGTTCCAAAAAGTATTCAACGTTGTAATTGACAATTATGATCGATATTTGATTTTTTTGAGTGATGAGTTTTAAGTTATGAGTTTATGAATTCGACTTTATGAATAAAAGCTTCAAAAGTCAGGACAAGCTTGACTTCTGAATCTTTAAGACTTTTGTCTTAAGTATTGAAATCTTCTGTCTATTTAACCGCTATGCAAGAAATTTCAAGTGAAACATCCATCGGAAGCTTACTTACTTGAACAGTTTCTCTAGCTGGTGGATTTTCATTAAAATAAGCTGCATAAATTCTATTTACAGCAACAAAATCATTTAAATCCTTTAAAAAAATAGAACATTTAACAATGTCAGAATAATTCATTCCAGCTTCATTTAATAATTTCCCAATATTTTCTAATACTTGTGTACACGAATTTTCAATGGAATCATTTACTAATTCTCCAGTATTAGGATTTAAAGGTATTTGCCCGCTTACATAAAGCGTATCATTAACTAAAACGGCTTGACTGTAAGGCCCAATTGGAGCTGGTGCTCCTGAAATTTGAATTATTTTCTTCATTTTTTGACATTAATATGATGCAAGTTTAGTAATTTTAACGAAAAAAAACAGTGAAAATTTTAGTTATTGATAATTTTGATTCATTTACTTACAATTTAGTTCATTACTTAGAAGCCCTAAATTGTGAAATAACAGTGATGAGAAATACAAACATTGATTTTTCTCTAATTCCTAAATTTGATAAGATAATTCTCTCACCTGGTCCAGGTTTACCAAAAGATTCTGGTGATCTTATGAAAGTAATTGAGCTTTTTCACACTACAAAACCAATTTTGGGAGTTTGCTTAGGAATGCAAGCATTAGCATACTTTTTTGAAGAAAATTTATACAATTTACATGAGGTTAAACACGGTGTACAAGAAAAAATACAACTAATTAAATTCTCGCCATTGTTTTCTGGAATTCCCAAAGAAATTAATGTTGGCTTATATCATAGTTGGGCTGTAAAATTAAATTCCGCAGGAAACTTTATTGAAATTGCTAAGAGTGAATCAGAAGTATTAATGGCTATTGAACATAAAAATTTTCCCCTTTTTGGAGTACAATTTCATCCAGAATCTATTTTAAGCGATTTTGGTAAAGAAATTTTGTGTAACTTTATATCTGTTTAGGAATGTAACAATAATCGAATTTTAAAAAAAAGTGCGAAAATAAAAATTTTAAATTTGTGCTAAACTTAAGTTTAAAAAAATGTTAAAAAAAATACTTTTTGCTTCCACATTACTTGTTGCAGCTTATTCAAATTCTCAAACTACTGCGATGGACTTCACACAAGATGATTGCAATGGAAATCCTCATCACTTGTTCCAAGATTTAGAAGATGGAAATGTTGTGATACTAGAATTTTTCATGACAAATTGTGGATCTTGTGTCGTCGCTGGAAATAAATTAGAAAGTGTAAAAGCTGATTTATTGGCAAGTTTTCCAAACAAATTGAAATCGTATGCTTTTGGTTTTTCAAATTCTTATACAAGTGCTCAAGTACTTAACTGGGTGAATACAAACAGCTTTACTTCCTACCCAATGACAACTGGAGCAGCTCAAGTTGCATATTATGGAGGAATGGGAATGCCTACAGTTGTTGTGCTTGGAGGCACAAATCATGATGTTATTGCAGGTCCATACCAAGGCTTAACTGGAACTGACACAACGGAAATCGGGAACAATTCTCGAACGTATCTTACTACAAAAGCAAATGTTGAAGAAATTGCAAATAATGGAATGGTTAAAATTTATCCAAATCCAGCAGATAAGAACATTTCAGTAAATTTTGAATATTTAGGAAAAAAAATTGATGAATTTACAATTTCAGATTTGACAGGAAAAGTAGTTTTTACGAAATCTAATTTTAGCTCAAAAGAATTGACGCTAAATATTAGTTCCTTTGAGAATGGAATTTATAACATTAACGTTATTTCTGATTCAAAAAATATCCAAGAGAAATTAAACATTTTACATTAACATTTGTTAATAAACAATGACAAATTTAAATTACAAGTTACTAATTGGTGCGACTTTGTTCGCACCTTTTTTATTTTCTCAAAATCCATTACTGATCCCTGATACACTTTCTGGTGATTTAGATCAACAAGGAGTTAAGCACTATAATTTAACTGCACAAAACGGAATTACTCAATTTTTTAATGGAATTAATACGCCAACTTTTGGTTATAATGCAAATTTACTTGGCCCAACTCTAATTATTAATAAAAATGATTCCATTCAGTTAAATGTAACAAATTCATTAAATCAAGTTACAACCGTTCATTGGCATGGATTTCATGTTGCACCAGTGAATGACGGTGGGCCACATCAAATGATTGCTCCAAATACAACTTGGAGGCCAAGTTTTATTATGCGAAATGAAGCAGCAACTTTTTGGTACCATCCACATGGGGACATGAAAACTGAAATTCAAGTTTCAAAAGGAATGGCTGGAATGATTATTGTCAGAGATGCTATTGAATCAACGTATGTTCTTCCACGAAAATATGGAATTGACGATTTTCCTTTGATTGTTCAATCAAAGGCCTTTGATGTTTTAACTCAAATTGCAACTGCAACACATGAAGACACAGTAAACATGGTCAATGGAACAATAAATCCATTTTTAAATGTTCCGCAGCAAGTTGTTAGATTCAGATTATTAAATGGAAATGCAGATAGAACCTATCTTTTTGGTTTAGAAAACAATGCTAGTTTCCATATTATTGGCAGTGATGGAGGTTTACTTTCAGCACCAGTTTTAGCAAATAGAGTGCGCTTATCTCCTGGAGAAAGAATGGAAATATTAATTGATTTTTCAACTTATAATCTAGGTTCACAAATTAATTTCAAAAGTTTTGCTTCTGAATTAGAACGCGGAATAATAGGCGCTGATTCTGTTGGTACAAGTGAAATAATGATTATGGAAGGTTATTATTCAAATTTTTTAAATGGCTTAGATTTTAATGTTTTACAATTTAATGTTGGTGATCAAACAGCAAATCCTGTACTTACAATTCCAAGTGAATTCGAATTAAAAATACCAATAAGTGAATCTACAGTTGATGTTTATCGTGACATAAAATTGGCTCCAGATACGCAATTTAGCACAACACAAAGTTTAGTTGATGGTCCGTTTTTTATCAATGATGTGGCTTTTCACATGGATTCGATAAACATAGTTGTAAATTTAAATGACACGGAAATTTGGACAATTACAAATGAAACAATGGTTGCACATCCATTCCACATACATGATATAGAGTTTTTTGTTTTGGATATAAATGGAAATCCGCCACCAGCTGAATATCAAGGTTTAAAGGATGTGATTTTAATAATGCCTGATGATACTGTTCGATTTATTACTAGGTTTACAACTTTTGCAGATGAAATGACACCCTACATGTACCATTGTCACCTTTTGCATCATGAAGATGAAGGAATGATGGGGTCTTTTTTAGTTGTTGATCCTGCAGCATCAATTTCAGAAAAAAATCAAAATTCTTCCATTAAACTTTTTCCAAATCCTTTTAATTCTGAATTAAAAATTGAGGTAAATGAAAATGCAAGTTATGACTTAAAGATAACAGATTTGCTAGGAAATTTAATTTTAACTAAAAATCTAATTGGAAATTCAAAACTTGATTTAGAATTTTTAAATGATGGAATTTATTTTCTTGAGCTAAAAAATGGCACAGAAATATTAGTTGAGAAAATCATTAAAAATTAAGAATAAAAAGTGAAGAATTAAAAGTGAAAATTAAGTTTTGAATTCAAATCAACCATTAAATTGTTAATTCTTTATTTTTTATTCCTCATTCCTTTTAATCCACTCAGCCTTTTTTCTTGGCAATTGATTCACTAAAAATTTCCACTCCCGTGGCCATTCTTTTGAATCAAAATAATTCAAGTATTTTTCGTAATCAATTGGAAGATTTGATTCTATGAAAAACAAATGTTTGTCTTGAATTAAAAATAAAGTAGCTCTTTTTGAAAAGGCAATTTTATCACCAACTTTAATTGAACGGCAGTTTTTGCCAAAGCAATCCAACCAATTATAAAAAGTATTGTAAGTCCTTAGGGAATCTTTAAATTCCCAGTGGAAAAAAACTAATGAATCTTTTTCTGTTTTACTATACCATTTTTCTGTTTTTTTTGCTCCAAATCTATCAGGAAAAAAAAGTGTATCAAGTTTTGTAATTGATTTTTTATCAAAATTAAGTGAATCAATTAATTCTTGAGAAAATGGATTTAAAGAATCATAAAAAAGAGCAACTGTTTCAATCTTTTTAGAAGAGTCTTTATCATAATTCTTATTAGAACCTTCACTTAAATCGTCAAAGTCAACAATTTCCTCTTTCTTGGAATTACAAGAAAAAACCACCATTGAAACAATAATTAATTGAAAAAAATATTTCATTAGATCTGAATCTTTTTTAAAACTTCAATTGTTTTGGAAATATCATTTGCTGAAATATCTAAATGTGTCACAAATCGAATCATTCCCGGACCAAAAGCCATGCATTTAATTCCATTTTCAGCAAGATGATTAATAATTATATCTCTTTTGGAGGAATTATTTAGAATTGCAACAACAATATTCGTTTCAACAGGAATTACTTCTTTTATCCAAGTTAAATAAAGCAAAGTTTCTTCCAATTTCTTTGCATTTTGGTGATCAATTTTTAACCTTGAAATATTATTATCTAAGGCAAAAATTCCCGCAGCTGCAAGAAATCCCGCTTGGCGCATTCCTCCCCCCATAACCTTTCTTACTCGTCTTGCTTTCTTAATGAAATCAGTTTTCCCCAACAATAGCGAACCTACTGGAGTTCCAAGACCTTTAGATAAACAGATTGAAATTGAATCAAATTGAGAAGCATATTTTTTGTAATCAATTCCTGTTTCAACCAAAGAATTAAATAACCTTGCTCCATCTAAATGCAAAGGTAAATTATGTTCAACACAATATTTTTTAATGCGTTTTATTTCCTCAAAATCATAAATTGCTCCTCCTCCTCTATTCGATGTATCCTCTATACTAATCAATTGTGTTACAGGATAATGAACATCATCAGGATTCAACCATTCAGAAATTTTTTCAGCGGTAATTCTTCCTCTGTTTCCTTCAATTAATCGCACTGAAGCGCCAGAATTTTTCGCAATTCCACCTCCTTCGTATTTATACACATGACTTTCTTGGTTACAAATAACTTCGCCTCCAGGTTGAACATGAACATTTATGGCAATTTGATTTGTTTGTGTACCAGAAGCACAAAAAAGGGAAGCTTCCATTCCGAAAAGTAAAGCAGCTTTTTCTTGTAATAAATTAATTGTTGGATCTTCATTAAAAACATCATCTCCAACTTCTGCTGAAAACATGGCTTTCAACATTTCTTCACTTGGTTTTGTTACAGTATCACTCCGAAAATCAATAAAATTCATCGTTTTTTTTAGTGCAAATTTAATTATAATTCCCATTCAAATTGAAAAGCAATAAACTTGATTCAATTTAATTATATTTGTGAAGATTTAAAATATTTCAATCCTTTTAAAACTTGTTAAAAAATGACAAAAAAGCAAAAAGCAAAATACATTATTGATGAATTAGAAAAATTATATCCCGAAACGCCAGTTCCACTGGACCATTTTGATACGTATTCTTTGATGATTGCAGTTTTACTTTCTGCCCAATGCACGGATGTTCGCGTAAATCAAATTACGCCAACGCTTTTTGCTAAAGCAAATAATCCATATGATATGGTGAAATTAAGTGTTGAAGAAATTCGAGAAATAATAAAACCTTGTGGACTTTCACCCAAAAAATCGAAAGCCATTTTTGATCTTTCGCAGATGCTAATTGACAAATATGATGGAATTGTGCCAAATAAAATGGAATTATTGGAAGAATTTCCGGGAGTAGGTCACAAAACCGCTTCAGTTGTTATTTCTCAAGCTTTTGGTGTTCCTGCATTTCCCGTTGATACACACATTCATCGTTTACTTGTTCGTTGGGGAATTACTTCTGGAAAAAATGTTGTTCAAACAGAATCTGACGCAAAATCAATTTTCCCAAAAGAACTTTGGAATAAATTGCATTTACAAATCATTTTTTACGGTAGAGAATATTCACCAGCTCGAAGTCCAAAGTTTGACATTGATTATATTACTAGGGAAATTGGGACAAAGGAAGCGTTTCTAGAATTAAAAAAGTCCTAAACAATTATTGCTAGAGCTTTCTAAAATAAATACTTCTTATTTCAATTCTTTTTTAATTTCAATCGTTTTTTCTTCGACCATTTTTTTACCATTCTCGATTTTTTCTTTTAAAATTGTTTTCGTTTCAGTTACAGTTTTTTCATCGCCTTTTTTGTCAGAATCCATTTCTTGAACGTCTTGATCTAATTCTTCCATAGATTCTTCAAACATTTTATCTGCTTCTTCATCTAATTTTTCTTGTGTCGATTTTACCTTTTCAGCAGTTTTTTCCTCGGT